>NZ_JALQDH010000116.1:0-20389 GCF_023631365.1 Caballeronia sp. INML2 | reverse complement strand
CCAACCCGCGAATATCAGCATGATCCACCGTCGAGACTTACTGCTACGTCGCCCTCAGGAAATTCGGCAAGATGCGCACATCAACAAACCCAAAACCGATCGCTATTGACAGGCGGAGTCATATCAGCCGCACACTAGTATCCGGAGACGTTTCGCAAATCTCTGGAGCGCGACAATCGCATGTGCCTGAGCAGTTTCATGGCAGCTGAATACGACGATCTGCCTGAAGCGGTTAAAAAGGAAGTGCAGACCTTCGCGGACGTCAATGTGGCGTGGCTCCGCAACTCTCTGGAGGCGGCGGGCGTCGTTGCGGACGAAGGGAGCCAAGAACGGGCGTGCGCGATTTACGCGGCAGTGGCCGGCGCTCAACTGATGGCGCGGGGCCGGGCGGACATCGCGTTGTTCGACAGATTGATAGGCAGCTACCGGACAGTCGGACTGTTGCCGGGGTGAGAGGCGTCTCTGGACCTAAAGATGAGATGCGGCGCACATCGACCCGCAACGTTATCGATAGAGGGGCCCGTGCTTTAGAGCCTCGATCACTGAGTCGATGAGCCGGCACAAGGTTGGCGCTGCAGGGCCGGAGACGGCTTTCTGCAGTTGAGCGGCCATTTGAGCGACCGGTGAAAGCACGATTCAATGTCAGCACCTGGCCGACTGCCGCCTGACACGGTCGGCTGAACCCGACCCGGAGCAGACTTCCGCGTTTGCGCGGAGACGACGGCCGCTTCCCACACGCAGCGGTCATCCATGCGTGCGACGAACTCTTGCGCTCCACACATGATGCGAGCGGCTGACACCTCGCGTCAAACGGACCGTTTCTGATCGCCAACTCATGAATCATCGGACTCGATCGTGAACTTCGCCATCGCGGACCAGTCCCGATCGCCCATGCCCGCATCAATCGTTTCAGCCATGCGCGCATATACCGCCGCCAGCAGCGGCAACGCACGGCCAGCCTCCTCGGCCGCTTCGGCCGCGAGCCGCAGATCCTTCATGCCAAGCGTGGCCTTGAAGCCCGGCTCGTAGTTTCCGTGCGCGATGTTCGCGGAATAAACCTGATACGAGCGACTGCCAAACAGCGTGTTCAGAATCAGGTCGAAGAATCGCTCGCGCGGCAAACCGTTTGCCTCCGTCAGAACGACGGCTTCGGCCATTGCCTCGATCGCCATCGTAATGATCATGTTGCAGGCGATTTTCGCGGCGTTGGCGGTCGGCGCCTGGTCGCCCATATCCCAGACGCGACCGCCGATCACGTCGAGCAGCGGCCGCACCTTCGTGACAGCATCGGGCGGACCGCCCGCCAGCACGTTGAGTTCGCCCTTCGCCGCGACGTCGGGGCGTCCGAGCACCGGCGCGGAAACGTAACCAATGCGTGCCGATTCGTGGGCCGCAACGAGCTCGCGCGCGAACGCAACCGAGATCGTCGACGTGACCACGTGAACCAGCCCGGGTTTTGCCTGCGCGAGCACGCCCGACGCGAGGAGCGTCGAGCGGATCGCATCGTCGTCGGACAGCATGGTGAGCACGGCGTCGCCCCGAAACGCCTCGACCGGCGAGGCCACCGTCGTCACACCGTCCACCGTTCCGCCCGAGCGGTTCCACGCCTTCACGCCATGTCCGGCGTGCGCCAGATTGCGCGCCATCGCGCGTCCCATCGCGCCAAGACCGATGATGCCGATTTCCATGAAATTGCCTCCTTGATCGAATCGATGTTGATAGGGAGCCTCTTTTCAGAGCGGCAGCACCCGCACGCGGCGCGGCGCGATCTCGGTGAAGCACGGCAGATCGGCCATCACCTCCGAAACTTCCGGCGATGCGAACGCCGCATCGACCGATGCTTCGTCGCGAAATTGGCATTCGCAGATCGCGAGCGTACCGGCCTGCTCCACTGCCGGAAAAAACGCAGCGACACCGGTCAAGCCGTAACGCGACCAGCGATGCATAACGAGCGGAAGGTGACGCTCGACGTAATAAGCGCGGTCGAAACGCGCGCCCGGTTCTCCTTCATACGTCACGTAAACCGCGACGGTGGAATCATTCGTCACCGTTTCCTCCAGATAAGCGGCCGCCATGCGCCGCACGATAGACTGCATTGACGATGCTTTCGTAGCCGGTGCATCGGCACAGGTTGCCGCTGATGGCGCGCCGTATTTCTTCCTGACTCGGCAACGGATTCTGCTTCAACAGATCCGCGGCCGCGACGATCATGCCGCTCGTGCAAAAGCCGCACTGGAATCCGTTCTCCGCGATAAACGCCTCTTTCAGCGTCTCAATTCCCTCGATGCCTTCGATCGTCCGCACATCGTTGCCCGAAATCGACGCCGCCAGGACGAGGCAAGCCTTTCTTACCTCGCCATCGATCAGCACTGTGCACGCCCCGCAATCGCCGGTCAGACAGCCGACGCGGGTCCCTTTTGCATCCAGCGCATCGCGGATCAACTCGACGAGCAACAGCCGCGAGTCTATGTCCGCGAAACGCGGCTCGCCATTGAGCGTGAGCCGCACCTGAATCGTTCCTTTCATGCCTTCGCTCCCGCGAGTAGCGTGCGCAAATGTCGCCTCACGACACCCGGCACGATGGCGCGACGGTAATCGCCGTCCGCTAGTTCATCGTTCCAGCCTTCGCCGACGAGATTGAGCGCCCTGCTTGCGGCCTGCTCGATGAGTGCATCGGGCGCGAGCAACGATCTCTCGTCGATCGTGAAGCGGTGATACGCCGGTCGGCGCCCTGCCGCACCGACCGCGAGCCGCACGCTCGCCTGCGTGCCACGATGCAACGAGCATGCGACGGTCACGATCGGCCACGAACTCGCGCTCGCCTTGTACTTCTGGTACTGGCAGGCGATGAGGGTCGCGTCGCGCGAGACGAGAATGCCCGTGAGGAATTCGTCCGCGCGCCGCGCGGTCCGAAACGCGTCGGCGAAAAAATCACACGCCGGCATGCAACGCTTTCCCTGGGACGAGTGCAACTCGAACACCGCCTCCATCGCCGCGAGACAGCCCGGCGCATCGGACGAAGGATTCGCAAAGCTCGCGGCTCCGCCGAGCGTTCCCTGATTGAGGATCGATGCGCCGCCCGTGACTTGGGCGGCCATCGCGGCGAGCAGCGGCGCATGGCTTGCGACGATCGGCGAGGCGAGCAGTTGCGCGTAGGTCGTCATCGCGCCGATACGCAGGTGCGTGCCGTCCAGCTCGATCGAATCCAGACCGAGCCCGCTCAAACCGATGAGATGCGCGGGCCGCACGAGGTTCGCCGACATCGACGGCACCAGCATCGTGCCGCCCCCCAGCACGGACGCGTCCTCACCGAAGCGAGCCAGCAAGTCTGCTGCTTCGTCGAGTTCCTTTGGCTGATGAAAATCGAAGCGATGCCCTATCACGCGAATCGCTCCCGCAGGGAAGCGATCACGCGCGCGGGTGTTGCCGGCACGTGCGCGAGGCACGCATCGTTACCCAGCGCGTTCGCCACGGCATTGCTGACGGCCGCAAGCGCGCCGCCGAGCCCCGATTCGCCCGCGCCCTTCATCCCGAGCGGATGAAACGGATTGAGCGTCACGCGATGCCCGACGCGGATCGGCGGAAGATCGTTCGCACGCGGTAGCAGGTAGCTCTTGAAGCGATCGGTGATCATGCGATTCTGCTCGTCCATCTTGATGAGTTCCCACAGCGCCACGCCGATGCCCATCACGATCGCACCCCTGAGTTGCGCTTCCACGAGCGCGGGGTTGATCATCGCGCCGCAGTCATGCACCACGGCATAGTCGAGGAGCTTGCTGTTGCCGGTGGCCATGTCGAGTTCGAGCGCGACGGCATGCACGGAATACGAGAACGTCGGGTAAGTGGCGATGCGGCCTTGCGCGTCCGGCTCCACGCGTACATTCTTCGGCGCGAAGCTGCGCGTCACTTCGAGCGGAAGGGTCACGCCCGCAGCCACGGTGAACGGACGCAGGTGGGCGCCGAGTGCGAGTTCTGCCACGGCGATCTGCGCGCCGTTCGACTGGCGGCGCGCATGCCCGTCGCGCAACACGATGTCGTCGGCCGTTCCGCCGAGCATATTGGCGGCGCACTGCGCAAGCCGGTCACGCAGTTCCCGCGCGGCGAGGTACGCAGCCGTGCCGCCATACATGAGCGCACGGCTGCTGGCGTTGCCGGTGCCGAGCGGCGTCACGTCGGTATCGCCTTCGATGATGCTCACCTGGTCGGCGCGCAAGCCGAGTTCGCCCGCGACCATCTGCGCGATGCCGGTGTCGCTACCGCTGCCGGGTGACGTCACGCCTGTCAGCACCTGCACGTCGCCCGACGGCATCATGCGTACCGTGGACGTCTCGTAGCCGTTGGGAAAATTTCCCGGCCGCGCGCCGCCCTCCGGCGTGAGTTCGAACGCAACGCCGATCCCGATGCGACACTCCGAATCGCGCGCGGCGCGCGCCCGTGCCTGCCATCGCGGGTAGTCGAACATCGTGAGCAACTGCTCGAGGCCGCCCGGATAGTCGCCGCTATCCACGTTCAGGCCGGATGGCAGGAGGCGCGGCAAGGCTTCGCGCGCGACGAGGTTGCGGCGGCGCAGTTCGACCGGATCCATGCCGGTCTGTTGCGCGAGCAGATCGATCGCGCGTTCGAGCACGAGATTGCCGATCTCCTTGCCGTAACCACGTATGGCTTGCCACGGCGGCTGGTTGGTCATGGCCAGCGAGCACTCGACGTCGCAATGCTCGATCGTGTAGACGGTCGGAAACACCGCCGGCGTGACGAGCGCCATCGCCCAGCTATGACCGGCGCCGATGATCCCGACGTCGACTAGTATGCGATCACGCCAGGCGATCAGCCTGCCGTTCTCATCCGCGGCAATCTCGAAGCTGTGATGCTGTGACCGCGCGCCCGCGAGCAAGGTCTCTCGCCGTTCCTCGATCCATGCCACCGGGCGCTTCGTGAGCCGGCTGAAGAGCGCGACCAGCACTTCCTCCGGATGCCCCGCCATCTTGAGCCCGAACGTGCCGCCGATACGCGGCGCGATCACGCGCACCTGCGACTCCTTCACGCGCAGCGCGGCAGCGATCAGCCAGCGGCTCGTATGGGGATTCTGGAACGTGCCAGTGAGCGCGTAACGCTCGCCGCGCGCATCCCACTCGGCGACATAGCAGAGCGTTTCCATCGGCGCGCTCGTCGACGAGCCGATTGTCAGTTCACCTCGCGCGACGTGTGCCGCCCGCGCGAACGCGGCATCCGCGTCACCTGAGCGGATGCGGTCGTGCACGAGCAGATTCGTGTCCCAGCCGGGCTGGACGATCGGCGCACCGTCGCGCAATGCGTCACGCGCGCTCACGGTCGGCGCGCGCACTTCGTATTCGATGCGAATCTTCGCGAGCGCCGCCTGGGCATCGTGAACCGAAGTCGCCACGAGCGCCGCCACGGGTTGACCGAAGTAGGTCGCCTCTTCGAGCGCGAGGCAGCGGCTCTGCAGGGGACCGCGCGCGCCTTTCGCGGGCAGGTCCATCGCCGGCGGCATCGCATCGCTGAAGAGGGCCGCTTCCTCGCCCGTCAGGCCGGCGACAACGCCGGGCATCGCCAGCGCTTCGGACAGGTCGATCGACACGATCCTCGCGCACGCGTGCGCGCTGCGCAGTATGGCGAGATGGAGGGCATCTCGAGGAATGAGGTCAGCGCTGTAGTCGACACGTCCCGAGACGAAGCGCGCGCCATCCAGTCGCGCCACGCTTTCCCCGAGCAGGCTCCCCGGCGATGCATCCTTGAAGGTCTGTTCCATGTTTGCCGCGTGCGGGCCCGATTGCGCAGCCTCGACGTTCGTTGGTTGATTATGCATTCGACTGACGGCCGGTACGCATGCAAAGCATCGCGCATGCACCCAGTGCAAGCAGCGTGGTCATCAGATAAAGCCCACTGCTCAGCGTGCCGCTCAATGTCTTGAGCCAGCCCATTGCGAACGGACTGGCGAAGCCGCCTAGCAGGCCGAGGCTGTTGACGAAGGCGATTGCGGCAGCAGCCACGGACGAGCCCGCGAAATAGTCGGATGCGAGCGACCACAGCAGCGGAAGTGTGACGAACACCGTGGTCGATGCGATCGTCAGCAGCACGATGGTCGCAGTCAGATCATGCGCCATAAGCGGCAGCAGCGAAAGCGCAATCGCCCCTGCGAAGGCGGCCAGCGCGCCATGCCAGCGACGCTCGAGCAGCCGGTCCGAGTTGCGGCAGATCAGCACCATGCCCACGGCCGCGATACCGTAGGGAATCGCCGACAGCCAGCCGACACGCTCCACGCTCGTCGCGCCCGCGCTCCTGAGCACCGTCGGCAACCAGAAGCTCAGCGCATACGTGCCGCAGATGAAGGTGAAATACGCGAAGCTTATAAGGTACACCTTGGGATCGGCTATCACCTGCCGCAACTGTCCGGTATGCTTCGGCTCCGCGTCGCTGCCTTCGGCACGCAAGGCATGGCGCAAAGCGTCACGCTCCGATTCGGTCAGCCATTTTGCACGCCCGATGTCGTCCGACAGCGTGAACCACGTCACGATGCCGAGCAGCACCGCAGGAGCAGCTTCAACGATATAGAGCCACTGCCAGCCCGCGAGACCCGCGACGCCGCCGAGCCGCGACATCGCCCAGCCCGACACCGGTCCGCCGATCGCCCCTGCGATCGGAAAGCCCGTCATGAAGAGCCCGAGAATCTGGCCGCGGCGATGACGCGGAAACCACTGGCTCAAGTAGTACACGACGCCCGGAAAGAAGCCGGCCTCGAACACGCCGAGCAGAAAACGCAGCCCGTAGAACGCGGTCGGGCTCGATACCGTCGCCATCGCGCAGCCGGTGATGCCCCACAGAACCATGATGCGCGTGATGGTCTTGCGTGCGCCGATGCGTTGCAAGAGCAGATTGCTCGGCACCTCGAACAAAAAATAGCCGATGAAGAAAATGCCGGCGCCCAGACCGTACACCGCATCGCTGAAGCCGAGCGCGTCCTGCATCTGAAGCTTGGCGAAGCCGACGTTGATGCGGTCCAGATACGCGACCACGTAGCACACGATCAGCAGCGGCACGAGCCGCAGCGCGACCTTGAAATACAGCGCACGTTGCGTGTCCATTTGGGGCGTCGCCGGGGCGGGCGAGTTGGTATCGAGAGCGATTTTGCGTGACATGATGACCCTCTCAATGTTGGTGGACGGAACGGCATACGAACGACGGAAAGCGTCTCATGAAGCTGTCTCCTTGAACCTCGGACATGCTGATGGTCCGGCGGCATCTGTTCTTTGTCAGGGCGTACCCGCAGGCGGCGGATCGCTCGGATCAAAAACTGATCGATCGAACAGTCAGCACAGTAACGGATGGGCAAACACCCGGTCAACCGGAAGCGGGACCGGAATTTCCCTTGTTGACTGATCGATCAGTCAGGGCTAGTATCGGCGCTTGATTACCTTGCGCGGATGCATGCCAACGCCATCGGCGGCGTGCGCCGGCGCGATTTCCAACGTTGAGCAGAGGACAGAGCCGTGAGCAACTTCGACGAATACGCAGACAAGTTCGAGACCATCCGCATGACGCGCACCGACGGCGTACTGGAGATGCACTTTCACACACACGGCGGGCCGCTCGTGTGGAATCTGACGGCACACCGCGAGTTCGAGCAGGCGTTTCTCGACGTCGGCCGAGACCGGGAAAACGACGTCGTGATCATGACCGGCACGGGCGATGCGTTCAGCGGGCCGTCCATCGCGCCGGGCATGCACCAGAACCGCAATTCGATGACACCCACGATCTACGATCCGATCTACTGGGAAGCGAAGCATCTGCTCATCAACCTGCTCAATATCGAAGCGCCGGTGATCAGCATCATCAACGGGCCGGCCGTGCGGCACGCGGAGCTTCCACTGCTGGGCGACATCGTGCTGGCATCGGACACTGCGACGATCCAGGACACCGCGCACTTCCAGGGCGGCATGGTGCCGGGCGATGGCATGCATCTGATCATGCCGCTGCTCATGGGCCGAGCGCGCGGCCACTACTTTCTGCTGACGGGCCAGAGCATCTCAGCCACCGAGGCGCTGGAGATGGGCCTCGTCAACGAAGTGCTGCCGCCGGCAGACCTGCTGCCGCGGGCTCGCGAACTCGCCCGGTCGATGCTCAAGCAACCGCGTCTCGTAAGACGCTATACACGCACCTGCCTGAATCAGGAACTGAAAGCTCGCCTGCACGACGTCCTGGGTTACGGACTCGCGCTCGAAGGCATCGCCCGCATGAAGGAGCCGGCCGTCTGAGCGGACGGATCGGATTCGTCGATATGGATATCAACATCAGGATCAAGGAGGCAACATGACTGTCAGCAGCATCACGAGACCTATCGATATGGTGGGTTCGGTCATCGACGTGATCGATTCCACACCCAATGTGCTGGGCGAATCGATCATCTGGGATGAGAAAACGCAACTGCTCTGGTGGGTAGATGGCATCGGGCAGGCAATCCATCGCCTCGACATTTCAAGCGGCGCCAAGAAAAGCTGGCCGATGCAGGAAGAAATCGGCAGCATCGGTCTGCGCGCGAAGGGCGGCCTGATCGTGGGGATGCGCTCGGGCTTCTACTTTTTCTCGCCCGAAACCGGCGAGCTGACCGAAGTGGCGCGTCCCGACGCCGAGCGGCCGAAGAACCGCTTCAACGACGGCAAATGCGATCGTCACGGCCGTTACTGGTCTGGCACCGTGGAAGCAGCCGCCTACACGCCGCGCGGACGTCTGTTCCGTCTCGATCCCGATCTGAAGCCGCATCTGATCATGGAAGGCATCACCTGCATCAACGGCATCAGCTTCAGTCCCGATAACCGGCTCATGTACATGACCGATTCGTTCAGCTGCCAGATCGACGTGTTCGACTACGATTCGGTCGATGGCGCCATCTACAACCGCCGCAAGTTCGCGGAAGTTCCGCTCGGGCGCGGCATCTGCGACGGCTCGACCGTCGATGCCGACGGCTGTTTCTGGAGCGCGAACATGGATGGCTGGTGCGTCACGCGCTATGACCCGCGCGGGAGAATCGACATGGTCGTCAATCTGCCGGTGCGACGCGTGAGCAGCTTGTGCTTCGGCGGTCCGGACCTCGACACCCTCTTCATCACGACGGCGCGCCGGCGGATGAGCGAGAAGGAACTCGCGCAGCAGCCGCTCGCGGGCAACGTGCTCGCGGTGCGGCCCGGCGTCAAGGGTCTGCCGGAGCCGGAGTTTCTCGGATAAGGGCGTGCGCGGTCCGGTCATCGCGTTGCAGGTGGCGACGCGGCCCGGATCGTCTCGCCCGCGTCGCGCGAGGATCACGATATACTGACTGATCGATCGAATAGTACCGCCATGGAGCTTGCGGAGATGAGAACACAACGCGAAAAGAAGGAGTCCGCACACGCCGGCAACGGTGCTCAGGAACCCGACCGCGCGCCGGGTACGCGCTTATCCGCGATCCTGAATGCGGCCGAGCGCGTGTTCGGCGAGCATGGCTACGCCGGAGCGAGCATGCGAAACATCGCGGACGAAGCGGGCGTCGCGCAGGCGCTCGTGCACTACCACTACGCGACCAAGGACAAGCTCTACGAGGCCGTATTCGAGCGGCGCTCGTCAGCGATCAATCAACACCGTAGCAAGTTGCTCGACGACCTGTTTGCGAGGGAACGCAAGGCCACCGTCGAAGACGTGCTGACGATCGCCTTCACGCCGCTGTCGGAGATTTTTCATGGGGAGGATGCCGTTAATCTGGCGCTTTACGTGCAGCTGGTGGCGTCCGTGAGTCTAGGCAGCGACGAGCGCTCCCGGCGCATTCGTGAAACCTACTATGACCCGATTGCGGAGCGAATCATCGACGCCCTACATACGGTCGTGCCTGGCATCGCACGCGAGCAGGCGGTGTGGGCGTATCTTTTCTCTGTCGGAGCGCGGCAGCAGGCCCATGCACTCAATGGCCGAGCGATGCGACTAGGCGCACAGGACCGCGAAAAAAAGTCGACAGCGCATTATGCGGACCTCGTTCGCTTCGCGGCTGCGGGCATTCGTGCGCTGGTGCGCAACGAGACGGATCTCGCAGCGTTATCGAAGGGTCCCGAAGGCCGTGTCGCCAAACCTCCAAGCAACCGAAAGCCTTCGCCATCGCGTACCCACTGAGTTGCACAATGCGCCGTTCAAGCGATGCGGCTTGATCACACGGCCGCCGGACGTTGACTCTAATTGGAAGAGCCAATTGATCCGCGGATTGTTACGGATGCCTTTTCGGAGTTGGGCGAGGTTACTCGACGTACATCGAGCCACTCGGGCCGGTGGCCGCCCGGTCTTGCTGTTGGCCCAGGGCGACTCGACGATCTGCACCAGTGCCTTGCACGGCACCAAGCGCTTCATCTCGTCGAGGGAACTCGCGCTTGCCCGTCTTTCTCGTCGACAGGCAATGCTAAGCTGATCTGCTTCCGGACTAAGTCTTGCCGACCTCCTTAGGCATCGGCTGGTCCACTGCGGCATCCCAGATTCCCATCGCGTCGGTCACGGCCTTCTCGATGACGGCATGCCGGACACGATCGCGGGCGAGCACAGACAATCCCTGGAAAAAGCAGTCGAACGCGATGGACAGCGATGCCGGATCGGTGCTGCTGCGCAGTTCCCCACTCTTGATGCCCCGTACTACGCAGGCGCGGAAGCCAGCGCGCGTGCGACTGCGCACGTCACGAAGCAACTGGGTGACGGCTTCACTGCCGGTGGAACTGGCCCCGACAACGCCCAGCGCGACCATACAGCCTTTCGGGTGGCCGCTCTCAGTCTGCATTTTTGCCGACCGTAGCAGCGCAAGGAACACGCCCTCCCGTGGCGGAAGCGACGTGTCATGGAGACTGCGCGTCACCTTGCCATAAATCTCCATGTATCGCTCCAGCGCCTCCTTGTACAGCGCCTCCTTGGACTCAAAGGCCGCATAGAAGCTGGGCGCGGAGATGCCCCCGCCGATCGCCGCCTTCAGCTGCGACAAAGACGTCGATTCATAGCCATGTTCCCAGAACAGGTGCATCGCCGAAATGATCGCCGCATCGCGGTCGAACGTGCGTGGCCGACCCCGCTGAACCATGAACATCTCCGCAGTCAAAAATTTAGATACTAGTCGATACACAATCTCTGGGCAAGTCGCGACTTACAACCTCCCGCGCATGGCACCGGGCCGTTCAAGAGGGCAGTTGACACGGCCTTCCAAGCTCCTCTATATTTGTACCACTCGGTATGTAAAGCCAGAGCAGCGCGAGGCCACGACACGAACCCCGCATTTTTTTTCGCTATTTGTGTACCAATCGGTACGTAAAAACCAATGTCCAAAGAACTCGAAGCACGCCTTGACGCCATCGAAAGCCGCTTCGCCATCGATGCGCTGATCGCTAACTACGCCGAGGCGTTCGACACCATGAACATCGAACTGCTGGCCACTCTCTGGCATCCCGAATCGAGACTGCTCCTGGGCGCAAATGGCAACTCCGACGGCCTGGAGGCCATCCTGGCGCAAGCACGCATCAACATGAAGCGCATGCCACATATGCATCACTGGATGGCGAATGCGCTGATCACGGTGGACGGTGACAACGGCCACGGGCTAGTGGCGGCGGACTGTCTTTTTTACGACGTCGATCAGGGCACGCTCCAAGTGAGCGGCCAATACCGCGACGTCTATCAGCGACGCGACGGCCGCTGGGCATTCCTGGAGCGCACCTTCACCATGCACTACGCCACGCCGCTCCAGAACTGGCACCCCATCACGGGAACGGAACGCTTCGGCCGTCCGGCCTGACGCGGTCCGCCGCCGCCAAAACCTATGCATACGACAACCTCTTCCACGCGTCGATGGTCGGCGTTCGCGGTGTTGCTGGTGGGAGCATTTCTGCCTCCGCTGGACTTCTTCATCGTGAACGTCGCCCTGCCGTCCATCCAAAGCACCCTCCACACGAGCGCCGCAGAGCTGCAACTCGTCATTTCCGGATACGCCGCGGCCTACGCGGTCTTCCTTATCACAGGAGGACGGCTAGGCGATCTCTTCGGCCGGCGGAGGATCTTCCTGATCGGCGTCACGGGCTTCGGACTGACATCGGTGATCTGCGGCCTCGCATCGTCACCCGCCATACTGATTTTCGGGCGCGTGCTGCAGGGCGTGAGCGCCGCCGCCATGGCGCCGCAAGGGCTGGCCTCCATTCACGCCTTGTTCCCAGAGAAGGAGCGCGCGCGCGCTTTGGGCCTCTACGGCGCCGCGGTGGGACTGGCCGCCGTAGCCGCGCAGGCGCTCGGAGGTGCGTTGATCTCTGCGGACATCTTTCACCTGGAGTGGCGCGTCGTCTTTCTCATCAACTTGCCAGTCGTCGCCGCCGTCCTGATCTTCGGGCTGCCGTTGCTACCCGACGTCCGCGGTGACAGCCCGGCACCCGTAGACCGGATCGGGGTGCTACTCTGCGCGCTCACGCTGGGCTTGCTCATCGTGCCGCTGGTCGAAGGGCGGGAGCTGGATTGGCCGTGGTGGGCCTGCGCAATGCTGTTCGCGTGCCCCGTCGCTGGAGTAGGCTTTTGCCGATACGAGGCGGCCTACGCCCGCCGAGGCGGCGTGCCCCTGATCAGCATGGAGCTGATCCGGAGGCCTGGCCTGATGAGCGGGCTTACGGGCGTCCTCTTCTTTTATGTCGTCTCTGCTTTTTTCCTGACGTTCTCCGTCTACCTCCAGGCGGCACTTGGAATGAGCCCACTCGAGACAGGGCTGGTTTTCCTGCCGTTCGGGGTCGGCGCCTTCATCGGGCCGCTGACGACTCCGCTGGCGATCCGCCTCTTCGGCGACCGCGTCCCCGCCGTCGGCATGATGCTCGAGGTCGCCGGCTGCATACTCCTCGCCGCCCTCGTGGCCGGCGCGCCCGGACAGATGCCGGCTCAGTTTCCGTTGATCGGAGCGGTAGCACTCCTGGGATTCGGTCAGGGCTGGGCGCTGCCGACGCTGGTGCGCTCGGTTATCAATCGCGCACCGGCGACCGGTTCCGGGATGATCGCGGGCATCACGAATTCGGCGTTGCAAATCAGCGCAGCACTGGGTGTCGCGGTCATCGGCGGCGTCTTTTTCAGTGTCGCAGGGACTTCACCGGATCCGCTGACCTTGGCCAGGGCACTGGTCGTCGCAATGGTGTGCGTCGGCGGCAGTCTGGCCGTTTCCGCCGTCCTGTCTATCGTCGCTTCAAGATCGAGCCATCATGCCGCTGCAAGGACCGCCGCTCGTTGAGCCCAGCCCGCCATCACTCGCGGCAACGAGAACATCGATGCTCGTTCCCCCGGCATGCACGGCAATCCAATTGCGAGCCGCACGGGCCGAGCGCCGCAGGGCGTGCTCCGCGTCGACCTTGCCGGATGCAGGCCGTTGGACATGCGGGCGGAGATTGAACAGTTGGGGATCGTCGACTTGAGATGGATGCCCGCCTGCTGACACGCTTGCGCGATCCCCGCGTGCCACCAGACGCGAAGAAGCTTGTCGCGTGTCGGCGAACCGTCGGCCACGCGATTTGCGTTGCCCGGTCAGCCGCTCCGCTACCGAACCACGCGGCTGCGCTGCGCCTGCGCTTCCTTGAGAAGGTGGTAGGACGCGTAGTACTTATAGATGTTTCGCACATATGTGGTCGTCTCGACGCCGATCTTCTCGGCCACCACGATCTCCACGTTGTTGAACCAGACATCGGAGTTGAGTCCGCGGGCGGCAGCCTCCTTGCGCATCTTCGCGATGTTTCCCGGTCCGGCGTTATAGCTGGCAAAGGCGAATAGCGGCCGGTCCACCTCGGAAAAATGGGCATCCCGGAAGTAGCGGGTCATCAGTTGATCAAGATACTTCGCGCCGGCATGAATGTTCGACTGCGTAACCTTGATGTCCCCAACGTTGAGTTCCTTCCCTGTGGCCGGCATCAGTTGCATGATGCCGACCGCGCCCACCCGACTCTTCGCATCCTGATTGAGCTGCGATTCCTGAAACCCTTGGGCGGCGAGCATCAGTGGATCAAAATTGTATTGCTGGCCATACTTCTCAAAATACGCCACCGTCTGTCTGAAACGTTTGAGCTCGGCACTCTCCGTGTTGTTGTGAATCTGCTTCGCACCCTGCACGTACTGCTTGAGGCGGATCTCCGCTACGCTTTGCTTCCTGATGAACTTCTCATAGAAGTCGCCGATCACCGCCTTTAACTGGGGGCTATTCTTGCGAATGGCCCAGCCGACGACGCCGCCCTCCCGCACCGCCATGTTCTCGTGCACCTTGACGTTCGGCAGCATCTGCGCCCACATGCGCGCCTTCCAGTCATCGACGACCAGGATCTGAAGCAGGCCCACGTTCAGCATCTCCATCGCGTCTTCGTCCTCGAGCGCGTCCGGTAGCAGCACGATTCGCATCGGTGGCTTGCCCGCCTGCCGGAAGCGGTTGTTCAGTGCGATCAGGCTTTCGTAATAGCTGCTATGGCGGCGAACGTCGACGGTCTTGCCCTTCAGGTCACCGAGGGTGGAGAGCGCGGGTGACTTCGGACCGGTCAGAACGAGTTCACGCGTCGGCTTGAGCGCGTGTGCGCTAACAAAGTCGGACTGTTTCAGGCGATCCTCAGTCACCGTCAGATTGCCGGCCGCGATATCGCCGATGCCTTCCGCGAGCCCGGGCAATAGCCGGTCGCGTGTTGTCGGGATCATGATGACTGTGAACGGGCGCTTGCCGAGGCGATCTGCATAGGTCTTGTTGACGAATCGTTCAAAGTCACGCACGGTATCCGCAGTCACCCCACGCTCGTGTCCGCGATCATTGAAGTACAGCGTGCGGCTAAAGGGAACGAGAACTCGAATCATGCGACGCTCGAGCATCGCGTCGAAGTCGCCGCGCCAAGGCTTGTTGGTCAGATCGATGCGGCGCGTCTCACTTGCAGGAATCGGCACGGACGCTGTCGGTGATGCTGACGCCGATGATGGCGCGGAAGCCGGCTGAACCGCGGCGCAAAGCGCGCTCCATAAGCCGAGCGAAGCTCCAAACAAGACTGAAAGCAGCCACGCACGAGCGAAACGCATCATACACACCGAACTTTTCGTTTTCAGCGTTGCGCCCGGCCCATTTGGACCATCGTTGCACGGACGCAATCATCTGAGCTTTCGAGGTTTTTTGCGTGCCCGCCCCCTCGACTCTTACAGCATAGTTGCGCATGAAAACGGTTCAAGCCTTCAGCGTGACAACAGGCTTCTGTCGGAGGTGTCACCGATCGGCAAGGTCGCAAAGTTGCCAGAGGCGTTTCTGGGGCTGAGCGTCGAGAAGCCCTTCGGCGGCCAGTAGGCCGGGGCACGGGTCAACAGTGCAGCGCATCATCCGGCCTTCGGATAAGGCCGTAGATGGCCGGCAAGCGCCCGCTCACCGGCCAACAGTTATCAGACTTCGGTTTGTTCGGCCATCTCGAGCGCGTCGTCCACCTCGATATCAAGGTATCGAACCGTGCTCTCAAGCTTGGTATGGCCCAAGAGCAACTGAACCGCGCGCAGGTTCTTGGTGCGTCGATATATCAGGGCTGCCTTCGTGCGGCGCATCGTGGAGTGCCATACGCGGCGTCATCCAGTCCGATTGATGCGACCCAGCGATGCACGATGCGTGCAGGCTGGCGCGTGGACACATGTGCTGACACGTGCAGGCGACTGGGAAACAGAAAGTCGGCGGGCTTCAGCGCCCGTGCCGAGATCCAGGACGCGACACGTTGGAAGACATCTACAGCCTCGTTCGAATCGCCCATATTTCCCGAAGCTTCAACGGAGGTTTCTGGCCGGTCAACCTCCCCTGATTCCATGGCACCCGGCGAGCGCCGGAAGAAGTAAGCGTTTCCATGACAATCTCCTCTTCGACGAAGGGAGATTGATTGTGCACTTGGCGGAGTGGGCGATTTTCGACCCAACTCCGCCACTCGTTACTTTCCATCGTCAGCGTCTCGTAGCGGCGAACTTAAGTCATTCGGGCGTCGACTCGTCGCTGGTGCTAAGTCAAGGCTGACCGAAAGCAACGTTATGAGTAAGACGCTTGCGAGCGTTCCAAGCTACCTTGCTTCCAACTCATCAAGCGCGGCTCCGCTTCTTTCGCTCCCGCGGCTCCGCGCCGGTGTCCACCGGAGTGAACGGTGCCTGAAATCGACTCACGAGGAAATCAATGAAGGCGCGCGCCCGGGCTGTTTGATTCTTCTGCCTCGGGTAATAGACGAATAAGTCGGCCGACGGTAGAACCGTGTTAGGCAGCACAAGTTGGAGACGCCCGCTCTGCACATACTTGGCTAGGTCCCATTCAGATCGTATCAATATCCCGTGTCCTTCAAGCGCCCATCGAAGTACGATGTCGCCGTCGTTACTGGACAAGGCCCCTTTAACCTTGATGGCCTCGGTGTGGTCATTCACGATATAGCGCCAGACGCCATACGCGTCGTCATTCTGGCGGTGGATGATGCAACGATGCTGGGCTAGATCTTCGACGCGCTCGGGTGTCCCGTACTTCTCAAGGTATTTTGGCGAGGCACAAAGAAAGCGGCGATTGCTCATAATCCTTCGCGCGCTCAAGCGAGTGTCTGGAAGTTCGCCGAATCGTATCGCCATATCGAACGCGCCATCAACAAGATCGACTGGACGATCCGTGACCTCAAACTGAATTTCGACGCTGGGAAAGCGTTTTGCGAATTCCGAGACCAACGGCGCGATTGTTGTCCGGCCAAAGCCTAGCGTCGCATTGACGCGCAAAAGCCCTTGAGGATCGCCTTTCGTTCCTGAGATTGCTTCCTCCATCTCCCGGACCTGCCCAACTATCTGCGTTGCGTAGCGAAGGTAAGTTTCGCCTTCAGGCGTGAGACTCACGCTCCGCGTTGTTCGATTGACCAGTCGTACACCGAGTCGCTGTTCAATGACGCCAAGCCTCTTCGTCGCAGCTGGCGGCGACAGATCGAGCGCTCGGGCGGCACCGGACATGCTCCTGAGTTTCGCCAGAAGAATAAAAAACTCGAAATCTGTCGCTGTCTGCGTTTCCGTATTCACTGAAATTGAAAAGTGATATGAACAGAAGTGCAGTTTAGCAGCCTTTTTCGCGGTTAAGCTACGTCCCATGTTGCAGCCAATGAGTCGCAACAATCTCGTAAAACTCTGGAGACGAAGCCGTGAGAATCGTTGAAATTCGCGAAAAGACCGTTCCGATCAGTTCCCCGATCCGTAATGCCTATATTGACTTCAGCAAGATGACGCTGAGTCTAGTCGCCGTCATCACCGACGTGATTCGGGACGGCAAGCCGGTGGTCGGCTACGGCTTCAACTCCAACGGCCGGTACGGGCAGGGCAAGCTCATGCGTGAGCGGTTCATCCCTCGTATCCTCGAAGCCGATCCCGCCTCGCTGGTCAATGACGCTGGCGCTAACCTCGATCCCCACAAGATCTGGGCGACGATGTTCACCAACGAAAAGCCCGGTGGTCACGGCGAACGTTCGGTCGCAATTGGGACCATCGATATGGCGATCTGGGATGCGGTGGCGAAGATCGAAGGCAAGCCGCTCTTCCAATTGCTGGCGGAACGCTACGGCAACGGCCAACCGGATCGCAAGATTTTCGTGTATGCGGCAGGCGGTTATTACTATCCGGGCCAGGACCACGAGAAGCTGAAAGACGAGATCCGCAGCTATATCGACCGCGGCTACACCGTGGTGAAGAAGAAGATCGGCGGTGCATCGCTCGATGAAGATCTTCGCCGCATCGACTCGATTCTCAGCGTGCTTCAAGACGGCCAGAAGCTTGCCGTCGACGCCAACGGTCGCTTCGATTTGGACACAGCAATCCAGTACGCGAAGGCGCTCTCGCAATACGACCTGTTCTGGTACGAGGAACCGGGCGATCCGCTCGACTTTGAGCTGCAAGCCACGCTGCGGAACTACTACGACAAGCCGATGGCGACGGGCGAAGACCTGTTCTCGATGCAGGACGCGCGTAACTTGATCCGCTATGGCGGCATGCGTCCCGACCGCGACTGGCTGCAATTTGACTGCGCGCTGAGCTACGGCCTGGTGGAGTATCTGCGCACGTTGGACATGCTGCGTCAACACGGCTGGTCGCCGAGCCGCTGCATCCCCCACGGCGGTCACCAGATGTCACTGAACATCGCCGCTGGCCTCGGCTTAGGCGGAAACGAGTCGTATCCGGACCTGTTCCAACCGTACGGCGGCTTCCCCGACGGAGTCAAGGTCGAAAACGGCTACATCACGATGCCGGACCTGCCGGGTATCGGCTTCGAGGGTAAGTCGGATCTCATCGCCGAGATGCGCAAACTCTCGGACTAAACACTCAGCGGTATCAAGGCATCGACGGTTCTCGTCGATGCCGCGCCTATAAAAACACAAACACAGGCGACACGCGGCCGTGCTCACCACAGCGGACTATCTCGCTGTGGCTGCTCGTTCGCACTCCACAAAAAAGACGCCAGTCATAGGAGACAGACATGCTGGTATCGAAAGTTAGGAAGACGCTCTCGAAGCTCTATGTGCAGGTTATTATCGGGATCATCGCCGGTATTCTGCTGGGCCACTTTTATCCGGACATTGGTTCTCAACTCAAGCCCCTTGGAGACTTGTTCATCAAGTTGATCCGAATGCTGCTCGCACCGATCATCTTCGCGTCGGTCGTGGTTGGCATTGCCCGCATGAACGATCTTCATGAGGCGGGCCGCGTTGGGGTTAAGGCCGTGCTGTACTTCGAAGTCGCATCGACGATCGCACTCCTCGTCGGGATGGTTGTCGTGAATGTCTTCAAGCCTGGTGTCGGCATGAACGTCGATCCGTCGCACATCGACGGGTCTGCGATCTCAACCTACACGACTGCAGCGAAGCAACATGGCATGCTCGACTTTTTCATGAGCATTGTGCCGAACAGCATCGTTGGCGCGTTCGCCAACGGCGAGATACTGCCCATCATTTTCTTCTCGCTGCTGCTTGCCATTTCTCTTGCCAAGTTGGGGCCTCGGACTGCACCGTTTGTCGACATGCTCGACATGTTCCTTCAGGGCATGTTCGGTGTGGTGCGGATTGTCATGTACGTCGCACCTATCGGGGCGTTCGGCGGCATGGCCTTCACCATAGCAAAGTACGGCATCGGCACATTGGCTTCCTTTGGCCAATTGATGTTGTGCCTCTATCTGACGTCGATCTTCTTCGTGGTTGTGATCCTCGGCCTTGTCATGAGGATGTGCGGACTGTCGCTCTTTAAATTCCTTCGCTACATCAAGGACGAGATCCTGATCACGCTCGGCACGGCCTCCACGGAAGCGGTACTTCCGCAGATGCTGATCAAGATGGAACGGATGGGCTGCTCGCGACCGGTTGTTGGAATGGTGCTGCCGACCGGCTACACCTTCAATGCTGACGGAACGGCAATTTATCTCACGATGGCGGCCCTGTTCATCGCGCAGGCGATGAATGTGCATCTGACGATCTGGGATCAGTTGCTTGTGCTTGGTGTGCTACTGCTCACCTCGAAAGGCTCAGCGGGGGTCGCGGGTGCTGGATTCGTTGCACTGGCTGCCACGCTCGCGTCGATGCACAAAATACCGGTCGAAGGTTTGGTCTTGCTTCTCGGCGTTGATCGCTTTCTCAACGAAGCTCGGGCGGTGACCAACCTGATCGGCAACGGTGTTGCAACTGTGGTGGTCGCGCGCTGGGAAGGACAGCTCGATATGAACACTGCGCGTGCGGTGCTCAATCGTACGAACGTAGACGAATTCGAAGAGCTGCAGCCGATCGACCATCCCGCCATTGCATTCCCATCGACCGGTGATGCGTCCGGGCGATCCAACGCTCATTGAGCCTCCACAACATCCTTGTGCAAATTGGCAGTGGCCCTTAGGCGACTGCCAACTTCTTTTTTAGAGCATTGCCGAAATGACCACGCAAACGGACAAAGAAGGTTTTCGCGAAGCCGCGCTCAATTATCATGAGTTTCCGACGCCGGGAAAGCTCGCTGTCGTGCCGACCAAGCAAATGATCAATCAGCGCGACCTCTCGCTCGCGTACTCGCCGGGCGTCGCGTTCGCGTGCGAGGCGATTGTCGAGAATCCGCTGAACGCCGCGCGCTTCACTGCGCGCAGCAACCTGGTGGGCGTCGTGTCGAACGGCACAGCCGTGCTCGGACTCGGCAATATCGGGCCGTTAGCCTCCAAGCCGGTGATGGAAGGCAAGGCCGTGCTCTTCAAGAAGTTCGCCGGTATCGACGTGTTCGATATCGAGCTGAACGAAAGCGATCCGCACAAGCTCGTCGATGTCATCGCCGCGCTCGAACCGACCTTCGGCGGCATCAATCTGGAAGACATCAAGGCGCCGGACTGCTTCATCGTCGAGCG
>NZ_JALQDH010000115.1:0-9211 GCF_023631365.1 Caballeronia sp. INML2 | reverse complement strand
GACGCCGGCCGAAGCTCTGGACGGGTATCTGCAATCTGTTCAACAATCCAGTGTTGCGACGACCGGTTGAATCCGCCCAATATGCAAGCCGGGCGTACCGGAAACTGGCTGCCGACTTCAAGATGAACGTTTCGATGAGCCGTCGCGCTAATGCATGGGACAACGCGCCAATGGAAAGCTTCTTCAAAACCCTGAAAGTTGAGCGAATCTATCAGGTTCGCTACGAAACGCGCGCTCAGGCTCGTCTGGATATCGTCGACTGGGTCGAGGGCTACTACAATCGGCAACGCCTGCACACCTCTATCGATTTCTGCACTCCAGTCGAATACGAGGCTAGGATCATCGCTGCATGATTTGCTGTACGTGGAAACGAGGCAGGATCATCCCATCACGAGAGCCCGAAGCTGTTCAGGGCTCAGCCCAACGCTCACTGCCTGCTCGCCGTTCGTCCAGACGAAGCGCCCCTTGTTCAGCCGGCGTGCGGCGAGCCATATACCGAGACCATCGTAGACCAGCACCTTCATTCGGGTCGAGTGACGATTGGCAAACAGGTAGGCATGATGGGGCCTCACTGACCCGAACACCTTGACCACGCGCACAAGCAGCGTATCAGCACCGGCGCGCATGTCGACCGGCTCCGTCGCGAGCCAGATGGCATCGATGCGAATCAACGCAACCACCCCTGCAGCCAAGTTGCGCAGTCGCTCGCGGCCGACAGCGGCCAGCGCACGGTGATCGACGTCGCGCCTCTGCGCACCTCAATCTCGATGTGCGTCGCCCCTGCAAAACCATTTTGCATCTGCAGTGGAACAAATTCCGACGTCGAGACATTCAACTCCTGTCGCGCCGCTTCAGCGACATCGCGTTCCTCCTGCGCCGCAACCCAACCGCGCAGCAGGTTGGCGTTCAACCGGTAATGCAGTGCCACGGCCGCAATCGACACGTTTGGCTGCATTGCCGCCCGAATGACCATCTGCTTGAATTCCTTGCTATGCCGCCGGCGCCGTGTCGGCTGAACAACATCCTGGACCACCTCGGGTTCGTCCATCATGTACACATGTCCATTTGAAATCTAAATGGACATGATCGTCCGGCTGCTCGACTTGCAGATCAAGATGACTTCGCCGGTTGTTTACGGTGGAAGCAGCTTCCTGCATTGGCCAACTCGTTTCAACCCGTTGCCGTCATCCGCGCCACCCGATTTAGGCGCCGGAAGCGTGCAAGCTGTCGGCCAGCGGTGCGGCGCGGACACTCTGCCGGCGATCTCGGTCTTCATTGGAAAGTCATCTGAAACTGCGCTGTCGACCCTCGAAATCCCGGCGACCCAACTGCGCGGCATATTTATGTGTAACGTAGACCCGCCAGTCTGGGGCGACAGGGCCTGCGATGGACTCGCGCGGGCCGGCACTATTTGCGCGACCGTCGCCTGTCAGCTTGCGTGCGATGGAAGTTTTTCCCGAAAATTCTCTGATCGGTTCGGCAATCTTTTGTTAAGACAACGTCCGTGACGCTCGTGGTGTACGCTAGATGAATCAGTCGTCCACGCATTCAAATCAAAACTGCCAACAAGCGTGGTAATCAACATCGCCCGTCATGACAAGCAATAAAGCGCCTGATCCTTCAGTTGATCCGCCCGACGTGACTCGTTCTGTCATGCCGTCGCTGGAGTTTCCGATCGTCGGCATCGGGGCATCGGCCGGCGGGATTCAAGCGCTGACGCGCCTCTTTGAGCACATGCCAAACGACGCGGGCATGGGGTTTGTGATCGTACTTCATCTGTCGCCCAGGCATGAGAGCCAGGCCGACGCCGTGCTCCAGAGACTCACTAGAATGCCCGTCGTGCAAGTCCTGAATGCGACTCAGATCGAAAAGAATCATGTCTATCTCATCTCGCCGGCTAACGACCTGTCGATGAATGATGGCTATCTGAGAGTGACGCCGTCGAATCGCGAACCAGGACGACCGGTGGCGATCGACCTGTTTTTTCGCAGCCTCGCCGAAGTGCACCGCACCCGCGCGATCAGCGTGGTTCTGTCGGGCTTTGGCAGCGACGGCACGATAGGAATAGGTCGGATCAAGGAGCATGGCGGCGTCACGATCGCGCAAAGTCCCGAGGACGCCGAATGCGATGAGATGCCCCGCAATGCCATCGCGACGGGCCTGGTCGACATTGCGCTACCGGTCGCTGAGATCCCGCAGAAACTTATCGAACTGCGCGACAACGCGCGAGCGATTCAGTTGCCTCCCGCCGGCGACGATCAGATTCTCATAGCAACATCGGCAGATAGTAGTGCAGCGCCGGATTCGGCGCCGCTCGCAGAAGACACACTGCATAAAATCCTTTCTACGCTGCGCGCCCGCACCGCGCACGACTTCCGGCATTACAAGCGCGCGACGGTTCTGCGACGCATTGAACGTCGGCTGCAAGTCAACGCGCTTCCAGACTTACCCTCGTACCAGCGGTTTCTCGACACTCACCCGGAAGAGTCCTCGGCATTGCTTAAGGACATGTTGATCGGTGTGACGAATTTCTTTCGCGATCGGGACGCTTTTGAAGCCCTTGAGCGCGAAATCGTGCCGCGCATCTGCGAAGACAAGTCCGATGACGACTCCATCCGCGTCTGGGTGGCGGCCTGCTCGACCGGCGAAGAAGCGTATTCGGTCGCCATGCTGCTTAACGAGTGTGTCGCGGAAGCCAATAAAGGTTGTGGCATCCAGGTGTTCGCCACAGACATCGATGAGAGCGCTATCGAGACGGCGCGCACGGGCAGTTATCCATCGCCGATTGTGACCGACGTTCCGCCTGCCCGGCTTCGAAAGTTTTTTACGCTCACGCACGGGCGCTACCTCATCAACAAATCCTTAAGGGAACAGGTTCTGTTTGCCGCCCACAACCTGCTGCGTGATCCGCCCTTCTCTAAGCTCGACCTGGTGTCATGCCGCAACCTACTGATCTACCTGGACCGTACGGTACAGCGACAGGTCTTGCAAACATTTCACTTCGCGCTTCAACCGGGCGGCTATCTATTCTTGGGTAGTTCCGAGTCGGCTGAGATTGCCGATGACCTTTTCGTCGCCATTGACAAGAAGAGCCGGATTTATCGCGCGAAGAAATCGGCGAGCGCGCGACCTGCGTCGACGTTACCGTTCGTCGGCCCGCTGGCGCAGCCGACTCACTTCAGTAACATAAAGCCAGCGATTGGTCGCACGGACTCGTCGTTCTCAGCCCTGCACCGAAGCGCCATGGAGCATTATGCGCCGCCAAGCGTGCTGATCGATCGCGACGGGGAAATCCTGCATATGTCAGAGGATGTCGGCCGGTTCCTCCGATACGTCGGCGGTGAACCGTCTCACAATCTGCTCACCCTGATCAACCCCGAGCTGAGGCTGGAGCTTCAAACTGCGCTCTTTCAGGCGCTGCGACATGGCAAAAGCGTCGATGCAGAACGCGTGAGGTTCGCGCGGGGTACCGCTCTTTCCTACGTCAACATGACTGTGCGCCCGTTCTACGATGCGGCCGTTGGAGACCTCCTTGCAGTGTTCTTCGATGAGGCGGAGGAGACCACGTTGCCCGAAGCGTCCGAAGTCGCTCCGACTGACGAGAGTCCTGTCGTCGCACACCTCGAGGCCGAAGTACGGCGATTAAAGGAGCTTTTGCACTCGACCGTCGAGCATTCTAGCGTCTCAAGCGAGGAGCTAAAGGCGTCCAACGAAGAGTTGCAGGCAATCAACGAAGAAATGCGGTCAGCGTCCGAAGAGCTCGAAACCAGCAAGGAAGAACTGCAGTCGGTCAACGAAGAGATCCTGACGGTCAATGGTGCGTTGCAGGCGAAGGTAGAAGAGACCGCGAAAGCCAACGATGACCTTCAAAACTTGATTGCCTCTACCGGCATCTCGACTATCTTTGTCGACCGTTCGATGCGCATCAAACGCTATACGCCCGCAGCAGTGGGACTGTTCAATTTAATAGCGACGGATATCGGTCGCCCCTTGCTCGATTTGACGCATCGCCTGCATTATCCGCAACTCGCCGCAGATGTAAGAAGCGCATTCGAGGACCTGAAGTCGGCGGAGCGGGAAGTCAGCACTTTGGACGGCGATTGGTTCCTCGCTCGCGTGCTGCCATACCGAACCGTGGACGATCGCATCGACGGTGCTGTGCTCACCCTGATCGACATCACGCAAAGACGCCGGGCCGAGGCAGCGGCCCGATCGAGCGAAGAACGTCTGAAGCTCGCTGCCTTGACCACCGACGACTATGCAATCATTGTGCAAGATTCGGACGGCACGATCCTCAGTTGGAATCGAGGAGCGCACCGCATGTTTGGCTTTGAAGAACATGAGGTCGTGGGCAAGCCGATCGACCTCATATTCGTCCCGGAAGACCGGCCGGGCGCAGCGCTCGCGGAAAGAGAAACAGCCAAGAAGGAAGGTCGTGCCGAGGACGAACGTTGGCACCTCAGAAAAGACGGCAGAAAGATCTATTGCAGCGGCGTCACGACATCGATCGACACGGTCGGCTTCAAGGGTCTTGCGAAAATAGCGCGCGATTTAACCGACCGTAAGAGCGTGGAGAGCCAGCAGCAACTGCAGTTGGCGCTCGAGCGAGCCATTCGTGCCCAGGCGGAAACGGTGAACCGCCAAAAAGATGAATTTTTTGCGGTACTGTCGCACGAGCTGAAGAATCCGCTTAACTTAATTCACGTCAAGGCTGAGTTACTGAGCCGCTCGCCCGAGGTGAAAGATATTGCGCTGGTTCAGGATGCGGCGGACGCGATTCAACGTTCGGTCCTTGGGCAATCCAAGATCATTGACGACCTGTTGGATCTATCGCGGGTGCGCACGGGCAAGTTGGCGTTGCACTTCTCGCCGGTCAATCTTGCATCTGTTCTTCGAGCGATCGTCGAGGCGAGTGACGCGGAAGCCGCGAACAAGCAAATTCGAATGGCAGTGTCAGGCGTTGACGCGCCGTTGACGATTCAGGCCGATCCGGTACGCCTGGAGCAGATGATTTGGAACGTGGTGCGCAATGCCTTGAAGTTCACGCCGCACGGCGGACGCGTGAATCTGTCGCTTACGCGCGATGATCGATACGTCTGCATCGAGGTATGCGATACGGGACAAGGCATCGCGCCCGATTTTCTGCCCAAAGTTTTCGATATGTTTAGCCAAGCGGACGGCGGCGGCCGACGTGATCGCGGCGGCTTAGGCATCGGCTTGTCGCTCACCAAGCAACTGGCTGAAATGCACGGCGGACGCATTGAGGGTACCTCGGCTGGATTGGGACAAGGATCCTGTTTCCGCCTTTGGCTGCCACATCTTCCTCCATCTTCATCTGTATTGCCCGCGGGTAAAACCGGTGATCCCAGCATTCTGACGGGGCTGCGCGTACTTCTTGTCGACGATTCGCTGGAGGGCCTCGAAGGGTTCCGGACTTTGCTTGAATTAGAAGGGGCGCAGGTCAGAGCGGAATCGACTCCCGAAGCAGCTCTCAAGGTCGCGAGCGAAAGCGAATTCGATCTCATTCTGTCGGATATCGGCATGCCGACAATGAGCGGCTATGAACTGATTGCGAAGTTGCGTGAGCTGCCGGCATGTAGGGCGGTTCCAGCGATCGCTTTAACCGGTTTCGGACGCGAGCAGGACGCTGCCGAGGCACTGCGTGCAGGGTTCGATGCGCATTTGGGTAAGCCCGTGTCGCTGAACGCGCTACTCGTGGCTATCGGCGGAAACTTGAGAAAAAAGTAGCGGCTATTGAGTCGATGCACGAAGCGCTTTCTAAAGTCGATGTAGCACAAAACAGCCTCAAAAGTGCCTAGTTTCGGCGCGGAGGTTCATTCTTAGCGGACCATTGCCGCTCAATTGCTGGTCCGCTTTCAAAATCAAGCCGCCGTTCAAACGTCAACCCAAAAGCACGGACAAGGGGCCGGAATTGGCCGATGACGGCCGAGGCTGTCGGCCGACGGATGGTCCGGCGTACCGCGGGAAACGCCGCTGTTCAGTGAACACCCCGACGCGCAGCTGTCAGCGTCATATCCTCCATTTGGGCTATACTGAACCGTCAAATGGGGGTGAGCGATGGAGGCGGATCTGAAAGGCGGGCACGCAAGGTCGCGGGGAGACAAGCCGACCAAGGCCGGCGGCAAGGCGCGCAGCGGAAAATCCGCGGGCGCCCATGACATCAATGAAGGGCTGCCAAACGCGGTCCGTCGCGGTAGGCCCGCACCAAAGGGGCGCGTGGAGGTGATTGATCTCACCCACTTCGGCGCAGTGTATCGAGTGGACCGGTCCGTGCGCATCGACGCGATCAAGCGGGGCGTGAAGGCGGACGATTTCGTTCGTATCGCGCGCTTTATGGACCGCAGCAAGGAGCAACTGGGCAAGACCCTTGGCCTGTCCATCACGACCATCGACCGCAAGGCGAAAGCCGGTGAGAAGCTCTCGCCCGAACAGGGCGAGCGCGTGGTCGGCATGGCGAAGCTGATCGGCCAGGTACAGACGATGGTCGAAGAGTCGGGCGACCCGACGGGCTTTGACGCAGCCCAATGGCTCGCGCGCTGGCTCGATGAGCCGCTGCCGGCGCTGGACGGGAAGCGCCCAGCCGAGTACATGGACACAGCAGAAGGGCGCGACCTGGTTTCGAATCTGCTGGCGATGGCGCAGAGCGGGGCGTACGCGTGAGCGGTACGGCGACGCTCTGGCGCATTGCGACCGACACACCCGATTACACGGCAGATGACACCACGGGGGCCGGTGCCAAGGCGACGGGCGGTCGGTGGAACCGGCCAGGGCTGCCGGTGCTCTACAGCGCGGGCAGCATCGCGCTGGCCTGCCTCGAAACTCTGGTGCACATCAGGCTGGGCGAACTGCCGCTGAACCGGTATCTGGTCGCCATCGAGGTGCCCGAAGACGTCTGGCTGGCGGCGGCGGTGTTTGACACGGGCGGACCTCACGTCGGGTGGGATGCAGTTCCTCATGGCAAGGTGAGCCTCGACGCGGGCGACGCGTGGCTCTCAGCTAGGCGGAGCTTGCTGTACAGGGTGCCGTCCGTGATTGTGCCGCAGGAGACCAATGTCCTCATCAACCCCGCCCATCCGGACGCGGCTCGGCTGCGCTTCATAAAAGTAAGCCGCTGGACGTACGACAGTCGTCTCACCGCCCGCGGGCAACCTAAGAAATCCCGATGAACTCGCCGGAGCGATAGCGGCTCGCTGGGTTGCAGCAACCGACCGTCTGCGCATAGTCGCGACCTCGTAAGGGTCGTTGAGGGACGTTCATGTTGCAACGCGACGTGTTACCGACTTTGACTTGACCAAGCTCTGGCGCATCGGAGTCGATCGAACGAAGAGCACTGCGATAACAACAGCTCGTTCATTAGGATTGCAGATAGAAAATGTGCTAAATTCCTTTATGTCAATCAACACGGCGGGAAACCGCCGTTCGCCTCGTCTATCAAAACATTGACGCAGGCTGCTTTTTCTTCTACGGCACCTGTCCCCGCGCCCTATGAACGCGTCTTAACACGCCTCACCGAGAAATCGCGACAACCGACAAGCGCTCGTATTGACGGTGCGCGGACAACACCGTGAGCGCCGATTGATGAGCGGAATTCATAAGCTTATGCATCGCATTGTGTTTAAAAACCGATAGTAGGGGTATACGCTTGAGTCATCGCGATTTAGCTGACAGCTTGGTAGGACGGCTGCCGAGCCTGTCATCAAATATCAACCTCATGTTGGAGCATGTCATGAACCGCAAACTGTTCGCTACTCTCTTTTTCATCGGTTCCAGTGCATTCGCTGGGTCAGCTTTCGCTAGCGGCTACGGTCCGGCTCCGTTTTACCGGCCGGCTGTCGGTGCGCCGAGCTCACAGCAGGGGCCGAGCGCCCAAACAATCGCTGCCGAGCAGAACGCGCACAACATCGACACGTATAGTTTTGGGAGTTCGCGCGACACGCAAACGCAATCGGGTGTTCGGCGCGTTGAGGGCACAAGGAACACCGCTTCGTCCTCGGTCGATAATTAAAACGCTCCGCGAGGCAGACTCGACATGTGAACGCCCGGTGTAGAGGTGGGCCCTTGCAGGGGGGTTTAAGGAGTGTGACTGGCGAGAGAATCAATATTATCTGAGCATGATGCCTTAAGTCATTGGCAAAGGCCGTCATCTCGAACCGCGGGGTTTTCCGTTCGCTAGAAGGCCTAACGATGTCCGAATCACGTTTAAAGGGATCAGCCGGGCATTCGGTTGTTGCAACCCTGTTCCCGATAATGACTGCCGTACTGGCCGGCTTTCTGATCATTGGCGTGGCGCTTCCCGTACTGCCTCTCCATGTCACAAACGATCTCGGATTCGGACCACTGGTTGTTGGACTGGTGGCGGGTGCACAGTTCGCTGCTGCACTGCTCTCACGCATTTGGGCGGGCTCCTACTCTGACAGGCGCGGTGCAAAGCGCAGTGTCTTCGTCGGCCTACTCGCCGCGGCCGCTTCCGGACTGCTGTACATTTTGTCGCTAGTATTCCTAAAGGCACCTCTGGGTTCTGTCGCGATTCTGCTCGTCGGTCGTGCGGTTCTCGGCGGTGCCGAGAGCTTCATCATCACCGGTGGTATCGCCTGGGGATTGGGTCTCGTTGAAAGGCAGCATGCTGGCAAAGTCATTGCCTGGGTCGGAACCGCGATGTTTGCGGCGATGGCGCTGGGTGGTCCTCTCGGGGCCATTCTTTACACATCATTTGGGTTCGTCGCGATAGCACTGATGACCGCCCTTTTGCCGCTATTCGTTTTCGCATACGTGAGCCGGACCCCGGCAGCCGTACTGCTCGGTCACGGACAGCACGCTTCTTTCAATGTCATCCTGAGAGCGGTTTGGCTGCCCGGAGTCGGCGCTGCGCTCGCCAGCATGGGGTACTGCGCAATCTTGGCGTTCAGTTCGCTTTTTTTCGCGGACATGCATTGGCAGCCGGTGTGGATGGCTTTCACCGCATTCGGTGCTGCATTGATCGCGGCGCGTACCATCGCTGGGCACCTTCCGGACCGGCTAGGAGAGGCACGAGTTGCCTTCTTATTCGTCATCGTGCAGTTTGCAGGCCTTTTACTCATGTGGGTGGCAAAGACAACGTTGCTCGCGTCCCTAGTGTCCCGAGTTGAAAATTCATTGAATGATGGCGATTGCGTACTAGAGTGTCTGTATGTCACTTGATGCGAGGCGGCAA
>NZ_JALQDH010000114.1:0-25675 GCF_023631365.1 Caballeronia sp. INML2 | reverse complement strand
GATTTCGCTTTGCTACGATTGACTTCATACGCTGTGCGTCTCCTGATCCGTTGAGACCAGCGTATCGAGGCTCACGAAAAGTCAAGGAAGCATGCGCAGCCGTGTATTGGACTTTGGCTAGAGGTAGGTTCTTGCCGGGCTCCCGCGAATGCGCAAGCGGCGCCGACGCGCTACGTCAGCAGAAGCCTGTTCTCTTCTTGTCTAGCGCCGGTCGGCCTCCATGCGCGTGTGCAACGCTCGCCCAACCAGCGAGTCCGCATTGCGAATCAGGCTTCGCACGCAATCGTCCACCGCTCCTTTAGAGACCTGATTCGCACTTGCCGCGGCGATGAGGGCATCATAGGCATCGGTGACGTCAGTCATCGACACCTCATAGCCGTAGCCGGCCTCCATCCATTGCAGTGCGCACAGCGCACAGTCCATCGCGAAACGGGACTGCTTCGTCTCGCAATCTCGCGCGGCGCGTATGAGCGTCTTGGGATCGGTGGGGCTCTGTCTGGACAGCGCAATGGCCTGATCGAACAGCCCGGCGTCTTTGGCGGCGGCAAACCATTTGCCTTCGGACCCAGGCTCGCTTCGAACCAGGTCCGATAAGATCGTTGCCGGGGCTTTCCCGGGATATTTCTTGGTGATCGCGCGGAACGTTGCGAGGTACGTGCCTGCACGATTGGCGGCAAACGCATAGCGCTCGTAGGCCTCCTCGGTCATGCCGGACTCGAGGAGGATCGTCTCGCAGGTGCGCGCGATTGCGGATTCGGGCGCATTCAGCCCTCGGCTCGCTTCAGCAAGGCGAAGTGCGTCGCCCGGACGTCCGAGGCAGACCAGCGCGTCGACGGCCCAACGCCGATACCACCAGGAACTTAGGCGATCGCGCCGCACAAGCTCAACGATTTCCTCGAAGCGGCCGGCTGCGTAGAGCGCACTCAAGCACGGCACCACGCCGACGAAGTAGTTGAATCCTTCCGCCTCCAGCACATGGGTGACGAGCGGCAACAACCGGTCGGCCCAGTCAGATGCCAACGAGGGCGTCACGCACAAGGTTCCCCAGTGTTCGCCGAGGCTCTCAATGTAGGGCATCTGATCGTCCTGCAACGCCTCGAAAAGCCTTTCCAGCCAGCGCTCCCGTGCTGCGGGCTCAACGTCGGCGGCTGCGATGATTGGGACGAGCGCCTCGATAGCACGGTTGACCGCGCTGCCCAGTGCGCCCGAAGAACTGTCGACTTGCTCAAGTGCGGGCGACAGTCTTTCAAGAAGAAGAACGGCCCCTTCCGCACCAAGCGCACCATCGGCGCGGGCGGTCGAACGAATCTCAGATACCGCCTCCTTCAGGCGTTGGATGGGCAGCGACGATCGCCATCCGAATGCGTTGCGTCGAAAGCGCGAAGCGAAGGTCCATTTCGGTGAGGGCATGACAGTCACGTTCCGTCAGCAGAGTGCAGCGCCAAAATCGTCGCGACACCAGCAGGTGCGGCAGTTGATGTGCGATAGTCGGTAGTAGATGCTCGTCGTTTCGTGGGCGCTTTCAGGACGCGGCCAGCATCGTCCCCCGACAGGTGTCGGCACCGCAGCGGCACGCATAGAGCCTTTTGAGCGCAGCAGTTTTTCGCCCTTCCACAAAAAGTCGATAGTCGATAAACAACTCTTCGCCCGGCTTGATGTCGCGTAGCGCGTGGAAGAAAACCCGGCTGCCATCTTGCTCGGTGTCGCAGTTCGGCGCGCAACTGTGATTGACCCAGCGCGCCGAGTTGCCGCCCTGCGCGCCGTCGATCACGCGTCCGTCGTCAAGGTCGAAGTAAAACGTGTGGCCGTCCTCGGCGGCCGAACGCGCATACTGGCGCTGCGCTTGTGCCCAAGACAGGCGCTTGCCCTTGTATTCCAGGATTGTCTCACCAGCCCCGATCTGGGTGAGTGCAAATACACCGCGTCCGTGGACCGGCGAAGAACGTACCACGATGCGGCGCATAACCTTTGCCCTCTCTGTTTGTGCCGTAGCCGGCTAAACGATGTGGTATCGCCGCTGCGAATTGGCATCATGCGATCGACGCACGAGCTTTGACGCCCTATGCCTTCTTCGACCGGTCGCAGCCGCATCAAACGCAAACCGCCTCGCGGCACGCTTGTGCGCTATGAGGACCGCATCGTCGAGGTGCTGGGCGAAGCGCGTGGCCGACGGATCATGATCCGATCGATTCACGCGGACGGCACTGAACGTCTCACGGCAGTCAAGCTCAATAGCCTGCGGCCGCTCGACGCGCAACTCTTCAAAGTCGGCGGCATGACCGGCTCCGCCCTTGGCTCACGCTTGGTTGACGGCGTCCTTAAACGCCTTGCCAGCGGTGAACTTGACCGTCTTGCCTGCTGCGATCTCGATCGGCTCGCCGGTCTGCGGATTGCGACCGGTGCGCGCGGCACGTTCTCCGGTCCCGAACGAGCCAAAGCCGATCAGCTGAACGGCGTCACCCGCAGCCACCGCCTTCGCAATCGTCTCAAACACGGCATTGATGGCGTCCTCTGCGGCGATCTTGCTCGTACCGGCTCCGGACGCCACAGCGTCAATCAGTTCCTGCTTGTTCATTGAAACGCTTCCTCTCTGTTAGAAATGAACCCGATCATACCGAACGCTGGTCACACTTCGGATGGCGGCCCTCTGCTAGTCTGCGTCGGTCACATTTAGGTCGAACAGATCCGAGGTCGCGCTGCGTGCGTCAAGCAGCTCAGGCAAATCACCATTTCGGACCTTGGCTAGCATCTGCGGCGACAGCCAGATTGCTTCCATGGCTTCAATGCCCTCTTCGATCATGCGCTGCAGGAAGAACGATTGCTTGCGCCCCGTGGCCTCTGCCAGCACCCGCAACCGCTGTTCGATGACGGGGTCGATGCGCACCGCCACCACCCGCAATTTGTTCTCCGCCGATCTTCGCATCTGTTCGCTCCGTTTGGCCGACCACGCGGCTGGCGCGCATCCCTTGCATCGCGCCACCCGCCGGCGCAATTCTGTAGTCTGGTCATTATCTACGTGCGACCCTTCACTCTCGCCGTTTTACCAGCCGCTGCCTTCCGGGCGCCTCGCCTCGCTGGCGAACCGGCTTCGGCTGTCGGCAGGCGCGTGGACGGCCGCGCCGCTGTGCGCAGCGACTTCAACTGTTCCTGAAGTGCGTGATGCGCCGCTTCGAGCGCGGCGAGCCTGCCCTGAAGCACTCCGTTCTGGTGGCGCGTGTCGCCCTGCTGCGCCTGCAGCGCGTCGACGGCGCGACGATGCTCGGCCTCTCGCTTTTCCGCCCGCTTGGCCGCCTCGGCCAGTTCCTTCTGAGCCTTGGCTGTGGCGCTGCGTTCCCGATCGATCTCCAAGAGCGCGCGCTTTTCCGATGCGCGCAATCGCTCCTCGGCACGGCCGGCGGTTTCCCGCAGCTTCTCCAGATCGCGCAAGAAGGTGTCGCGCACTTTTTCGAGTTCCCGCTCGCGCGCCACCGCCTCCTCGCCGAGACGCTTGATCTGCGCCTCGAGCGCTTGACGCCTGGCGGCCTCTTGCGCCTGCTGCCGCTCCAGCTCCCGAATCTCAACCTGGGCCGCGAGCAGCGCCGCGGTACGCTGCTCGAGCGCCGTTTCCGTTCGGCCCAGTTCTTCCCGCGCGGCGACGACCCTTTGCTCGGCCTCGGCACGCTGCGCTTCGACTTCGTCGCGCAGCGACGTGAGTTCGGCCTGCGCCGACGTCGTCGCCCGGGTCCACAGTGTCCCGATCAGCTCGCCCGCCGCTTCGCTCAAGTCCGTCGGCAAGTCCGGGTGCTCGATGCGCACCCGGCTTTTCTCGCGCAGCTCTGCCCAGAACTCGCTCAAGACCGACGCCGGTGTACTCATGGTGCCGCGCCGGACCAGGTTGTAGAGGCGGTTCGCCGTCGGGGGGACGCCAAAGCGGAAGAACAGCAGCGCGCACACCTCGCGATAGAGTTCGCGCGTCTTGGGGAATTCGACTTTGAGGCGCTCGATGTCCGCCGCGAGGCGGGTTTCGTCGGAAAGGGGTTCGGACATAAGCGGGTATCAGCCGAGAATTCAGGGATAGTACAACGTATTTCGCTATTTATCTTACTCATCGGCGGCTTCGATTTGACATTAATGCTATAATGTCGAGGACTGGTATATACCGATCTGTTGCGTCCGTTCGAGTGGATCGGCGCTTTCCGTCACAACATCATCATGTGATGTTGGTAGTTTTGGTCGTTGCGGTTCGCACGGACGATCTCTGTGTTTCTACAACTGAACGGCGCTACGGTTCCACCGTCGCTTCGCGGTCCGATGCTGCTCGATGGCATTGGGTTGCCCCGCTATTGGGCTGCTGTCTGGTCGACAATGTTGTCATCCGAACTGGCAGCGTCTACGCATACAAAGAAACTCCGATATCTGGAAAATCTTTACCAACATGCGGCCGGTCTCGGTGTTGGCCCGAATGCGCTGGACGACGCGCTTGGAACGCTGGACGACGAAGCACTGGCTGACATTCTCGAGTCGTGGTTCGTTTCAATCCGCAATCAGCCTGTGGTAACAGGTGCCGACGAGAAGCGCTGGCAGACAGGTCTCGAATTCGTATTGTCCGTGGTCGCGTGGATCTCGAAGAGTGAGGCCAACGATGACCGGATGAGACGCATCGAGGCACGGCTGCATCGGCGTGCAGCTCTTTATCGTCAGCTTCATGTCCGCCGGGATAACTCCGTAGACACGGTGCGTTCGTTGCCTGCCAGCACCGTTGAAGCACTGTACCGCCTGCTTGACCCGGACTTTCACCACAATCCGTTCACCCGCGCGCCGACGCGTTGGCGCATCTTCGTTGCCTTTGTACTGATGTTGCATCAAGGACTTCGCCGAGGGGAAGCATTGCTCCTGCCGGCTGATGCGGTGAAAAGTGCGTATGACCGTGGGCAGCATCGGACGCGGTATTGGATCAACGTCGAGCAAAATGGATACGAAGATTCGGAGGTTGATCCTCGCTATTCGAAGCCTTCCATCAAGAACGTGCATTCGCTTCGGCAGATTCCTGTTAGCGAGCTGACAGCCCGTGTGGTCCAACGTTACGTGGAGAACTACCGCGGCAGCCCCTCTCACTCGTACTTGCTGAATTCGCAGTTCGACACCCCACTGTCGACGGAGACACTGACCAAAGCATTCGTGCTCGTATCCCGCAGCCTGCCGGATGATGTGCTCTCGGAGCTCAAAGACCGCACAGGCAAGGAAGCGATAACACCTCACGACTTGAGGCACACGAGTGCCGCGATGCGGTTGAATCAACTGCTTGAGCGGGGCGACCCCATGGACGAGGCGCTCCAGAAGTATCCGCCCGAGAACCCCCGTTATTGAGGGCGTGACGTCGATGTTGGACGATTCTCCCATTGCGATGACGGGAGGATATTCATGCAGGAAGCGGAGAAGTTGCCTGAGGATGCGGCGGATGTGAGTTCGGCGCCGGCGAGAAGGCGGCGCAATCGCTGCACACGGCCGTGGCGAGAAGTCATAGGCGAGTTTCGAGCAAGCGGGCTGACGATCCAGGCCTATAGCGAACGCAGCGGGATTTCCCGTTCCTCGATGACGAGGTACCTGGCACTTGCTCGCCAGGCGGAGCGAAGCGGTGACGTTCAGCAGAACACGGGCGCCACGGTTGCAGTCGCGCAGAGCATGGCGGGCTTTATGCGCGTTGGCATCGTCGATCGCGCGGTGGGCGTCTCCGGTAACACGAGCGCGTGCGAGGTGCCGGAGTTGATTCTGGGCGATGGGATTCGGCTGCGGCTGCCGGTGTACGTGCTCGAGCCTTTGCTTCAGGCGATGATCGATCGAATCGGTGCGGGGGCGCGATGATGATGCTTTCGACGGCAGTGCGGGTGTACATCGCCGCGGAGCCGATCGACATGCGCAAGTCGATCGATTCGCTTTCGATGCTGGTGCGTCCGATGTTCGATCAGGACGCGCTGAGTGGGCACGTGTTTGTGTTTTACGGCCGGCGCCGTGACAAGATCAAGGTTTTGGTTTACGACCGCACGGGATTCTGGCTGATGTACAAGCGTTTCGAGAGCGGCTCGCTTGCCGATCCCGCGGCCATCGCGCGGCGGGGAATCTCGCTTGCCGAGCTCACGACCTGGCTTGAAGGGATCGATATCGGCGTACGTCGGCGCGTGCGTGCGGTGAACGCAACAGTGGTCGCATGAATCGCGAGGATATGTCCATGAGCACCTCGATCGCGGCGATAATGCTGACCTATGCAACCGCTCAACGTCCCGGCCTCGAAACAACCCTTGCCGATGGCATTGGGGGCGTGGAACCTTCCCGAATTACTCGGTGCGATTGCGGCGCGCGATGCGACGATCGAACAGCAGCAGCGCGAGATCGAACAGTTGCGCGCACGGGTCGAGGGGCAAAGCGAATTGCTGGCCAGGACGCAGCAGGCGCTGCTCGAGATGCGGGCCAAACTGGCCAACGCGCGGCAGGAACTGTTCGGAGCGAGCCGCGAGCGCATGAGCGGGTTGCAACTGGACATCTTCGATCAGGATCACGAAGCGCCGTTGCCCCCGCAGATTCCGGATCTGTCGATCCCCGTGGAGGGCCACCGGCGCAAGCGTCGCAGCAAGGGACGTCCGGCGCTGCCAGACGATCTGCCGCGCGAGCGCGTCGTGCATGCGATGCCGGAACAGGAACTGGCGCAATACGACCGGGTGACGGTGATCGGCGAGACCGTCACGCGCACGCTCAAGTACACTCCGGCCAGGATTTCCGTAGTCGAGCATGTGTGCCCGCGATATGTGCTGGTCAAGGACGGTGTCTCGACGGTGCGCGGCGTGACTTTCCAGGCGTCGCCGCTGTTGAAGAGCAATGCGAGCCCGGAGTTGCTGGCGCGCATCGTGGTGGCACACTTCGACTCGGGCATGCCGTTTTACCGGCTGGAGGAAGAGTTCACGATGCATGGGTTGCGCATTTCGCGCAATACGATGAGCGACTGGACGATTCGACTCGCGAAGCTGATGTTGCCCCTGTACGAGGTGTTCTGTCGGCAGTTACTGAGCGCGCCGGTAATCTTTGGCGACGACACACCATTTCCGCAGTTGTGCAAACAACTGGAGCGGACCAGGACGGTCCGGCTGTGGGGCTATGCAAGTGCGGGAGCGATGTTGCGCGACGGTCAGTGGGTGAGCGTTCCCAAGGTGGTCTACTACGACTACACGTCGAGCCGGGCCGGCCGCTATCCGATGGCACTGCTGCGCAATTACGAGGGCTATCTGCAGGCCGACGATTACTCGGGCTGGGCGGCGCTGTTTCGCGGCGGCAAGATCCGGCACGTAGCCTGCCATGTGCACGCCCGCCGGATGTTTTACAAGATCTACCGTCAGCTTCGCAAGGAATCGCCACAGACAGCCGGCGAGAGCGTGGCCGCGCAGGCGCTGGCGTGGATTCGCAAGCTCTACGACATCGAGCGCAGGTTGCGCGATGTCGATCCATCCGAGCGAAGGCGGGTGCGGCAACTGGAATCGGTGCCCGTTTTACACGATTACCAGCTTTGGTTGCAGGCTATGGCGAACGAAGTCCTGCCCAAGTCGGCCCTGGGCCGGGCAATTGCCTATTCTCTATCGAACTGGGAAGCGCTCACGCGCTATGTGGAGGACGGCAATCTGGTGATGGATTCGAACCTGATCGAGCGTGCCATCCGCAGAGTGGCAATCGCGCGCAAGAACCATCTCTTTTTCGGTTCCGAAGCCGGAGGCAGGGCCGCGGCGATGTTCTACAGCATGCTGGCGACCTGTCGGGCCAACGATGTCAACCCGTACGACTATCTGGCCGACGTGCTTGGACGTATCAACGAGCACCCGGTCAACCGGATCGAGGAATTGGCACCCTACAACTGGAAGCCTTCTGGCGTGGCTGGGTCGGCGTCGAGCGCGGCGTGGATGTCATCCTTGCCGATCGCGGGCTCGGCGAGCCGACACTGAACCGGGCTCACGCATTAAACGGAACGAAACGATGGGTAAAGCAAGTGCGGGAAAGACCGAGCGCAAGATCTCCGAAACGATCCTGGACTTCGGCGAGCCGCTCATATCCGAAGCCATCACCGAAGAAACGCCGATCGCCGTCGTGCGCGAGATATACAAGCTGGTCGTGCTGATCTGGAACGCACATGTCGCAGCGAACACCCCTCACGGCGACCCCAGTTATCTACAGATGCTGCAGCAGATGGCCGACTCGCCGCAAATGCCATCGGAGGCGCGTGCCTGGATCGGCAAGCTCTCCAATCGCTGGCGAGAGAAGTTCGCCGACGCCAGGTACTGCGTTGGCCATTGGCACGTCAAGATCAAGGATGACGATACCTTGAGCTTTTACTGCGACGCGCGCGAAGCTCCGCGGCGGTAGCCCGTCGTCGCTCACCCCATCCCCTCACGGGCACCGACGCTGCTGCCTATCCCCCGGCACTACTGCCGACCATCTCCCCGACGGTACTGAAGTCTCGGCGAAATCGAGAACACTCGCTACTACGGGGATTCTCGGGCGGATACCTCCAGAAAATGCGAGTGTTCTTTGGCTGGTCCAGAACATCCTTGATGCCGTCCCGGTATGCACGCGCGGTGTTTGAGGACAGACTGGCCGGTGTCTGGAATGACGCCTTCGATGACCGGGTTGCACTGCTGCGCGCCTTACCGCTTCGGAGTTGATATGCAGCAACCGCACAGTCCAAGAACCCCGCAGCCTGATCCATCAGCTACCGATGGCAGTATCGATTGCGTCGTGGCAGCGTTGCCGGCCTTGCCTCCAGTCATCCGCTACCGTGATGAATTTAACGACACCCAATATTCAATTCGTCATCCGGAACGGATGATGGTGTTTGAGCTGAAAATCTGTGGCCGGACGGTGAAAGTTGACTTCACACGGTACGAGGACAAGCACGCTCTGCTGCTAAAGCACGTCTTCCTGTATCTCTTGGGCATGGATCTCGCCGTGTCCACGGCAACGGATTATCTGATTTCGGCGGCGCACCTGACACGGGAAGACATCATAGGCATCGTGCGCGCAGGCCCGTGGAAAATCAGGTTCGTCTGGGCGGCATTGCGCGCGCGGGAGATGCCTCATTCGACCTACATCGCGGCAAAGTCACTGCTGCGGCTTCTGTGCTGCTACCGTCTCCAAGGCTGGTCTAACTCCTACAGCGCCTACATTACCGATGTTCTCCCCTTGCCGGCCCAAAATCCCTATGCAGGTGTCCACTCGGGAGATGTGTTTTTGAGCGCGGATGAGGAAGCTGCGATTGTGCGACACCTGGACGAAACCGTCACAGCCCTTACATCCGGCGCACAGGTTCCCCGCGAGGAAATCTGCGACGCCGGCATGTTGCTGTGCGCCTACCAGTTCGCGATGCGCCCCATCCAGATTGCGATGCTGAGCATGCGAAACGTCCGCATCTGGTCCAATTCGCGGGACGGGTCGCCAACTGTGCACCTGACGTTCCACATGGCCAAGCAGCGAAACAAATCGAAGCGGCTACCTCTGACGCGCAGAGTCAAGCGTGAATGGGCGCCTCTGTTTGTTGTACTCGAAGACTGGCGGCGATCAGACGAGACCGGTAATAACGCACACTTCTTCAATGTGCAGTCGAACTATGAGGCTGGGGCTCGCATCGCCGCGCTTGTTCGCCGGCTGATTAGCTCCCAATCCCGTGGTAGTGCCAACGATCTGCGGCATACAGCCGCCCAGCGCATGGTGGATGCTGGCGCGAGCCACGAAGAGCTCGCCGAGTTCATGGGGCATTCGTACGTCCCGACCGGACTGGTTTACTTCAGGACCTCAGCCTCTCACGCGGAACGCGTCAACCGCGCGCTCGGCGCATCGGACATCTATCGGCGGGTGGCAAGGATCGCGCACGACCGGTTCATCTCCCCGGAAGAACTCGCCCAACTCAAGGGTGACCAACAGATCGCTGGCGTGCCTCACGGGATACCGATTGCAGGCATTGGCGGTTGTACGTCGGGACAGCTCGCGTGCCCCTATAACCCCATAACGTCGTGCTACGGATGCAGGAAGTTCATGCCCCTGCATGACAAGGCGATCCACGAGAACGTGTTGGCCTCAATGCGCGAGGTGGTCGTGTTCTTCGTGCGGAGCTCCCGCGGGGAGACCCAGTCGCCAGCCTACCTCCAACTGCAGCGCACGATTGCCGAAATACAGACAGTCATTGACGAGTTGGAGGTCGACGACTGATGAATCCCCACTATGCCGCCTTCATCGAACTCGGGAAGGCCCTCGCCCGACAAAAGGGGGTGAGCTGGGAAATGCCACTCGATGAGGCGGGTGCAGCACAAGACGGCGTCGGCTGGAACCTTACTGCCATTGCGGGCGATGTGCCGCCACCGCGCTTCTATTTGAAAGACCTGGGCCCTGATCGGAAGGCGTTGGCGATCATCAACGCCGGGCGCGTCGAGGCCGGCGTGGCGCCATTGACACAAGGGCCGCTGACCGTAACGTGGCAGAACTTGATCAAGTCTGCTGCGGTCGAGCAGCTTCTGTTGAGGCGCAATACCGCGCAATACGTCATGTCGTGCATCACGCGTCCGCTGCGGGTGATTGCGTCATGCGTGGAAAAGGAACCGTGGCAACTGACCGTCGATGATCTTCGTCTAGCGATACGCGTGGGCGCGGCGATCCAAGCCAAAGGACAGCTGGGCGATCTGGTGATCGGAGTGGTCAAGGTTGTACTCGACGTCCAACACATTTGTGATGCGGGCCCCTTATACACATCCCTCGCTTTGCCTCGCATGAAAATGACGAATGTGACCAGGGCGAGGCATACGTGGTCAGAGGATGAGTTGCGTGCTGATCTCGAAGATCGAAAACGGAAAGAACGGTTACCCGCGCGCAGAGCGTTCTGGGAGCTAACCCGTATCGTAATGACCGAAAAGCCGCTCACGTTCATGGACGATCTGCGGTTCGCCGTCATCCGCACGATGATCGTAACCGGCATGCGCGCGGGCGAAGCCGCCCTATTGCCTGTTGACTGGAAGCGGGAGCGCAGCTATCTGGATGCGAAAGGACGGCCAGCCGGAGAGTCTGCGGGCATCTCGACGGCCCTGATGGTCCGCCACTTCGCCGAAAAGCAGCAAGATGACGAATCGGATAGCCGACTCCTCCATGAGGCAACGCAGCCGGTTCCAGACATGTTCCGGGCGACGCTTACGCAGACGCTTGAGCGCGTTGAGCGTTTGACCGAGCCATTGCGAGCGACGCTGAAACGGCAATGCGAAACAGGCCGCTTGCTACCGTGGTACGGGGTCAATGATCTCGTACCGTTCACGCACGCCTATGTGCGACTGACGGGCAACCCGTTCTGGCTGAACATTGAGCACAAGCCATTTATCGATCGCTATCGGGATGGCTTCGATCCCGACGTGCTGACTGAAGTGCATCGACATCAGACAGAAAGACCCGAGCACAGTCCCGTCACGCTAGATATGGCGGTGTATCAGTTCGGCAAACGCATGCTCGAGAGGATGCGCACCGGGGAGACTGCGTTGCGATTCCGGCAAGCGGACGGAAAGGTATTGGGAGTTCGGGATCGCATGGTCTGGCACAACACCTTTCTTCATGTTGGTGAGTTGGAGGATCATGTTCGCGCAACGAGCCAAACCAAGGTGTCAGACACAACGCCGCTGCGGCTTGGTACCGGCGTCGTGCAGCCGTGGGAACTTCTGTTCGTTCAACCGAAGCGGTCTCTTGTAGAGGAGCGCAACGAAGGCTTGTGCGACGTTGCCCGGATCATGTCGGTCGGTCGCCCTACCCCTCGCTTCGTCGGTCTCGCACTCGGTGACCAGCGACAAATCCCGTCACTCTTCGAAAAATACGGACAGACGGACGCAGACCGGGCCTTGAAGATTGAGTCACACATGCTACGTCATCTTCAAAACACCGAGTTGTTCCGGCTGGGCGTGGCCGACACGATCATCTCGAAACGCTTCAACCGGCGCAGCATTGCGCAGAGTCACGAGTATGACCATCGTAGCCTCATCGAAGAGCTCGATCAGATCGCACTCCCGCAGGACATCGAGATCATGCTTGGCGAGAAGGCCAGTATCGTTGCACGGCTCATCAAGAGGGGCAAGGCAAGCGGCCCGATCGTCGATACGTTCAAGCGTATCGAGGCGACCGAGGGCGACGCCGCCGCGTATGAATACCTGCGCGCCGAAGCCGACGGCTTCCATGCCACTCGTACGGACATTGCCTGAATTCCTTTACGGTCGACCCGTGCCCCAAACATCTCGAATGCTTTGCGGATTGCCGCCACCTGTCGGCCACCGATCTGCCAGAGAACCGGAAGAACCTGATCCGGCTCGAAGCCAAGTTCAAATCCGCCCTTGAAACCATCAAGGCCAGAGCATCGACCAGTATCGGTTGGCAGAACCAGCTTGAACACGCGGAGAAACGACTCGACGGCATTCAGAAACTGCTTGCAACACCGCCCGGCGAGCGCCCCTTCCCCGATGGCCCGGATCTCTCGGTGCCCCGGGAACGTGGAGTACTTGATGAGTAAACCCGACGATACAACATCGTCCAGCGACGACCAGATGCGCGAGATTCTCGAAACGTTGCTGGCGGACGACGAAAACATCACGGCGCGCGCCATTGCACGACTACATCCGTCTATCAAGGCAGCATCGTCGATTACCCGCAGTGAGTCGCGCAGCAGGCTGCTTGCTCAATATCAACTGCGTCAGGCCGAGTACCGACAATGGCGCGCACGTATCGCCAAACGGTCCGGCGCCGACATTGCGGCATCGCTTGCCGACAAAGATGTACGGATTGCAGAACTCGAATCTATTGTGCAACTGCTGACCGCGTCGCACCTTGCCATGCTGCGCGCCGTCGGCGAACTGGGCGGCGTGAACAAGTGGGCGAAGTTCTATGAACATCACCGGGAGATCCGCGACAGGCTCGCGGACTTCGACGCGATGCCGGCTGCACCCGTCTCGGCCATGCCGCCAGAAGAATGTCGGAAAAAGATCAAGCGATAGCGCTTAACGGATCTGCCGGTCACGAAATGGCCGGCATCTGCGGCGGAAACCTGCGTTCCTCCCGAAAGGAGCATCAGATGACCTATTGCAACATTGCAACTTCTTCCAGACCCTGTACGACGAGACACATCCAGTTGGCACCTTCGGCCGTGGCACCCATTACTCCGTGCTTCGGGCACCGGTCTGGCACGACGAGTCGCTAAATCGAATCGAACACTGTGCGTTTCTCGACTTCGCCGTCATCTGGGATGAAGACCACGATGATCGTGTGATTGACGCGGTCCTGGTGCTTTACATCAGAGGCCTGCTTCCCCCTGTGAGGTATATCGGTGAAAGGAAAGGAATCCTGACTGTGCTTCTGGCACCGGACGTTGTGCGAAACTGGAAAGCGGACCGGCTCGAACAGTATCGCGACGGAATCAGCGACGTCTGCCAGAGCCTTGAAGACCCGTCGTCAGCACAGGTTGATATAGCCGCTGGTCAGGAACATTCGATCATCCACGCATCGCGCGAAAACGTCACCGTCTATCTCACAAATATCGATGTGCTGTGGCACCTCGGCGTCAACCTGAAGAAGTAAATTAGCGAGCCGTGGCGTGAAGATGAGCGCAACACGCCGGGCGACAAGACCCTTATGTCAGAGAGATCCTGTTGCGTCGCTCTGCCGCGAATAACGCAACAAAAATCGGCCGCAGCGGTGCGCAACAGGCAACCAAAAAAGATAGGCAATCCTGTGGATAACTTGGCCGCTTTGCCCCTTAAAATACGGCAAATCTGAAAAACCAAACCAACGCAACAACAAGCCATATATACCAAGTTTGTCGATTAAAATGGCTCAAAGCCGCTTTCCAAATCGCCCGATCTTGAAGCCCGCACTGCCCTCGCCGCCCTCCCTCGCACTTCAGCCTGCGCCGCTGGAGATGCTTGTGATCCCGTCCGAGATGGACGGCCGCACGGGTTTCAATCGCGCCGTCACGGGTCGCGCACAGATCGCCGCGAACAACGATCTCGATGCGATCCGGGCGTGGCTGTCGCGCTTCACGGACACCAGGACCACCTTCGAGAACTACCGCAAGGAAGCCGAGCGGCTCCTGCTGTGGTCCGTCGTGATGCTCAACAAACCGCTCTCCTCGCTCACGCACGAGGACTGCCTGCGCTATCAACACTTCCTGGCCGATCCGCAACCGGCGGCGAGCTGGGTTGCGGGTGGCGGGCGTAAGCACGCCCGCAGCGACGCGCGCTGGCGTCCTTTCTACGGGCCGCTCTCGCCTGCGAGTCAGCGCCAGGCGATCGTGATTCTGAATGCATTGTTTTCGTGGCTGGTTCAGGCGGGCTACTTGGCCGGCAATCCCCTCTCGCTCTCTCGACAGCGTACCCGACACGCGGCGCCGCGCATCACCCGCTATCTGGAGCCGAGCATTTGGCAAGAGGTCAAGGACACCATCGCGGCCATGCCAAGCGATACGCCACGCCAGATCGCTCATGCCTCTCGTGTGCGGTGGCTCTTCACGCTGCTCTATCTGGGCGGCCTGCGGATTGCTGAGGTCGGTGGCAATACGATGGGGCAGTTTTTTGTTCGCCGTGATAGCAATGCAGACATCCGATGGTGGCTCACCGTGCACGGCAAAGGCGGCAAAGAACGGCTCGTGCCCGCGACGCGTGAAATGATGACGGAGCTCTCGCGATACCGGCAGCATCTCGGGCTGAGTGCACTGCCCTCGCCCAATGAAGACACGCCGCTGGTCTTGCCCATTGGCGCCACGGCAGCGAACGGTGGCACGCAGACGTGCGCGCCTTTGACACGCGCCGCACTGCATGCGATCGTCAAAGAAGTGTTCGCGCAGGCCGCCGCCCGACTCCGCAAGCGCGACGAGACGTCTGCCGCACGCGCCGACCTGTTGGCAAAAGCCTCGGCGCATTGGTTGAGGCACAGCGCAGGATCGCATATGGCCGACCAGCGAGTCGACTTGCGCCTCGTGCGCGACAACCTCGGGCATGCATCGCTGACGACGACGAGCCTCTACCTGCACATCGATGACGACCGACGCCATCAAGAAACCGACGAAAAGCACCGAATAGACTGGTAACGCGCGCGCAACCCGTGACCTGCGTCGTTTCACGCGCCGCCCTCGAAGCGTATTTTTGGCTCGCGCCGAGTGCGGACGATGCTCGGACATTGAGGGTCTTCCGCGATGGATTTGGCCGCATTCATGCCATCGCCGAGCGAAAGCTCCTGGCGCATCCTTCGAAGCATCTTGAGCTGTCGGCGACCGACTTCGCTAAAGACTGATCGCTTATGTTGACGCCTTGCGTTGGCTGCGCGCCGGGCGCCCGCGCGGAACGTTACTGGGATCAGCGCGGCAGACGATTAGTTGCATTTCGTCACTGGACGCTCACAGAGTCGGCACGATCTGCATGCTTTACGCCATTCGTAGTCGATCTTTTTAAAGCTATAACAAAGCAGTTAGTACGCAACAAGTACAGATAGGCGCTTCGTGAACCTAATCTGATGACACTTTCCGGGACATAGCGGCCGCCCGAGTGACCGCACTTTGAAGCCGATGAAAGTCCCTTCATGGCAGTGAGATTGACCCGCTCCGACGGACAGATTTGCAGTCAAAGATGTGTCGTGGTCTGGCCTCCGTTGAGCGTAGAGTCGCGGGTTGTCCACGGACGGGCAGCGGGTCGCTTCTCACGACCGCGACGCTGCCCGTCGGTGGGCAACCCGCAGGGTGATGCGGTTTTTGTCTTCGCGCTCAGGTTCTCGAATTCGAGCGGCGAACAATAGCCGATGCTGCTATGCAGGCGGCGTACGTTGTACCAGCCTTCCAAGAAGGAGAAGATGCGCCTCCGTGCTTGTTCATGGGTCGCGAAGTGTTCGCGCGATAGGAGCTCTGCTTCAAGCGTCCCAAAGAAGGATTCGCACATTGCGTTGTCGTAGGCGTCGCCGGCCGTACCCATCGATGGTTGCACGCCCGCTTCGCGGCAGCGCTTTCCGAAGGCAATTGACGTGTGTTGGGACCCTTGGTCGGAATGCAGAATAACGCCCTCGTGGCGTCGCTGTTGCAGCGCCATGTCGAGCGCGCGCAACATCAGTTCGTGTACAAGTGGTTCGACATCGCCCAGCCGACGATGCGCCGGCTGAAGACATCAAGCACCACAGCCAGATAGAGAAAGCCTTCTGTCGTCGGAATGTAGGTGGCATCTGCGACCCACAGTATGTTAGGCCCTTCCGCATTGAAGTGCCGGCGCACGAGGTCCGGCGCGCGCCGTGCCCCGGCACGCTGACGCGTTGTACGTGGCCAGCGCCGTCGGCTTGCTCCCCGTAGGTCCGCGATGCGCATCAGGCGCGCGACTCGCTTGCGTCCCACGTGCACTCCCTCGCGCGCAAGTTGTGCATGGATGCGCGGCGCTCCGTACCTACCTCGCGAACTCGCATGCAGCGTACGAATGCGCGTCAGTAGCTGAGCATCGCTACGTGACCGCCTTGATGGCTCCCTCACCAGCCACGCGTAGTAACCGCTGGTCGAGACTCCCAGCAGCCGCGCCATCGTGGCAATGGGCCAACGGGCCTGGTTTGCTCTCATGAATCCGTATCCTTCGAGGACACGGCTCCTGTCTCGCGGGCGAACCAGGCCGCGGCGTGAGAGAGAATGTCGCGCTCCGTCTTTAATTGCCGATTCTCGCGGCGCAAACGGGTGAACTCTTGGCGCTCAGCCGTGGTCAACCCCTCCTGACGCACGCCGGCGTCAATATCCGCCTGCGCCACCCAGTTGATTATCGTCTGCGCACTAGGCTCGAACTCTCGTGAGCTCCTCGGGTGTTCGCCCCGCCTTCACCAAGTCCACTATGCGAGCCCGGAATTCCGCCGGGTACGGTGCTCGATGCTTGCCCATTTTGGCACCCCCTTTTTTCAAAGGATAGGTGTCCGTTTTGGCGGGTCAATCTCACAGAACGCGACAGTCCATAGAAGCCGAATTGCGACCTGCTCGCACCGCGACCGCACTTCCCTTGCCGACCCCCCTTCCCCCTTCGACCCTGCGCGACCGCAACGGCAGCTTCCAAGGTGCAAAGGTCATTCGTGTAGTCAGCCGTGTCGGCCAGCAAGTGCTCGGCCCTCTGGAAATTTCTTACATGGCCGAGTACTTGCGTATCAGTGCGGCATTCCCGAACCACCGTTCGTCGGCCGCGGTAGGCGGTTGACCTTTGTCGCCGTTGCTCGCCCCGGGCGGCCGTGCATCGACGAATAGCACGTTTCCGACGAATAGGCCATTTCAACGGCGACCTTTTGATCCTCACATTTGGTTCGCCACGCCACGTAAGGAAATGAGGAAAACGTTCGCCGTTCATTTGCCGAGTGGCCCTGAAGGGAACCGTTTCGCGAGGATCTGGATGTGGCGCTCTCGCCTCAAGGCTGAGCCGCATACGGCGGAACTACGGACAGGCGTTGATCGTCGACCGCGCCACCGACGGCGAAGTGATACAGGCTTTGCCAGGTATGATCCTTCACCCCGAGTAATGTGTGCATTTCATCGTCAAAATAACAGCCGATCCCCGTGGCGCGAACTCCGGCTGCCTCAGCTTCGAGATAGAGCGCCTGGCCGAGAATACCGCATTCCCAGAAAAGATAACGATATCGCCATGGTTGTTTTATGGCGATATCGAATCTCGCGATCATCCCTAACGCAAAGCACGAATCAGCGCCGATATCCTGGTGGCAGCAGATCAACTTTGCCGCCGCGCGCAAGTCGTAAGGCAGCAGAAGATAGAGCGGCAGATGGTTCGGCCCGGCCTTTTGCCACAGCCATTCCGGACGCAGAGACCGCTTGAGATCCGGCAGCGCTCCCGGAGTTCTGACGAGCATATAGAGGCCCGACTCCAGACCGTCGACGCGGTGCACCAACAGCGCCGCATGCACTTTGGGAGGAGACCTCAGCGCATTCCACGGCGGCGTGTCGGGATGTGTCAGCAGGCACGCTAGCATGCCGAAAAACGCCGCGTCGCTGATGCGCGTCGTGCCATCGAAGTTCACAGCGCTGCGACGCTGTCTGGCGATTCGGGCGAAGCTGAGATCAAGGGCTGGCGTCGCCGGCACTGAGCGCCGCCCCGGATTCGGCGAGAGTGGTTCGCGAGTACGGGTCTTGTGCGTGACGCGATGAATCGAATTGATGTCCGGCCACATCACATGTCCCGAACTCAACTGATTTGCACGTCCGTGCCACTGTGCGCTATCCAAAGCGGTCAGCATGCTCTCAAGATCGGGCCGCGTCTCAGGATTGCCAATCCAGAGCAAAAGATCCGGCGCCTCTGTTTCGGCATCCCTGAAGTCTTCGTGGCGGTCCACTCCAAGCAAGTCGGCCACTGCGTCATCCGCAGCCGCCTCCATCAACCGCGTCTGCCAGCCGAGCGCCGCCGCTGCGTAACTCATCGCGGCGATGACATGGCCGCAATCCTGTTGGCAGTAGCGCCAGGCTCGCATGCCGTACTTCCACGCTTCGCGCCAATGGATCGAGCTTATGCCGACCAGGACACCACTTTCCGAAAACGCTTCCGTCCATTGCGGCTCGTCCACCGCAGCGCGATGTTCAAGCGCATGATCCCGGCTCAGGTAGTGATAGACGCCTGCGGACAAGCCGGGTAGAGCCGGACACAGAAGATAGCCCTCGGTCGGATGCAGATTTCCGCTCGAAGGGTTGCAGCGCAGCGCCCACCGCTGGTCGCCATATGTTTTCCACGCCGACAAGCCCAGCGAGAGTTCGAACAGGATCGCCAGATTGGATAGATCGATTCCGTTTGCGGGCGGCAGGGTGCCACAGCGTAACTCGTTGTAGCGCGTGGCCAGGGTGTCCGCGGCTAACGGCAGACCAACGCGCGGAGTGCCGTGAAACACCCGGAACGGATCCGGCTGGGTTGTCCAGTCGAGTCCGCCAGGGCCAGGAGCGTAGAAGTTGAGACGGTGCTTGCTGCGTTCGTGATAATCAAGCAGCGCATGCTTTGAGCGATCCATGTCCCACTCAGACCTCGAATACGCGCACACGCGGCTGTACAAAACCGGACGGCTCGACGTTGGAGCGTGACCGTCATCGCGTCGTGGAACCTGGTGCGCTTCGGCCAACTGCCATCGCCTTCGGTGCCCGCCGCGCGGTGCGCGGCACTCGAGCAGGGCGGCCTTTCCGGCACACGAGACGCCCTTCAGGTGTCCTCGAAGGCATTCGGGGCTGAAGACTTCAAAAACTCGTGGCCATCCCAAGTTAGCCGCCAGTCGCTTCCCAATGAACGCACCAGATTTGCGTCGGCCAGCAGGTTTAACTGATACCATACCCCTCGGTTCGAAACATCGAACTCGTCCTTGAGCGCGCCCTCAATGTCGAATTCGCTGAGGTGCGGGGCCTTGTTTTCCTCGAGCGTCTTCAGTATGGCGATCGCCAGATTCATATTGCGTTTCACGATCTCATCCTCTCGTAGATAGGCTCACTTTTCGTGATAACGCGACGGCGCAACGTCCACGCAAGCGCGTTGGGAGCGGCGTGCTACCCACCTCTCCCACTTCCTCACAGTTCCGCGGATTACCGTTGAACTTCCGCATCCTCGCACCGGGGATGTTCGGCAGGAGAGCCGCGCGGCCCGCCTGACCGAGCCGCCCGGGCCCTCCGCCCGAACCATTAGCGGGTTCTCACGCGAGCAGACAACTACCTACGGCCAGTGCAGGTCGGAAGATGGCGCACCTGGGGTGTGCGCGCAAATCGGGGGGCCTCTCACGTGATCGAGTACCTGATCTGAGGACCACCCTTATAAAGGTCTCAGTCATGGCAGCCTCCGTGCTCGCTAGCGCCCATCTTTATATTGTAGGTGATGCGCTCTCGGAAACCGGTATCCTCCGGGGCGCTTGAAGAGCTCCAATTGTTTTGCGCCGCGTGCATGTTATTAACAAGGTAATGATTAAGACACCAACGCGACCGAGGGGATCAGTCTGCAAAATGCAAGTTGCTAGATAGCTCTCTCTTGAAAGAAAGCTCTATTCGCGACTTAGAAAGGTTATTTCCCGCTCATCCTGGGTGACGGACAATTCCTGACAGACCGATGCCATCGATCCCGAACCCGGCGATCGGTTGGATGCCGCGGATTCGTCGAATGGCACGGACCCCGCATTCTGCCGCGAGCATGTTTAAACTTGGCGGACTAACGACTTGTCCGTATCATCATTCACCCTGAAACACCGACCCGAGATCGTGGCTGTGCGAATCGGGCTTCACTCCGCGCGGGCAAGTGCCGTGCGAACACATCGAGCGGTGATGACCATGGCGCGACTACTATCGGTGAATGTCGGGCTTCCGCGCGACATCGAGTGGAAAGGCCGCACGGTGCATACCGGCATCTGCAAAGAACCCGTGCGCGGCCGATGCCGCGTCGGACGACTGAACCTCGATGGCGACGGCCAAGGCGATCTGGCGGGCCACGGCGGCGAGCAGCGTGCCGTATTCGTCTACCAGATCGAATCGTCGCGCTACTGGCAGGCGGAATTGAAGCGCAGCGACCTTGCCTGCGGACAGTTCGGCGAGAATTTCACGATCGAAGGACTGTCCGATTCCGATGTGTGCATCGGCGATCGCTATCGGATCGACGGCGCGCTGTTCGAAGTGACGCAGCCCCGCGTGACCTGCTATCGCGTCGGCATCCGCATGAACGAACCGCGGATGCCCGCCCTGCTCACATCGAGCGGACGACCCGGCTTCTACTTACGCGTCCTGCAGGAAGGCGACGTGGGCGCGGGCGACGAGATCGTGAAGATCGGCGAAGCCGAGGAGCGCATGAGCGTCACGCAGGTCAATGCGCTGCTTTACTCGGCTCATCATCCGCGCGATCAACTGAAGCGAGCGTTGCGGATCGAAGCGCTGTCGCCGGGCTGGCGGCGGTCTTTCGAGGCGCTTCTGAAAGACGGCGCGAAGGGCGGAAATCCCGGGCTCGCGGCGGCAGCGGCAGCGAATGCCGCCGTACCGGGTTTCCGGCCACTCAAGGTCTCGGCAGTCGAACCGGAATCCGCCGACGTGCTCTCGCTCAGCTTCACAAGTGCCGATGGTCAGCCGCTGCACCCTGCTCTACCGGGGCAATATCTGGTGTTTCGTTTGCAGCGAACGGCCGGCGGACCGCCGCTTTTCCGCAGTTATTCGATTTCAGGCGGGCGTTTGCCGGAGAGCTACCGGATCAGCGTGAAGATTGAGCCCGATGGCGCAGCCGGGTCCTATTTTCAGCAACACGTGCGCGTTGGCGATACGATCGACGTCAGCGCGCCGCGCGGCAGCTTCGTTCTGCAGCCGGGCGACGGACCCGTGGTGCTGCTCAGCGCGGGCATCGGCGCGACGCCGGTTCTTTCGATGCTGCATGCGCTGTCGGCGGCGCGCTCGACGCGGCCGGTCTTGTGGATGCACACCGCGCGCGACGGACAGCATCATCCGTTCGCCGCCGAAGCTCGCGGTCTGATGTCCACGCTCGCCCACGGACGCAGCCACGTCTGTTACAGCAAGCCTGCCTCGAGCGACCGCGAGGGCGTCGATTTCGACGCGACCGGGCGCCTCTCGCAAGCGGTTCTGAGCGGGGCTGGTATCACGCGCGACGCGGACATCTATCTTTGCGGACCGTTGCGCTTCATGGACGATGTGAAAGCGGCGCTCGCCGGCATGGGCGTCGGGCCGGAACGGATTCACGCCGAAATGTTCAACGGCGGCGAACCGCTGAATCCGGGCATCGTCGGAGCGGCGAAACGCAGTCCCCATGTGCCGAAGGACGATGCCGACACGGGGCCGCTGGTGTCGTTCGCAAGGAGCGGCATTGCCGCGCACTGGAATCGGTCGGTCTACCAGAGCGTTCTCGAACTGGCTGAAGCCTGCGACGTTCCCGTGCGGTGGTCGTGCCGCACGGGTGTCTGTCACAACTGCGAAAGCGGTCTGGTGTCGGGCACGGTGGCCTATGAGACAGAGCCGCTCGACCGACCCGCCGAAGGCAACCTGCTCATCTGCTGCGCGCAGCCGGTTCGGGACATCGTCGTCGATCTGTAAGCCATAGGCGATCCGACCCGCACGGCGGAAGCTTGCGGGCAACATTCAGCGCTCAGTCCGCTCGTCGGTAAGCATGCTCGACAGCACGCCCGGCGACGATTCGACCTCGCGCTCGCTACACGGAGAGCGCGACCACGCCTTGACGGCGTAGCGCCGCGTGCCATCGCGATAGTGCGGCGAGGCCGGATCGTCCGACTCATAATGCGCGAGCAGCGTATCGGCGTGCGGATCATCGGCGTGTGAATCCGACGACCTGCGCGTAGCTGTTGCCATGCGCATCGCGATCGAGCTTCAGCCCTTGCCTATTCAACTCGCGCAACGGGCACGCCACCGCGAAGTAGTCTCCCCGGACCGCAGCCGCCGTACCGCGGAATTTTCTCATCGCCATCGAGCGAATCTCCGCCATGCATGTCGAGATGTTGCTCACTTATCTTCGTCCACCGGCGAACGACCAAGGCAGACGATCGCCCGGCAACGATTCGTGCGCCTTTGTTTTGCGCGGTGCGCGTCATGGGTCCGTAGCCGTTAAAGGTTATTCGATGCCTGCCATCGATCACAGGAATGTGACGGTGCCTCTGCGCGTGTTGGCAGGCGTCGAATAAGCCTTAACGGTTGCCGAAGACCGCAGTTCCAGCGTCGTTCGCCTGCGGCGACCGTCGCCCGAACTGCTGGACCCGACCCTCAACGGTCGGTCGTCACCGAGCGCTTGCTATGGCCGCTTGCAAAGTACAACAGCCGCTCGCTTCGCTGTTCCGGTGGGTCAATCGGCCTTCGCGGAAATTGAAGCCTGTTGCGTTCTACATCGGTAGCCTTGCGGATTTATTGATGTTGGCGCGATCGAGTCGGTGGAAGGAAGCACGCGGGGAAGGCATCTTGACGTGGGCAATCGCGTGAATGATCAAGCAGCGGGCGGCGTCCAACGATGAGGAAGCAGTTGCGCGATGTCGGAGGCTCGGTGTGTCGGCAAGCGCGTCAACACGTCCTTGAGGTAAGCCAGCGGATCATGCGCGTTCAGTTGTGCAGAGCGGATCAATGTCATGATCGCGGCCGCGCGTTTTCCGGCACGCAGAGAGCCTGCGAACAACCAGTTCGACCTTCCCAAGGCCCATGGCCGTATTTGATTTTCGACCCAGTTGTTATCCGCAGGCACATGCCCGTCATCCAGATAGCGCGTAAGCGCTTCCCAACGTTTGAGGCTGTAGTCGAGTGCTGCGGCGATCCCGGATCCGTCCGGCACACGCTGCCGTTGCGCGAGCAACCATGCATGAAGCTCGTCGGCGATGGGGCGAGCCCGCTCTTGACGCACAAGACGTCTTCTATCGGGCTCGAGTTCCGCGACGTCTCGTTCGATTTCATACAACTCGCCGAAGTATCGCAGCGCGGGCTCGGCCAGCTCGCTCTGGTGCTTGACGTGTAAATCAAAGAATTTACGACGCGCATGGGCTAGGCACCCCGTTTCCGTCACGCCGCTCTGGAAGCTGGCCTTATAGCCTCCATAGTCGTCACACGTCAGCTTGCCGCGCCACTCGCCTAGAAATGCGCGTGCATGTTCGCCAGCGCGGCTCTCGGCGAAGTCGTAGATCACAGCCTTCAGATCGGAGAACTGCGTGGTACTGTACGCCCACAGATAGGCTCGATGGGTCTTGCCCTTTCCCGGCGCAAGCATCTTTACCGGCGTCTCGTCGGCATGCAGTACCGCCTGCTGCAACACTTCTTCGCGAAGTGCATCGACCAGGGGCTGCAGGCGCACGCCACACTCGCCAACCCAGGCGCCGAGCGTCGATTGCGCGATTGCCAGACCCGCCCGCGCAAAGATGCGCTCCTGTCGATACAACGGCAGGTGATCGCTGTACTTGGCGACCAGCACCTGGGCGAGCAGGCCGGTGGTCGGGATACCCTTGTCGATCACATGAGGCGGCACCGCAGCCTGCACCAGCGTCTCGCATGCCTTGCACGCCCATTTTCCCCGGATATGCCGCTCTACCGTGAACACGCCGGGCGTGTAATCCAGCTTTTCGCTGATGTCCTCGCCGATACGAACGCGTTCGCAGCCGCACGTACAGATCGTGCTATCCGGCTCGTGATGAATGTCGGTACGTGGCAGCTCGGGAGGAAGCGGTGCCCGCTTTGGCTGTTGACGTGGGTTACCAGACCGCTCGCTGGACTTCAGCCCCTGCAGCTCAAGCCCGATCGACGCCAGATCCGCATCGAGCGCTTCCTCGAGCAGGCTCAGTTGCTCCTTGTTGAGCTGCTCACTGCGCCTGCCGAACTGCTGCCGTTTGATGACCGAGAGTTCGTGCGTAAGCTGGTCGATACGTGTTTGCCGGTACTGCAACTCTCTTTCTTTCTCGGCGATTTCGGCCATCAGCTTCGCGTTCAGTTCGCGTATCTGTTCGGTACTGAGGGCGTCGAGATCGGCGGGCAGTTTCATGCAGACCAGTCTGCCAGAACCCCGTACATCGGTGAAGCGAAACAGTTTACCTAGTCACAGGGCTCAAACCACCGTGATTGCATGATCCGGCGCAAGAGTGCGCCACGGCAGTCCCTGACCGTGCCTCGGTTTCACGTACAGCAGAAATTTGCTAATTTCTGTTTGTACGGAGGTTCGAATGTCAGAGAAGCTAGTGCCAAAGCGGCAATACACGGACGAGTTCAAGGTTGAGGCCATTAGACTTGCCGAATCAGTCGGGCAGCACGAAGCCGCGCGTCGGCTCGGAGTGCCAGTGGCAACCTTGGGCAATTGGAGTCGACGGAGTCGCAGTGCTAAAAGTATCGGCGAAGTCGACAGTCACGGAGTAAAGAGCACGCGATCGACGCGCCCGATCAACGAACTGGAGGCGGAGAACAGCCGACTTCGGAAAGAACTCGCCAGTGCACGACTCGATATCGAGATCCTTCGAAAAGCGACGGCGTACTTCGTGAAGGGGTCGCGGTGAAGTACGCATGGATCGACGAGCACCGCGACCAGTACAGTGTTACTCGGCTGTGTCACATCCTGACGGTGTCGCGCAGCGGATATTGCCAGTGGCGGAACCGCGGGCCAAGTCAGCGAGCGCAGGCCAACGCCGCGCTTGATCGGGAGGTGGCAGAGATTCACCGCGCCAGTCGCGGCAGCTACGGCCGTCCTCGGATCGTGCGGCAACTAAGGACCCAGGGTCACCCGACGAGCGCCGAACGTGTACGCCGTAGTCTGCAACGTCTGGGGCTGCGGCCGGTCTATAAACGCCCGTATCGGGTGACGACGGATTCGACACACCGCCTACCGGTGGCGCCCAATCTGCTTGATCGTCGTTTTGACGGCTGGCAGACCGATCAGGCTTGGGTCAGCGACATCACGTTTGTCAGGACCAGCGAAGGCTGGTTATACCTGGCTGCTATTCTGGATCTGGCAAGCCGACGCATCGTAGGCTGGTCAATGTCAGATCGCATCAACGCGGAACTGGTCTGCCAGGCACTTCGCAGCGCGTGCTGGCACCGTAAGCCCGTGCCGGGGTTGTTGTTACATTCCGATCGCGGAAGTCAAGGCGGATTCAACCGGTCGTCGCAACACCTTTGATCGAGGAGGTGTTTATGGGACGACCAGCGGGTTGGATGAAGAAG
>NZ_JALQDH010000113.1:0-544 GCF_023631365.1 Caballeronia sp. INML2 | reverse complement strand
GACACGAAAACCACCTTCGAGAATTACCGCAAGGAAGCCGAACGGCTCCTGCTCTGGTCGGTCGTCGAGATGGGCAAACCCCTCTCTTCCTTGACCCATGAAGACTGCTTGCGCTATCAGCAGTTTCTGGCCGATCCGCGGCCTGCCGGCACGTGGGTGGCCGGGGGCGGGCGCAAGCATCCGCGCAGCGACGCGCGCTGGCGGCCGTTTTATGGGCCGCTATCGTCGTCCAGCCAACGCCAGGCAACCGTCATCCTGAACGTGATGTTCTCGTGGCTGGTGCAGGCCGGCTATCTCGCCGGCAATCCGCTCTCGCTCTCGCGCCAACGCACGCGCCACGCCGCGCCCCGTATCACCCGCTATCTGGAGCCGAGCGTGTGGCAGGCGGTCAAGGACTTCATTGCGACGATGCCGAAGCAGACGGACCGGGAAAAAGCCCATGCGTACCGCGTCCGATGGTTGTTCACCCTGCTCTATCTCGGCGGGCTGCGCATTGCGGAGGTCGGTGCCAACACCATGGGCCAGTTCTTCGTGCGACACGATG
>NZ_JALQDH010000112.1:0-13021 GCF_023631365.1 Caballeronia sp. INML2 | reverse complement strand
TTGCCCATCTCGACGACCGACCAGAGCAGGAGCCGTTCGGCTTCCTTGCGGTAATTCTCGAAGGTGGTTTTCGTGTCCACAAAGCGTGACAGCCATGCGCGGATCGCATCGAGGTCGTGATCGGCGGCAATCTGGGGGCGCCCCGTGACGGCCCGATTCAGCCCCGCGGAGCCGTCAAGCTCGGCTGGAACGACGAGCGTTTCGAGGGGTGTCGGCTGCAAGGCGGGCGGCGGGGAAGCAGGCACAGCGGGCTTTGACGTCACGTTTGTTTCTGCGGCGAATTAGAACAGATTAATCGACATTATAAGCGGAACGTCAGATCAAAAAAGGTCGCAGAATCAACGAGATAATAGAATGCTCGCGTCCGATTTAGAAGTTCGGCTTGCAATCTAGAAGCGCCCCTGTAAGATGTAGCACATCTGTAGCACACCGAGGGCTGTCATGTCGACCACCACGCTTCGCCTGCCACCGGATCTTCGCGATCGTATCTCTCGCCTCGCCGAGCAGTCGGGGACCACGGCACACAGTTTTATGCTCGACGCCATCGCGGAACGGGTAGCGAACGAGGAATTGCGCCAAGCGCTGTTCGATCAGGGAAGCACGCGCTTCGCGAACATGCTCGAGACGGGTGCCGGGCTCGACTGGACAGAGATGCGTGAGTTTTTGCGCGAACGCGCAGCAGGCGGCTCGCCACAAATGCCCAAGGTAAGGCGATGGCGCGAGTAATCCTGGCGCAGGAAATTGGAGACGACTTCGATCGGATATTCGAGTTTCTTTTCGAACACACGCCCGAGCGTGCGGCAGAGCGCATCGCCGACATCGTGTCCGCCCTCGACATTCTCCAGTCAAGTCCAATGATCGGCAGGCCGGTCGACAACCACCCAGGCATGCGCGAATTGGTCATTTCAAATGGAGCGCATGGGTATCTGGCGCTGTATCGGTTTTTGCCTGAGTTTGACGCGGTTTTCGTCCTAGCGATTCGAAGTCAGCGCGAACTACGCTACCGACGAGAAGCTCCTTGAGCGTTGTCGCTGATTCGTTGACGTTCAATCCAGCACGACGCATCCGTTGCGCAGCGAGGGACGCGAATTGGTCAACCCAACTCGATCGCTATAAGACCGCGACGTATGCAGAACGACTATTCAATTGATGCCTCAGCTAACCATGACAAGCTGCTGCAGTTCTTGAGTGGAGTCGGTACCTGCAAGGAGGGTTGAGATAAGGCACCCGGCCGAAAATCCGCTCGCACCGATTTCGTAACTTCTTGGCAATCATGCCTCGCTGTTCCGATCTTTAGTGGACGGCAACCTCTATGCTGGGCAGTGCGAGATGCTCAGGTGCATGGAGGAGACGCGTTTGGAGCAAATTTGACATGTCGGTAAAGCACGGAAAAGCGTCATCGCTGCTGCGGTGAACCGGCACGACCGCGACGGATTTGACTTCCTAGTCGACTGCGTCATTAATTTGGCACGGGTCGATCCGGCGTGAAGGATCGTCGTACTTCGCCAGCCGGCGGTCGATGCCTCATTTCGATTGCTGATTGTGAACGGCGGGCCGTGGCTGACAGCGTTGCAGACGTCGTTGGACACTTCCCTGACCGTATTCGAGTCCGCGTTTTCCACTTTGATGTCGAGGGAGGGACCATTCCGACATCCGTCAGGTACGCCGCCAACCGGCCGGTACGCTGTTTCCTCGCGTGCCGGGCCCGAAATCGTCGGGCGCGTGTCGCGGTGGTCATTGCCCATGTCTCGGGCTTCAAGGCGGGCGATCTTGTCGGAGTCGGGTGCATCGACCTTGCGAGCGGCACGCCTGGGTCTGTCGATATTAGCCCGTATTGCCAGTTTTTTGGAGGCGGCGATAACCTTCGCTCACGACTCGGACGGCAGGGGTTTGTCTGTGGCGATGACGTTTCCGAGATAAGCCCCGTGAGCCGAACCTGCGAAAACGCCGATTTCCAATTGATTCGACCGTTGGCTCATATCCACCCACACGTAAACAAGGTTTTGATGAGATATGCCGCTGCGTCATGCATTCTCGCTCTCTCCATGTGGCTGGTCGGAGCGTCAGCCGCGCCGCTGAACAAACAGCCGAACTCGCAGGCGATTGCTTTTGTTGTTGCGGTGGCAACGAGCGATCTGCGCAGTGCCAGGGGAGGAGGCGAACATGTGTTTGCTTATGCTCCGGACGAGAGTGAGGCAACGTTGTCTTCGGCCATAAAGGACTGGTTGTCGCACGGGGACAAGCCGAGATTGAGACTTGCGCCTGCCGACCAGGCAACCATCTTCGCATTCCACTGGGCGGCGACGCGGATGCCGGCGCAGTCGCGGTGCTTCATGGACATCGATAGCGAGGAATGCCAGCAGGATCTTGGTTACTGGCTAGCTCGGGTGCGAGATGGCGATCCGGAGTTCGTCTCAGCTTATCGGCAGGCGCAGATGCGGTTGAGCCTGCCCCCGCTAGCTACCCAAAGGCACGACTGACCGTCGAGCGCGCTCACGGCGAACACCGCCCGGTACGCGAGCGAGCTTGGTGGGCGAGCGGCGGGCGTCGGACTGCGGCACTGACCAAGAGAATCAGCTCGTTGAATCAGCCCGGCTTGCCATCGTCTGGTTCGCGAGGCTAGCGCCTGAGGTTAATGGTCGATCATGGTCTATTAGTTTAGCGGCCGTTAGCCTGACCGCCGCCCAACCGTTCGGCGCTGTGGGTCTGCGCCGGGCAATGCGTTAATCGCATTCCGAATGAGGCGCTGCGATAAGATCGCGAGTTCCGCAACTATGAGCGTCGCGTCTGTGACGTCTACATCGAATCATCATGTCCCACGAACATGCACCTCATGACCATCTGGTCGAACACGCGGCTCATGCAGGCGATCCGCTGTCGCGCTGGGTAGCAGTCTTCACAGCTATTCTCGCGGCGTTGTCGGGGCTGCTTCACTACGAGGAAGGCGTTTTGCAGACGCAGGCGCTGATTTTTAAGAATGACGCCGTCCTGCTGCAGAGCAAGGCGAGCGACCAGTGGAGCTACTACCAGGCGCAATCGAGCAAAGGCCACCTCATGGAGTTGGCAGCCGAGCTGGCTCCGCCGGGGCGGCAACCGTTCTACCGGGATCAGATCGCCAAGTATGAGGACCGAAAGAAGGAAATAGCAGCCAAAGCCCGCGAGTTGGAAAAAGAGGTGGAAGGCGCGAATCTCCGGTCGGAGGTCAAGGAGCACCCGCAGCATCTGTTCGGGCAGGCGCTCGCTTGGCTCAGCGTGGCAATTTCACTGGCGGCCATCACTTCACTGACGGGAAGTCGGAAACTCTTCTGGCTTGCGGGGCTCATGGGCGCAGCCGGACTGGGCGTGTCAATCTTCGCCTTCCTTCACCTTTGAGCGACCTCAGGGCGCGGGACAGGCGGTAGGTTTGTCATTTAATCCTTCCTGTTCGACGGTGAATGACACGAACGAAGTTCCGGCGCGACGGGTGATTCGCAAGACGTAGATGCTGTCGAAATCTGCGCTTGCCCATTTCGGCACACTTGCAGCATCTCCGCCGTAACGTTTGACAATGCGCCGTGCCGTCTCTTCGACAATCGCGTGCTCCCACGCGACCACCACAACACTACTTCGATAGTTGCTGGACAGCAGGGCGTCGGCGAGCTTGTCGGCGTTCTTGAACCCGATGGATGCATCGACGGGCAAGCCAAAATAAATCGCCGTGGGCTCGATGGTTGCAAGCGGGCGGACGTAGTCATACTTGGTCCCACGGTCGTTCTTTTGTTTCGCGGGATCGGGCGCGAAAATGGCGTCCGGCCGGCCAAACTTCTTTTCGATGACTCGTGGCAAGGCGAGGGCCCGATTCAGTCCCTGGCAGGAGAGTTGCCCGAGTCCTTCGTCAGGCTTCTCGCCGTGTCGGACCATCACAATGGTCTGCGTGGTTTCCCCGGCAGCGTAGGCGCCCAATGGTGCAACGCATCCCGCACCGGCGACAGCAATTGTCGCGACTGCGGATGCAACGTGTCGAGCGTTCATTTATCGTGACGGCACATTATCGAATGTGCTTCATTCTAACAAGCGAGGCCGGCCTTATAGGGCTCTACCCAGCAGCGTGAGCGAAGAGCTGTAGATCTCGGGTGCGACGATAGGATGCTTTGTACGGACGTTGAGGCCTCGTCGGTTCAACATGGGAAAAAGCAGAAACAAGAGTCGCGGCGGCTCGGGTAGCTAGGACTGAGAAGAGCATCGCGATCCAGGAAGCCAAAACCCTGAAAAGGTAACGGTCGGGGGCGCCCAGCGGAGTAATGAGCGCTAGGCGACCCAGCTAGGACAGTAAAGTTAATTTCCGGGTCGTCTTCTTAGTGGATCCGACATCGACCGAAGCGTTCTCGGAACCGGATGTGCGCTCGACTTAGACCTGCGTACCGGACAGTGTCTGTGATTGTCTCTGCCCGATTCGATGCTTCTGTGCCGACCACAACCTAATCAACGACGCACGTCGTCTTGGCGACTTCAGGTTCTTCCGCTGTCGGGCCGACGAATCCTCATAGTTTCCATCCCGCCTAGATACCGCAGACTCGGACCGGTCCGTCAACCTCGCACGTCCCTCTCGTTCCGTTGCTATTGCTGGCTTCGAAAGAGGGAATATTTCAATCCGGACGGGAGTATATCGTCTCAGTAGTGCGCAATCTTTCCGCGCATCCGGCTTTTAGCCGATCTGCACATAGTCCATAGCTATGTCGCCCGGAGCGGCGTCACGCCTCGCATCGTGTGCGTCGTGCGCCACGCCGAGGCCACAAATGAGCCATCCGAGCAGCCAGCGGCGAATGGATGTCATCCGATCCTCTTCAGTCGATAACCCACGCCGCGCACCGTCACGATTTCTTCCGCGCCGATCTTGCGCCGCAAACTGTGCACATGGACCTCGATTGCGTTGCTGCCCACTTCCTCGCCCCAGCCATACAACTTCTCTTCCAGATCTGAGCGCCGAAACACCCGCGACGGCTCCTCGAGCAGCGCCCGCAGTAACGCGAACTCGCGCGGCACGAGATTGAGAACGACGCCGTTCTTGGTTGCTTCGTGCGCGGCGGGATCGAGGCTCAGTTCGCCATGCGAATACACCGGATGCTTTTGACCCGTGCGGCGTCCCAGCAGCGCGCGCACGTGTGCGGCAAGCTCGTCGAGGTCGAAGGGCTTCATGAGGTAGTCGTCCGCGCCAGCATCAAGTCCGCGAATGCGGTCATCGACGGCATCGCGCGTGGTCAGGATCATCACGGGCGCATCGCCGCCGTTCTTGCGATAGGCGCCGAGCACGCCGAGACCGTCGCGCCTGAGCAATGCCAGATCCAGCAGCACGAGGTCGTACACGCCGTTGGCGAGCGAAAGTTCCGCGGCCCGGCCGTCCTGCGCCCAGTCCATGGTGTAACCCGCGCGACGCAATGCGGCGAGCACGGTCTCCGCGATCATCTCGTCGCCTTCCACCAATAACAGGCGCATGCGCTTCTCTCCAGGCTCGAACAATGCCCGCCGATTCTCCGGTCTGCATGCTTAAGCCGCGCTTAAGTTATGCGCGCCGCCGAACATTGAGGCTTCCCTGCAGGCGTTGCGCGCCTCGTGCTTAAGCATTGCATAAGCTTCGTCCCCGCACTGTACGTCGAGCGTGCCGATTCGCGGCCGTGCGGCCCGGAGGTGCCGATGCGATCGTCCACTCTCGTTTCCCTGCGCGCGAATGCGGTGCTGATCGCGCTGTGCGTCGCAGCTTCGGATGCGGCGTGGCTCACGGTGTGCGGCTGCACCGGTCACGTGTATGCGCTGGAACACACCGCCGTGCGCCTCGCGACGATCGTGAGCGCATTGGGCATCGTGATCGTCGTGCGGCGCATCGCAAAGCTCGCATTCGATGCCGCTTGTATCGCGCATCCCGTCGCATGGGCCGCCGATGAACTGGTCATCGACGGAACCTGTTCCGGCGACTGACTCGTACAACTTCATGCAGAACTTCATCCCGCCGGCTCCCGGCTGAGCGCCGCGCAAAGTTGTCCGCGCGCGGCGAAGTCCTCTAGAGTGCCACGCGGTCGGGCGTGACTCGGAGATCGCCCAATCCTCTTCGCCCGGCCTCTTCGCCGGGCTTTTTTCGTCCGGGACGATGCGACGATGTGCCGAGGCGATCATACATACGCCTTTCACGCGCATTTCGATGTTCATTCGTGCGCTTACCTAAGCTTCTCTTAAGGTTCGGGGAGGCAGCCTTCCGGTTCGCGACACGCATTCGAATCACCGCGATGTGGAAGGCAACTGTGGAGATGCTCATGCCGGGGTTCATGTGCTACATCTGGACGCGTCATTCATGACCGCGCATTCGGTTCCGTTGTTCGTATGGGTCGTCATCGCATTATGCTGTGCCGCGACGTGTCACGCGACGCTCGCCGCGCTGGTGTTCCCTGGCTTGCGCGGCAAAGCCCGCGTTTGGCGCGGCGAAGATGCGCCCGCTCCCGTCAGCGTCCTGAAGCCGCTATGCGGCAGCGAACCGCGCCTGTACTCCAACCTCCAAACCTTCTGCGCGCAGACGCATCCGTCATATCAACTGCTGTTCGGCGTCGCGAGCGCATCCGACCCGGCGGCGGGCGTCGTGGAGCGGCTTGCGCGCACCTTTCCGAAGCTCGACATCGAGCTCGTGATCGACGGTACGGCGCACGGCAGCAACCGCAAGGTCGGCAACCTGATCAACCTCACCAGACGCGCGAAGCATGAACTCATCGTGATCGCGGATACCGACATCGCCGTCGAGCCGGACTATCTCGAGCGCGTGACTGCGCCGCTCGCCGATGCGGACATCGGCGTCGTCACGTGCCTGTATCGCGCACGGCGCGTGGGCGGTTTCTGGTCGCGCATCGGCGGGCTTTTCATCGACGAATGGTTCGCGCCTTCGGTGCATGTGGCCAACGCGCTCGGTCAGCGACGCTTCGGCTTCGGCGCGACGATCGCGCTCAGGCGCGAAACGCTCCTGAAAAGCGGCGGCTTCGAAGCCGTGCGCGACTGCCTCGCGGACGATTACTGGCTCGCGGAGCACGCGCGCGCGCTCGGCTTGCGCACGGTGCTGTCCGACGTGGTCGTCGCCACCGATGTGATCGAGCACGATCTGGCGTCGCTCTGGCGCCGCGAAACGCGCTGGCTGCGCACCATCCGCTCGGTCAACCCGTTCGGCTTCGCGTGCCTGTGCATCACGTTCACCACGCCCTGGCTCCTGACGAGCGCATTGCTCGGACTCGGCTTCGAGCACGGCACCGACGCCGCGCAAAGCATCGCGGACACCATCGTCGATCTGAGCACCTCGCTCGGCCTGTCCGCGCGGCTTCTGCTGCACAGGCGCGGCGCACGCTCGTGGCGTGCGTTCTGGCGCGACCTTCCGCTCATTCCGTTGCGCGACCTGCTGATGTGGCTGCAGTGGCTCGCCGCATCGTTCGGATCGAGCGTCGTGTGGCGCGGCGTGCGCATCCCGCTCGACGACGCACACGAGCGCTACGACGCCAACGCCTCCGACACTCAATGACGCATTCACCGGACCTCGCATCATGAAGCACACGCTCTTTCTCCAGGCGCCCTCTTTCGACGGCTTCGACGGCGGCGCCGGCTCGCGCTATCAGGCAAAGCGCGAAATCCGTTCGTTCTGGTATCCGACGTGGCTCGCGCAGCCTGCCGCGCTCGTGCCCGGCTCGCGCGTGCTCGATGCACCCGCCGACGGTCTGTCCGTCGAAGCGACGCTCGATATCGCCGCGCAGCACGAACTCGTGATCCTCCATACGAGCACGCCTTCGTTTCCCACCGATGCCCTGTTCGCCGAAAAGCTGAAGGCGCGCGCGCCGGGCGTCATGATCGGCATGGTGGGCGCGAAGGTGGCCGTCGATCCGCACAATTCGCTCGCCGCGACCAAGGCGATCGACTTCGTGTGCCGCGAGGAATTCGATTTCACGTGCAGGGAGATCGCCGAGGGCCGCGCGTTCGCCGATATCAAAGGACTCAGCTATCGCCTCCCCGATGGCTCGATCCAACACAACGAAGCGCGCCCGATCCTCGAAAACATGGACGAGCTGCCGTTCGTCGCGCCGGTCTACAAGCGCGATCTCAGGATCGACAACTACTTCATCGGCTATCTGAAGCATCCGTATGTGTCGATCTACACCGGACGCGGCTGCCGTTCGCGCTGCACGTTCTGCCTGTGGCCACAGACAGTGGGCGGACATCGCTATCGCGTGCGCTCGGTCGAGAACGTGCTCGAGGAAGTGAAGTGGATTCGCGACAACATGCCGGAAGTGAAGGAGATCATGTTCGACGACGACACCTTCACCGACTTCAGGCCGCGCGTCGAAGAGATTGCGCGCGGGCTCGGCAGGCTCGGCGTCACGTGGTCGTGCAACGCGAAGGCGAACGTGCCTTATTCGACGCTCAAGATCATGAAGGACAACGGCTTGCGGCTTCTGCTCGTGGGCTATGAATCCGGCGACGATCAAATCCTCCTGAACATCAAGAAGGGCCTGCGCACGGATATCGCCCGGCGCTTCGCCGACGATTGCCGCAAGCTCGGCATCAAGGTGCATGGCACGTTCATCCTCGGCTTGCCGGGCGAAACTAAGGAGACGATCGAAAAAACCATTCGATACGCGAAGGAGATCAACCCGCTTACGATCCAGGTCTCGCTCGCGGCGCCCTATCCCGGCACGACGCTCTACGCGCAGGCCGTGGAGAACGGCTGGCTCGCGGAGAACAAGGTCATCAATCTCGTGAGCAAGGAAGGCGTGCAGCTCGCCGCGATCGGCTATCCGCATCTGTCGCGCGAGGAGATCTATCACGGTCTCGAACGCTTCTACAAACGCTTCTATTTCCGCCCGTCGAAGATCTGGGAGATCGTGCGCGAGATGCTCACGAGCTGGGAGATGATGACGCGGCGCCTGCGCGAAGGCGTCGAGTTCTTCCGCTTTTTGCGCGCGCACGAGGCGTGATGCCGTGCGTGGGGTCATCGTCACCGCCGACGACTTCGGGCTGCACGAACGCGTGAATCAGGCGGTCGCGCAGGCACATCGCGAGGGCGTGCTCACGTGCGCGAGCCTGATGGTCGGCGCGAGCGCCGCTTACGAAGCCGTGAAAATCGCGCGTGAGCTGCCGGGCTTGTGCGTCGGCTTGCATCTCGTCCTGACCGATGGCGTCGCGTCGCTGCCGCAGTTTTCCATTCCGGATCTCGTCGATGCGCGCGGCTCTTTCGAAGGCTCGATGTTCGAAAACGGCGTGCGCTTCTTCTTTCTGCAAGGCGTGCGGCGGCAGCTCGCAAACGAGATCCATGCGCAATTCAAGGCATTCGCCGCAACCGGCCTCGAACTCGATCATGTCAACGTGCACAAGCATTTTCATCTGCATCCGACGGTGCTCGCGCTGATCCTCGAAATCGGTCCGCAATTCGGCATGCGCGCAATGCGCCTGCCGCGCGAGATGCGCGGATCGCTCGTTCTCAGGCCCTGGGTCGCCTTGATGAAAAAGCGGCTCGACGATGCGGGCATCGCGTATAACGACTGGGTCGCGGGTATCGCCGCGACGGGCCGCATGGATGAAGCCGCGTTGCTCGCATTGCTCGCGAAAGCACCCGACGGCGTGCTCGAAATCTATTGCCATCCCGCGACGAAGGGCGCGCCACTGACGCCATCGATGCGCGACTATCGTCATGCGGACGAACTGGCCGCCTTGTGCTCGCCGCGCGTCGCGCGCGCGATCGAATCGACAGGCGCGATGCACGGCGGCTTCGCGGATGTGTTCGGGCACGCCCGCACGCCGGAGCCGGCCACGTGACGGCCTGGCTCAAACGCATCGCGTGGCTGCGCTGGCCGGCGGCCATCGCGCTGCTGGTCGCGCTTGCGCTGCATGAGGGCATCGCGGACGCGTTCGCGCTCATCGCGCACACGGGACCGGTTCTCGTGTGGCTCGTGCCGCTGCACGCGCTGCCGTTGCTGCTCGATGCGCGCGCATGGCAGTTGCTGCTCGACAAGCGCATCGACGTGAGCGCGCTGTGGTGGATCGCGGTCGTGCGCGAAGCCGTCGGACGCCTGTTGCCGGTGCGCGGCATCGGCGGCGAGCTCGCGGGCATCCGGCTCGGCACGCGTTATCTGCCGGACGTGAGCCGCGTGAGCGCATCCGTGATCGTCGAAATGCTCGTGACGATCGCGGTGCAATACGCGCTTGCGGTGCTCGGCCTCTTCCTGCTGCACTTCCATGCCAGCGCTTCGGGCAGCGGCATCGGCAACGTGATCGGCGCGGGTCTGATCGCATCGTCGCCGATCTGCGTGGCGGCGTTCGTCGTCGCGCACAGGGGCGCGCCGTTTCATCGTCTCGAAGCGATGGCGCGGCGCTGGCTCGACCCTGCTCACGCGCTCGCCGCAAAGCTCGACGGCAAGCGCCTCGACCGCGATATCGGCGCGTTGTTGCGGCGCGTGCCGCTGCTCGCACGCGCGTTCGCGTGGCAGTTCGCCGGATACGTGCTCGGCGCAATCGAAGTCTTCGCGGCGTTGGACATGCTCGGCCATCCGGTCTCCGTCGCGGGCGCCATCGCCATCGAAACGCTCACGCAGGCCGTGCGCAATGCGGTGTTCATCGCGCCTGCCGGCCTCGGCGTGCAGGAGGCGACGATCGTCGCAATCGCGTCGGCGTTCGGGATCGATCGACAGGCCGCGCTTTCGTTCGCGTTGCTGCGGCGCGTGCGCGAATTTGTGTGGGGCGGCATCGCGCTCATTCTTCTGCGCGCCGCGGAACCCGGTCGCGTGGAGGCACTCGCACGCGATCGCAGTTAGCGTCGGAGACTTCCGCAAACGCGGATCTTCTGGCGGAGTTGCAATCCGCCAATAGTAGAGCGCACGTGGTGGCGCTTGCCAAGCGATGGCGACGTCGTCGGTTCCGCTGAGACCCGTTCATCGCATGACGCAGATCGAAATGCAGACCTCGCTTCGGCAGGCCCGTTACCTGTCGGAGTTGGGGCGCGAGATCGGCTTTACTGTCGGCGAGGGACCTAGCGCCAGCGTTCCGCGGGCGTCCGCCGGACCCTATGATGTGCGGCTCGGCTATGCGTTGCTGCCGTCGTTCGAGGAGCGGCTCCTTGCGCGCGGGTTTGCCGTCACCGCGCAGGCGCGCGGCTCGGCAGCCATGCTGTCAATGGCCGATCGGGCCTTTTCGTTCCCACCGCGTCAAGCGCCGGAGAACCGGGCGCCACCGAAATCACGAGCGCGCCCGCCGCGCGAGGCAGGCCGAACGCGCCGGCCAGTCCCGGGTCCACGTCCTGCACTTCAATGCCGAGCCAGGTCTTCGATGCCTCTCGCGGTCCGGCCGGCTGCATGCGCGCCTTTGCCGCGTTGATCGGGATGGCGAAGGTCAGGCTCTGGAAGCGCTCCTTTCCGCCATACACCTGCACGTCGATGCCGATCACCTCACCGGCACGATTGAAGAGCGGCCCGCCGGAATTGTCTGGATGGGTCGCGATTTCGGTCTGCAAGAAGGCAAAGGACTCGCCGTCTGCCGCATGGGACGGGGTCGAGCTGACGATGCCTGCCGTGACCGTCGTCTGAACGCGCCTGGGCGACCCGATCGTCAGCACCTGGTCGCCGGGCCGCACCTTTGAAGAGTCTCCGAGCCTGACGGTGGGAAGCCCGGCCGCGTCGATGCGCAGCACCGCGACATCGCTGCCGGCATCGATCGACAGAACTTTCGATTTGAACTCGCGCCGGTCGGTCAGGGTCACGCTGACTTCGTCGGCCTGGTTCACGACATGCGCGGTAGTGACGATGAGGCCGTCGGCGCTCACGATGAACCCGGAGCCCGTGGCGAAGATGACACCGGGAGGATTGGTCCGTTCCTGGAACTGCGGTGCCACGCTCTTAAAGAAAGCGAGGAGTTTGGGTCATCCTCATCGAGGGAGTCGGGGGTCGCCGTTTGCGGCTGATCGTCGGGCGTAGCGGCTCCGATATTCACGACGGCCGGCCCGTAGCGCTCGACGATGGCGGAAAAATCCGGCGTCTCGGTGGCGCTCGCCGCCGGCGCCAATTCTGCCTTCTTTGCGAGCGTCTTTTCCGCCCCCGGTGCCGGTTCTTTGGCAGTCACTGTCGGCACGCCCGATGGAGTTGCCGCAAAGGTCAGGCACGCAATGCCCGAGAACATCGCGATTGTCACCGCGACGCGCAAAAGAAGACGGGCAAGACACTGGCGCAACACGACACACCTCCCGAAGCCCCCGTTGCGCCGGATGAGCGGGCATGCAAGATGGAGCCGGTTAATCTGTACTTTAGTTGATGAGATCGGTGCGTGCCAACTTTCGCGCACGGGCGACGCCGACCGGCGGACCGGTGCCGACGATTCGCTGGAAACCGGGCGCTGTGCAGTCGTTTCGTGACGACATACGTCGGATCGCACTCCAGGTCGCGCCCCGCTTCGGGTACACGCTGCCGGTCGCGCTTAACATAGTCGGCGGTACCGCCTGGTTCGATGTCGCGCCGGGGAAACGGCGCAGCGGGCGGTTCGATACCGGCCTGCAGGTGTGCAAGGCAAGTCTGGATGCGAGGTGCTTCACGGTCGGTCAGCGAGACATGTTCGTTGCCGCGTTCATTAGCAGCGCCGTGTTCGAGCTAACAGATTCATGCGCCAGACGCCTCGTCCTCGACAAGATGACTTTCAGACGCGCGATGCCTTGTCGTGAACTTGCATTCGAATAGGACCACGAACAGCGTGCTGCCCACGGCCGCGGTAAAGAGCACCGAGACGACGGGCGTCAATGTAAGACCGATCGCTTGAGCGCACCTAAGGCCCCAAGCCGTGAACCTGCGCAACTTTAAGTTCCTCTCACTGATCCGGCGTTCAAGCCGTCGATTAAGCGAAGAGAACCGATCTCGTGCGACACGTGTTTCGCCGCCCTTGGTGACAGTGGACACTATCGCAGCTTTTCACTAAGGACTTCGAGTTTCGCGCCGTAAACCAAATAAGCGGCCAGACATTTCCTCGTCGCCTGTCGCCTTACCTTCTG
>NZ_JALQDH010000111.1:0-280730 GCF_023631365.1 Caballeronia sp. INML2 | reverse complement strand
GCGACCGGGTCGTCAAATCCCGCCCTAAACGGTACACCGTTCGTTATCTAAGAAAAGACCTTAACTGAACGGCATTAGCGCGAGGCCGGTGTTTTTTTATGCCGATGCGCGGCTTGAAGCCCGATCATCCTCTTCGTGGATCCAGCACGCTGCCATCCTCGCGCGGCACGGTCGCCGGTAGCGGCGACATCCCTGCAAAGCGAGAACACCGGCGCGCCGCCGATGTTTCCTCACGCCAAACCCCGGCTCAAAGCCCCGTCATCATCATCGCCGATGTCTGACCGCGCCAGCACGCGCCGATCGTCGCCGGCACGCCCAGTTCGCCGAGGCTCACCGGATTGCCCGCCACCGTCGGCACGATCGCCGGCAGCGGCGGCATCCCCGGCGACATCACCGCGAGCTGGTCCGCGAGGCTCATCTGCTGACGCTGCGCCTGCGCATCCTGAATCTGCTGCTTCTGCTGCGCGGTCGTCTTCTGCAGCGCGTCGTACTGCTGAATCTTCTGCGCCGCGTCCGTGACCTGCTCGCCATTCGTCACCGAAAACATCACCGTCAGCGACGTCACGTCGAGCGTCCTGAGCGCCGTCTCGCTCGCCGGAAAATCGGCGGGAACAAACTGACGCTGGCCATCGGCGAAATCCTTCAGGAACGACGCGACGCCGAGCGGCCCCGCGTAATTGCGGTTCAGCGTCAGGTTGCCGATCTTGATCTGCAAGCGCACGTCGCCGCACTGCCCCGCCTGCCACGCGAAGCTCGTGCTAACCGGGAAGTTGTAGTTGTTCAGCGTCTGCACGCCCGTCGCGCATTGCACCGTGAGAATCGTCGCGTAGGGTTTGGCCTGCGCGCCGGCGTTGACGTTGGTCGGCTGCGCGGTGAGCGTCAGCGGCACCGTCACGGCGCGCGCGGCATCGGCCTGCGTCTTCGCCGCGGCGAGCGCGCGGTCGAGCTGATCGAGCTGCTGTTGCGCTTCGAGCTGCGCCTTCTGCGCTTCGAGCTGCTGCGCCTGCTTGTCGGCGGCGCTGCGCGCGCTCGCCTGCTGCTGCGCAAGCTGCCGGCCATACGCGCCGTTGAGCGTCGGCACGAACGCCGACGTGAACGGCACCCGGAAGCCCTGCGTCTCGATCACGTCGTAACGGTTCGCGTTGCGCGTGAGGAACGGTTTGGCCGGACCATCGGCGAAAGCCCAGACCGCGCCTTTCGCGCCGAAAAGCTGATCGATCGCCGCGCTCTTGTCGGTCGCGCCCTGCAACGGAAACACCACGCTCGATTCCCAGCCGCGCTGCAACTCGCACGACGCCTGCTGTTCGATATACGCCGACAGAAACTCGAACGGCCCGCGAATCAGACGCCACGTCAGCGCATCCGATGGCTCTCCGGTGCCGAGCAGCGTGCGCAACTGCGCAAGCGGCTGCAACGCGTTCATCATCTCCGACGGCTGCGGCTGGGCGCTCGTCGAGTACTGCTGATAATCCGCCGCGATCTGATAATCCTTGCCGCTGCCCGCGCTGCTGTCGAGCGCGAGCTTGTTCAGCGCGCCGAGATATTGCGTGAGCGCATCGACGGCGCCGAGGTTGTTCGTCACCGTCCGGCTGCCGAGTTGCGGCGAGCCGGACAGCACGTCCTTCAGCGCCGCGCCGCCGACCGCGTTGATCGCGCCCGCCACGCGCACCGCCTGATTCGCCGCGCCGGCGCGCGTCGCCTGCGCGCGCACCTGCTCGAATTGGCGCGCGAGCGTGATCCAGCCGGGCATCGGCGCATCGGCGGGTTCGCGGGCGAATTCCTCGTCGATGCGCGCAATCAGCCGGAAGTACGGACTCGCCGGCCCGCTCACGATGCCGAGCGCCGAGCGCCAACCCGCTTCGCCCGCATACGGCGCCGGACCTTTCGTGAAATCGTCGACGAAACTCTGCCACGCCGCGATGCGCTGCGTGCGATACCAGTCCTCGAACGCGGCGCGCTGCCGGTCGAACTGCGCCGTATCGCTGACCGACGCGCGAATCTGCGCGGCGAGAGAATCGAGCGCCTGCTTGCCCGCGACCGTGTAGACGGCGGGCACCGATGCGTCCGCCGTATTGGCGACGTTCGCGCCGACGACACTGCCACGCGCCGTGCGCAGACCCGCATCGGAGAGAATGGTCAATGGCTGCGCGTTGCCGCCCCAGAAATCCGCCGCCCGCGCCGCCGGAACCTCGCCGCCGTCCGGCACGAGGCCGACGAGCCAGGTCATCTGCGGATCGGCCGCGACAGCCTGATCGAGCAACGCGCGCTGGCTTTTCGCGCGCATCTGCAAGTAACCCGCATCCTTGGGCGACCAGACGAGATACGAAATGGCGAGCGGATTGAGCTGCGCGTTGAGCTGCGCGGGAAAGAGCGACGTGGCGACCGGCTGCGGCATCGCTTCGAGCGTTTCGCGATCCGCGCCGCCCATGCGCGCGCGCAGCAGCGCGATCGAGCGCGCAAGGTTCAGGAGTTGGCGCGCCTCTTCGGCCGGCTGGCCCGACTGCCCTGCCTGGCCGAACGCGCTCGCGAGTCCCGCCGATGCCGCCAGCGCCGTCTGCTGGCTCTGATCCGCCGCCGGCTGAATCGCCTGCCGATACTGCTGCACGAAGACGTCGTGCAGACGCGCTTCCAGCGCTTCCAGTCCCGCGCCGTTGCCGAGCAGCCCCGACATCCAGCGGCGGTCGTTCTGCGCGACCTGCATCAGCACTTCGTTGGAATACGAGAGCGCGTTGGCGTCGTGGAACAGGTTGCCGTTGAGCGCCGCCTTGTCGGGACGCGCGCTGCGCACGAGTTCGAGCGTCTGCTTGTTGCCCGCGAACGATACCGAAAGCAGGATCGCGAACACGGCCAGCAGCAGTATCCACGCGACGACGCCCACGCTCTGCGTGACGCGCCGCCAGTGATTCACGAGCATGGCGGGTTTCGCGGCGAGCCGGTCCTGCGGCAGGATGCGGCCGAAGAAATCATGCAGGAACACGCCCGCGGTATCGCTCGCGTGCGGCGGCGACGCGCTCAGCAGCGAACCCATCAGCGCCGACATTGCGCCGCCTTCCTGTTGTCCGCTGGAAAAGAAGATGCCGCGCAGAAGCGGCCGTTCGAGATACGGACTGTCGGCAAGACAGGTGCCGAGGAACATCGTGAGTCCGCCGCGCAACTGCGCCAGTTCGTTCGGGAACATCAGCAGTTCGGGCGACGGCTGCGTGTCGCGCGACAGCATCGCGAGGCGCAGCGCCTGCAAGCGTGCGCCGATCGAGTCGAACGCGCGCCCGACGAACGCGCGCTCGCCCGAATCGGCCGATTCGCTTTCGTCGGCGAGATAGCCCATCGCCTGATCGAGCGCATCGGCGGGCAGCGACTTCGCCCATTCCTCGAAGCCGTAGAGACGGTCGCACTTCGTGACCAGCACGTACACCGGAAAACGCTTGCCGAACATGCGGATCAACTGCTCGATACGCGCGCGCACGATGCGGCCTTCGTCGGCGAAAGTATCGGCGTGGGGCGACATCAGCCGCTCCGCGCTGACCGCGAGCACGAGCCCGTCGAGGCCTTCGCGCGGCCGATAGCGTCCGAGCAGGTCGAGCCCGACTTCCCATTCGCGGCGATCCTGCTCGATATCCTCGGCCTGCACATAGCGGCCCGCGCAATCGATGACCACGGCGCGGTCGAAATACCACCAGTCGCAATTGACCGTCTGGCCGATGCTCGCCTGCTGGCTGATCTTCTGAATCGGCGACGACAGCCGCGCGCGCGTGAGCGCCGTCGTCTTGCCCGTGCCCGATTGCCCGACGACCATGAACCACGGCAGCGCATAGAGCGGATCGCCCTTGGTGCGCAGATTCGACTGGCGCAGCGTGCCGATCGCGGCCTTCCACTTGCGCTTCAGCATCGCTTCCGGCGATACGGCGACCGGCTCCGCATGAAGCGCCCTGCTCTGCGCGGCGAGCCGGCTGCGCGAGCGCATCATCACGAACATGCGGCGCGCGAAGATGGCGAAGAAGTACAGCGCGAACACGCCGGCGAAAATCGCGAGCGCGATCCACAGCGGCCAGCCGAAATAGAGCACGACGCCCCAGCTGATCGCGGCGACCACGATCAGCGTCAACAGCCACAACAACACGATGCCGAGCGTTTTCATAGGTGGATCTGCGCAAGAAGCGTATCGACGGATTCCGCGACGACCGTGTGATACACGCCATACAGCGCCGCCAGCAGGAAAAGCGGCAGCAGGATCGCGGTCAGCTTGCCGCGCGTGAGCCGCGCCGTGAAGCGCGTGCGCACGGCGGGGCTGTTCGCATCGGCGTCGGCGCCGGCGACGGGATAGCCGTCGGGGAACAGAAACGCGCGCGCCGACGCGCCGAACTGGTCGGCATCGGGCAGCAGCATCGCGAGATTGGTGCGGCGGATGTCGGTGAGCGTCTTCTGGTTGCGGTCGTAGGCGTAGCGTCCGCCGAAGCCGAGCGCGAGACACAGATAGAACACCTCGCGCACCGCCAGTTGCGACGGCGTGAGCTGCGCGAGGCGGTCGTAGAACGCCACGCCCGCGTTGCTGACGTTGGCGTAGCGGCGTTGCAGCAGATGGCGCTGCCATTGTCCGGCGCCCGTCCATTGCGTCGTGAGCAGCAGTTCGTCGGCCCAGGCGCTGAAAGCGAACAGCGCTTCGTCGATGTCGGCCTGCGCGAAGCCCGCGTCGTGCGCGGAAAGCCGTGCGGCGGCGATCGCGCCGTCGAGTTGCGCGGTGAAGCTCGCGGCGTCGCCCGACGGTGCGCGCGAAAACGCCCGCACATGCGCGAAAAGCGGGATGAAGGTATCGGCGAGGCTCACGTTATCTCCGCAGCACGACGATTTCGGCGCGCAAGTCCTGCGGCGCGTCCGGCCATTGCAGCGCGATGTTTTCGTCGCGCTCGACGGCATCCCACAGATCGCTCACCTGCTCGATCCGGAAATAGTTCGACGACGCGCGCCGCGGCATACCCTGCGGCGCGTTCGGCAGATGAATCAGCTCAAGCCCCGGCAGCGCGTGCGCGACGAGACGCCGGACATCGGCGGCATTGGCGAGACGCGCGTCGTGCAGCGCGCCGTCGACGACTTGCGCGGCGGGCTGATCGGTGCGCAGCACGAGATAGAAGCGATTGCGGCGGTCGAAGAACGCGCGCGGCAATTCGCCCGCGAACATGCCGTCACGATAGTCGAGCACCGCGAGATGCTCTGGCCCGATGGCGATCTCGCCGAGCAGAAAGCCGATCAGCGCCTGCGCGCGCGAGAAGCAGTTGTAGAGATCGGTGTGATCGTAGGCGGGCAGGCCGGGCGTGCCGTCGGCGGCTTCGCCGAGCATGTCGAAGCGCTCGGAAAAGGCGCTCAGTTCGCCAACCAGCGCGCGCAGCTCGCCGTACACATGCCACGGATGCACGCCCGGCGTTTGCGTCAGATGCACGAGATTGGGCGCGGCGCGCGAGAGCGTGCGCATCGCGAGGAGCAGCATCATGTAGCCGGGATCGAACTCGGCTTTCTGCAATTCGCGCGGATTTTTGAATTCCTGCAGATGATGCGCGCGGCCGACGACATCGTCGCGAATCTCGCGCACGATGCGCAGCAGCGTGTCCGACCCGGCGAGCGCGTAACCCGGCGCGATGAAGCGCTCCGAGAGCGTCACCGTGTCGCCGATGCGCGCGAGCTGCGCGATCGGAATCAGATCGTACTGGCCGAGATTGGCCGTCTCGCCTTCGAAAAACACCTTCAGCACGTGCAGCAGCGTGTGCACGGGCGCTGCGGGACCATCCGAATGCAGATCGGGCACGTCCGCCGGGTTCTGCAGGCTCGCGTAGCGCGTCGGCGCGGCGGCGGCATCATCGGCGGAGGCGCACATCGTCACGTTGTTGCCTTCGGCGGCCAGCTTGCGCACGCCGAGATACACGGTCAGCGCGCGGCCCTCGCCGATGGACGCGGCATCGAACGAACGCGGCGCGAGCACCGCGTTGCCCGGAAACTCGACGTACGTCCGATCCGGAAACACCAGCTTCGCCGAGCGCACCTCGATCGTCTGGCTGGCGATGGCGCCCGTCGCGATATCGAGCGCGCCCGCGCCCCAGAAATGCGGCAAGCCGGTCTCGACGACAGGCTTGATGCGGAATTGTTCGTGCAGCGCCGCCAGTTGAAAATGCTGGGGCTGCATGAACATGCCCTGATACCAGTAAACGCCCTTGTTGTGGTCCATTTGATCGAAGTCGATGTGCTAGTTGCTGACTTTGCGCAGGGGCGTGTCTTGCGTGCTGGCCGCGCCGACGGCGCCGGTCGTCGCGCCGGCGCCGGAGGCCGCCGCCGCGCTGCCGCTGAGACGGATTTCCTTGCCGCCGCCGTCGAGTTGCTGCGCGCGCGCGAGCGTTGCGGCGTCGGGACCGCCCGGCTCTACTTCGGCGTTCAGGATGCCCTGCGCACCGAGGTTGAGCCGCACGACGAGCGATCCTGGCAGCTTGGTGTGCGTGCGAAAGATGAAACCGGTCGTCTTCGTGACGACGGGTACGTCGAACTGGCGCGCCGCGTTGGCCGTGGCGAACTGCGCATAGCCCGCGACGAGCCCGATCGAGCGCGTGTTCTGCGCACGATCCAGAATCAGATAGGAATGCTGGCCCGGCGCGACGACGTAGCGCGAGAACTGCGCGAAGGTCGGCGGCACCTTGCCGGTGGCCATCGTTTCGGCGAGCGCGTTCGGGTCGGCGGCGAGATTGCGGAAGGCTTGCGCGTCGGCGGTTTCGTAGATGCCGAGCAGCAGCGTGTGCGACTGGCCGTCGAACTGGTTGAGACCCGGATCGGCCGCGATCTCGAACAGCACCGAATCGGTGGCGTAGCTCCAGACGACATCCGCGAGCGGGTCTTTCGGCGGCGAACTGCCGCAGCCGCCCAAGGCGAGCGCGACGCCCGCGAGCGCCATCACACGGCGCATTCCGTTTGCGCTTTGTCCGCCGCTGCGTGCGGCATGCTTGCTGGTTACAGGTACAGCCATTGCCGGTGCCCCATTCGTTTGCCGTCGAGCGTTACTTGCTGCCGCACATTCTCCGGATATTGCCGCGCGCTCATACGGCGATAAAAGGCGACTTTCCGGCCTTATTCGGCGGCTTCGAGATGCTTGACGGGAGCGGAGGCAAGGGCATCACACCAGCGGCAAAATAGTCGCGCTGGCTTCGCTGTCTTCCGTGTAGGGCATGAAAAGAATCGATTCGGGCGTGCCTTTCACACGCGCGTAATAGGCGTCGTCCGGGCCGAGCCGGTTGCGCACCGCCCACGCGATGAATTCGCGCTCGCCGACCTTAAGCGTCAGACCTTCCTGCGCATACTCCAGCACGGTCTTTTCCGGCAGCTTGCCGCGCGGGCCGACCGCCTGAAAATCGATCGTCGCGCCGCCGCCGTGCACGCCGAACACGACGCCGCTCCACTCGCCCGCGCGCGGACCGAGCGCGAACCACTGGCCGAGCTGCTCCTCGCCGACCACTTCGACGCGGTAATCCAGCGCCTCGCCCGCCTTCGCCATGTTCGCGCGCGCGACGATCTTCGCCGGCCACGCCGCGTTGCTCTCGACCAGCACGGTCGCGTGACCGAGCATCGGCGGGACCTCGGCGATGTCCGTCATCCCCGACAGCGCCACCGGAAAGCCCGCGCCCCGCGACTCGCGCAGGCTCGCCGCGAACACCGACAGGCCGTAGCGCACCGAAGGTTTCGCGAGCGCGGCGTCGTCGGCGAGGATCAGCCAGAGGTCGGCGCGGGCGGCGTTCAGCGCGTCGAGTCCGGCGCGCCACGCGAGTTTTTCGGGTTCGTCGACCCAGAAATGGCCCTGCGTAGCGAGGCCGTAGCGCTTCAGCACCTGGGACAGCGCGGCGACGCGCGCGCCGGCCTTTTCCTTGTCGAACGCGGTGATCCAGACGGTTTTCGTGCTCATGCCGATAGTTCCTTTCGATGACTGCGTCAGACCGCGGGCGGCCTGAACGTCAGAAGAGTGCGGTCGATGTTCGAGCCTTCGACGCTCGCGAGCGTCGGCCGGGCGTCTTCGAAATCGACGCCATAAAGGTTCGCGCGCGTCAGAAAGGTGCCCTGAAGCGTGGCGAGCCGCAGCGAACCCTTGAACAGGTCGATGCCGCTCAAATCCGCGCCCGACAGATCGGCGCGCGAGAACTTCGCCCCTTTCGCCGATGCGCGCCGCAACGTCGCCGTGCGCGCCGCGGCGCGGCTCAGGTCGGCGTTGTCGAGGTTCGCTTCGTCGAGCGCGGCGGCGGTCAGTTGCACCCCTTCCCAGCTCGCGCCGGTAAGACGCGCGCGCGTCAGCCGCGCGCGTTCGAAGCAGGTTTGGGCGTCGGCGCGGGAAGGGCTCAGCTCGGCTTCGGCGAAGTTCGCTTCGGGCGCCTGCGTGCCCTGAAAGTCGGCGTGCGCGCAGCGTGCTTTCGCGAAGTTGCCGCGCGCGACCGTGCTGCGCTCGAAGCTCGCTTGCGTGAGGATCGCGGCGGCGAAGTTCGCGTCGTCGAGCGCGCAGCCGATGAACTGCGCCCGCGCCGCGTTGCAGTTCGATGCGTTCACGGCCGTCATCGACGCGCCGTCGAACTGTGCGCCGCTCACGTCGGCGTCTTCGAGTCGCGCGCCGGAAAAGTCGCCGCCGGTGAAATCGCCGTCGGTCAGCTGCGCGCCGCGTAAATTGGCGTTCGCGAAACAGCCTCCGCCGCCGCTCGTCTGCGCGAGCCGCGCGCGATGCAGGTCGGCATCGGTGAAATCGGTTTGCATCAGCAGCGCCTGGGAGAAGTCCGCGCCTTCCAGACGGCTTTTCGCGAACGACGTCTCGTGCAGCAGCGCGCCTGAGAAATCGGCGCCGCACAGATCGAGCGCGGAAAGATCGATGCCCGACAGATCGCAGCCCGCGAAGCTCGAACGCGCCGCGTGCATCGCGATGACGGTTTCGCGCGTGAGCAGGGCTTGCGCGGGCGGCGAGGACGGCTCGCCGACAGCCGGCAGCGGCAGCGATGGCGCGGCTGGCACGGCAAGCGCGGCGAGATCGAGTTCGGGCAGCGCGCCCGACGGCATCGGCTCGGCGGCGATCACGGCGAGGCCCGGCTGGTTCGCGGCCCACGCGCGGGCATCGTTTTCGGTGAGGCCGGCGCGCCTCAGCGCGGACTGCGTGTGCGCGTCGAGATCGCGCAGCAGCGACGGCAGCGCCGCGCCGTTGCCGCTCGCGGGCGACGGCGTGTCCATCCGCCGGAGGAACGGCGCGACATCGGCGCCGGTCAGGTTGTGCTTTTGCATCAGCGCACGCGTCGCGGCGTCGAGATCGTCGGCCATCTTGTCGACTTCGGCGAGCGTCGGCGCGGGCCCCGGCTGCGCGGACGGCATGAAGCGCGCGAGCTCCTGCTCGCCGATGCCGTGCTTCGCCATCAAGGCGCGCGTTTGCTGCTCCAGTTGCGCGGCCATCGCGTCGACCTCGGCCAGCGCGGGCGATGGCGCGGCGGCGGCCGCCGCGCCCGCTGGCGCGGACGACACCGGCGCGGCGGGCGCGGCGGACGTGGACTGTGCATCGGCTTGCATCGCCGCCAGTTCGCCGCCGTCCTCGACCAGCGCCTGAATGCGCGCGCGATAGTGCTCGAAGGACAGCGGCGCGGCGTCCATCGATTCCCACTCGGCCATCAGATGCGATACGTCGAGCGCGTCGGGATCGGCGACATCCGCGAGCGCGCGATACAGCACGATCCCGCGTTCGAGTTCCGGAAAGAGCCACACGGTTTCCGCGTGCGCCGCCACTTCGCGCAGCGTGCCCTGCCCCGGCTTGCCGGCGTGCACGAAGCAGCGCGCGCGCAGGCGCGGCAGGTTGCCCTTCAACATCGGCTGGCGGGCGTGCATACCCTGGATTTCGAACGCTTCGTCACCTTTTAGAAAGCCGTCGAGCCATTGATCCTGCGGCGCGCTCATGAAGTATTCGAGACGCGTATCGGCGGGCAGATGCGGCCAGTCGGTCGCGAGCCAGCGCTGGTCGCACTTGCCGAGATAGCGCTGACGCTGCGGCGCGTCGATCGCGAGTCCCCAGAAGCCCGCCGGCGCGACGCGCTGGCCGCGTTCAATAAGCCTCTGCCCCTCGCTCTCGACGTTCGGCAGCGGCCAGATTCCACGGCCATCGGGCCCGGCGACGGCCGCGCTGCCTTTGCCGCGCGGGTTGTCCGCGCAATCCGGCCCGCCGAACGCGGTTTCCGGCACGACCGGCATACGCGCATACGGCTTCGGCGCGCCCGGCATCCCGAGCGCGCCGAATTGCCGCTCGCCGCTCACGATGAGCGATTTCGCCAGCCCGCCGATACGCACCGCGATGCGCTGCTCGCTCACCTCGCGGCCTTGCGGCGCGTGCGCCGCGCCGTACACCTTGAACTCGGCGCGCGGCTTGGCGTTGCCTTCGTCGAGCAGGACATCGGCGCCGAGCGCATCGGGCACGGCCTGCCACATGTCGGCCTCGGGCAAGAGGTTCGCGAGATCGCTGCGGGCGAAATCGAAATAGCCCATCATCGCGACGGCCAGCAGATTGCGCCGGTTCAAGCGATACGCGCGATACATGAGCGCCAGCTCGGCGGGTTTGAAGACCTTCATCGCGTCAGTCCTTCAGCCCAGTTGCACCGGCTTGCCGCCGGCGTACAGCTTTACCCCCGCCGGCGTGCACTTCAGGCCCGACTGGTTCTGGAAGGCGAAGACCGCCTGGTCCGACTTGAAACCCAGGCCGCTCGTGCCGCCGGGCAATGCCATGCGGATCTTGTCGTTGGAGACGAGCAGCGTCGCTTCGCCCGCCGTCGTCTTGACCGAATCTTCCGAAATCGCGACGGACACCTTCTTGGCCGGGTCCGTCGCGAGCGTGAGCTGCGTCGGCTCGACCTTCACGCTCGCGTTGCCCGATACCGCTTGCACCGCCTGCGGCGATTCGATCTTCGCGCCCGCCGTCGACAGCGTCACGGTGCCTTTGCCGCCACCGGTCTTCTCGAACGACAGCACGCTCGATGTTTCCGTCATCGCCAGTTCGCCGGTGGCGGAGGTCGCCCACGTATGCTTGATCTGCGAGACCGAGGTATCGGCGGCGACGGCATCGACTTCCACCGCGAAGCCCAAGGCGTTCACCACCGGCGCCGGGCTCGCCGCGCCCGGCTTGCTCACCTTCATGACGATGCCGTTGCGGTCCATCTCCATCGTGCTCGCGTGCGTGTTCGTCGCTTTTTCGAGCGTCTCCGCGACACCGCTTGCATAGTGCTGCATCAATGCCTGCACCAGCACGTCCACCGCCGCCGAGCCGAGCGAATCGACCAGTGCCGCGTCGCGGTTCTCGTCGCTGCCGTACTCGGTTTCGCCGTCGCCGTTGGTCTTCAGCAATTTGGTGGCGACCGATGCCGCGATCGCGCTGTTCGCGGCCAGGGTCGCGAGAACCGCCGCTTTCACGCGCGTCTTCGTCTTGTCGATCAGCGTCGTATAGATCGGGGCCAGACCGCCCTGAAACTTGACCTTGTCGCTCGCCTTCTCGGTGACGGTCTTCTTGAGGCTCACCGATTCGGCGCAATCGTCGAGTTCGATGCTCCGGCCGAGCTTCCAGCTCACTTCCGCGCTCGCCGCAAAGCTGGTCGCTATGCCGATCGTGTAGTCGCTCGTAACGCCCGCCGCCAGCGAACTGTTGACGGACAGCGAAATATCGTTTTTCGCGCCGACGGTCAGCGAATTGTCGACGCCCGCGGTCATCGACTGCGAACTGCCCTTCGTCGCCACGAAAAAGCCGCTCGACGCCGCCGAGTAGCCGACCGTCATCCGGCTTTCCTGATACGGCGATTCGAGCGTGATCGATTGCTTGCCGCGCGTATCGTCGATGCTGACGACGTTGTCGCCCGCCGTGCGGATCAGGTTCTCCGCCGCGTTTTCGCTCGTGACGACGCTCTTGTTCGCCGAGTTCGGCACCGCGTTGGTGATGACGGGCTGGTCCGGATCGCCATCCGTGAAGGACAGCAGCACTTCCGCGCCCTTCAGCAACGGGAAATCCATGCCGTAGCCGCTGCCCGCGTAGGGCGAGGCCATGCGCACGCGCGCCGAGCCCTTGTTCGGATTCTTGTCGGTGAGATCGAACGGCAGTTGCACCTTGTACTGGCCGAATTCGTCGAGGTCGGCGTAGGTGGGATCGTCGCTTTCGGCGTCGATGGTCGCCGTCATCGTGCCGGGAATGCGCGGCTTTAGCGTCACGCGCTCGGCGCGGAACTGCACGTTCGAGGCGATCGCGCGAAAGCTGTTGCTGTATGTGGTTTCGCCGCCCGCGCCGGCATCGCCTTCGGCGCCGCGCGCGCCCGTCAGCAGCGCGCCGGCCTGCGAGCCGCGATGATGAATCTCCGTCAGCAGATATTCGGCGTTGAAATCGTCGCGATAATGCCCGGCGAGCTTCATGAACGCGCCCGCGCGCAGCCCGACCGCCGTGCCTTCGCCCGAATACACGCGCCCGGCGCAGAAGATTTCCTGCGCGCGCAAGGTCGCGTAACGCGCGCCTTCGGTTTCGTCACGGAAATTTTCGCCGTAGATCATCACCTGGCCGCGGCCCTGTTCCGACACGGTCGCCGTCGCCTTCAGCGCCACCGCCGCCTTGCGATGATTGAAGTCCTGCAACAGCACTTCCTTCGGCAGCGGCTTCGCGCGCAACATGAAGTTGCGCACCGCGTCGCGCGCGAGGCCGATGTTCATGCGATCGTCCGGCCGATACACCAGCGGCAGCAAGGCCGATGCGCTCTTGTCGAGCATCAGCGTATCGTCGACGACGACGAGCTTGTCCTGACCGCTCGCGTGATCGAAGCAGAAGTACATGCCTTCGTGCTCCATCCAGCGCGACAGAAACTCCAGATACGTTTCCTCGAACTGGCAGACGAAGCTGCGCGTGCGATACGTGCCGGTCAGCCTGAATTCGAAATCGTTGGTCGTGAGGCCGCCGTTCTTCAGCACGGTCTTGAGCGTATCGGCGATCGTCTGCTCGTCGAGATACACCTCGGAAATGCGCGACAGCGACAGGTTCCAGACGCGCGGCACCAGCACGGCGCGATAGAACACGTAATCGTCCGCGTGATGCATCTGCTCGAACTCGGCGAGGATGCCGTGATACGGCGTCGACGTGTCGCCGTCGGGGCCGTGGATGGTGAAGGTGGCCGGATGCGCGAGCATCGCGTCGAAATCGACCGAAGCATCGTCCGATACGAGCGTCAGCGTGAAGCGAAACGGCTGCGAGAGCGCCTCGAAGCCTTCCATCTCGACGACCTGAAACGCATAGGCGCTGCCCGTGCCCTTGCTGGCGGTCGTGCTGAAATCGAAGCGCCGGTTGGCGAGCACCTGGCTGGACAGCATCTCCATCATTTTCCCCTGTTCGTCGCGCGAAACCGCGCGCTCAACTCATGATCATCACGACGGGCTGGCTCGGCGCCAGCACGCTGCCGACGGTATTGCCGCCGTTCTGTCTGGTCGTGTCGCCGAGGCGCACCGCGAAATTGCCTTCGAACTTGACGACCTGGCTGCTCATCACGAACTCGGTTTCGCCCATCATCGAACCCGAGGCGACGCCGCCGTTCGCGCCCGCCTGATCGCCGTTCGACATCGGAATCTTCGACGCCTTCGTGAGCGCGGGCATCCCGCGCACCATCACTTTCAGCGTGGCCGGATTGCCCATCATCGGCATGGCGATGTTGGGGTACGGCACCGGCACCGGCGGCGCGGGCGGCGCGGGTGTGAGGCACGTGTCGGGCATACCCATGCATTGCCCGTTTTCCTTGGTCACGGCGAACATCGCTGGCTCCTTGTCGCGTGTGTGTCAACCGAGATCGATCTTTTCGCCGTCGATCTTCACGTGCCCTTGCGCGAGCACGCTGGCATCGCGGGCGGTCACGTGCAGGCGCTCTTGCGCCTTGATACGCACGCGCCCCGCGCGCGTTTCATCGACCTTTTCGATCCAGCGGAAGCTGTCGCGCGCCTTCTGCACGAGCCGTCCGACCGTCGATGTCACCTGCTTCGCCACGCTGCTGACGATGCCCAGGCGCGCATGAACCTCGCCGATCGACGCATCCAGACGATGCAGGCGCATCTCGCCGTGCAAGGCTTCCATGCCGATCGCGGGCGCTTGCATCGACACGGCGTCCGTCGCCTTCAGGTCGATGCGCGCCGCTTCTATCCGCACATCGCCGTGCGCCATATGCAGCGCGACGCCGCCCGGCAGCAGCAGTTGCGCGCTGTGCGCCGATGCGCGCGCCAGCAACGCGACGATGTACGCCGCCGCATTCACGCCGACCGCGCCGCCACGGCTGACGAGCACCGTGTCGCCGCAATCCGGCTCGATGAGGCAGCTATCGGCGCGCAGCGCGCGATCCACGGATGCATCGGCGGCGCTGACGAAGAACCATTTATCCGCGCGGCCCGTGACGGTCGCGTACGTGAAACCGGCGGCCTGCTCGTGTCCGGCGCGTGCGTGAGTTTGCAGACTGCTCTTCATTTCCTGACTCGATTGGCTCGTTAAGTAAGACGCTCAGGCGGCGCGCCACTGCTCGGCGCGCGCGAGCGCTTCGTCGGTCTTGCGCGCGGTCTTCAGATTCGCGCCGTCCCAGCGGGCGTTCGTCTGCCCGATCGCGTGGACGTTCGTGTTGCTCAAATCGGCGCGCGACAAATTCGCGTCCGATAAATCCGCGTGCGACAGATCGCATTCGATCAGCCGCGCCCCGATCAGCGATGCGCGCGGCCAGCGGCTCGAATGCAGCATCGATTGCGTCCACTGGCTCGCATCGGCGCGCGCCGCGCTGAAATCCGCGCCGCTCGCATCCGACATGACGAAGCTCGCGCCCGCCAGATCGGCTTGGGCGAGCCGCGCGCCGATCAACGCGGTGTACGTGCCGCGCACATCGGCGAGCGACGCGCCTTCGAGCCGCGCGTTCATGAGGCTCGTGCGATCGAGCGCCGCGCCGCGCAGATCGACGCCCGCGAGATCGGCGTCGTTGAGGATCGCCATCGTCAGGTCGCACGTTCGCAAATCCTGCTTCGTCAGCAGGCAGCCCGCGAAGAACACGTTGCAGAGCGTCGTCCCGGCGAAGACGGCGCTCGTGAAGTCCATGTTGATCGCCGTGAGGCGCGTGAGGTTCGCGCGCGAAAAATCGGTCTGCGTGAAGCTGCATTCGTGCATATCGGCGCGAACGAAGCCGGCCTGAACGAACGCGGTCCGCGTGAAATCGCAGGCCGCGAAATAAGCCATCTCGAAGTTCGCGGCCTGCGCCGTCGCGCCGCTCAGATTCGCCCGCGCGAACGACACGCCCGCCGCGCTCACGCCCGACAGATTCGCGCCCGACAGATCGCACGCTTCGAAATCCGCATCGGCGAGCGTCGCGCCGGCGAAGTTCGCGCCCGCGAGCTTCACGTTGCGAAAGCGGCACGCCGACAAATCCTGCCCGGACAGATCGATGCCGCAAAGATCGGCATCGTCGATCATCCTGTCGCCCGCCAGCGCCGCCGCCAACTGTTCCTTGCTCAAGCCGTTTCCTCTTGTCGTTCGTGCATTCTCGAAGCCAGTTTGCGGGCGCCCGGCTTCCATCGTGTTTCAGCCGGACGCCCGCGCGTTACCGATGTAACTTCAGCCCGGAAAACTCACGACGAAATCGCCTTCGTCGTTCACATCCAGCGCCACTTCCGGCAACGCCGCGCCTTCGCCCATGCGCGTGAGAATTTCCTGCGACATCAGCGGCAGCACCGTGCCACGCAGAATGAAGTCGATGTTGCGCGCGCCCGTCTCCACTTCCGTGCAGCGCGCGGCGATCTGCGCGACGACGGCATCGCTGTACGTGAAACGCATCTTGTTGTTATGCGCGACGCGCCGCACGATCTTGTCGAGCTTGAGACGCACGATGCCCGCGAGCGCATCGGTGGCGAGCGCGAAGTACGGAATCACCGTCATGCGCGCGAGCAGCGCGGGCTTGAAGTGGTTCGACAGAATCGGCCGCACGGCGGAAAGCAGCGTGGCGGCGTCGGGCTTGTCGTCGCCGGCGGTCATTTCGGTGATGACATCCGTCGCCAGATTCGACGTGAGGAAGATCACCGTGTTCGAGAAGTCGATCTCCTTGCCCTCGCCGTCCGACAACATGCCCTTGTCGAACACCTGATAAAACAGGTTCATCACGTCGAGATGCGCCTTTTCGACTTCATCGAGCAGCACGACCGAATACGGGCGCTGGCGCACCGCTTCGGTCAGCACGCCGCCTTCGCCATAGCCGACGTATCCCGGCGGCGAACCGATCAGGCGGCTCACGTTGTGCTTCTCCTGGAACTCGCTCATGTTGATGACGGTGGTCGACTTTTCGTCGCCGAACAGGATGTCCGCCACCGACAGCGCCGTCTCCGTCTTGCCGACGCCCGACGGCCCCGCGAGCAGGAACACGCCCATCGGCTGCTCGGGATCCTTCAGGCCGGATTTGGCGGTCTTCAGCACTTCGGCGATCTGATCCATCGCGTGATCCTGACCGCGGATGCGCGCCTTCAGCGTGTCGGCCATGCGCATTACGCTCTGCGCCTGATCGCGCAGCATCTTGCCTACGGGAATGCCGGTCCAGTCCGAAATCACGCGCGCGACCACGTCCGGATCGACGTCGATATGCACGAGCGGCTGGCTGCCCTGCGCCGTTTTGAACGTCTCGGCGGCGGCCGCGATGGCATCGGAGAGCGTTTGCAGCACATCAGCCGATGCGCCTTCGGCCTTCGCGCGATGCCGCGACGCACGCGCGTCGAGCAGCGCGCGCGCCGCTTCGCGCTGACGTTCCCAGACGGCGCGCAGGTCGTCCGCTTGCGCGCCGAGTTTCGGCAGTTCCGCGTCGATTTCGGCGAGACGCGCGAGATCGACGGGCTGCTGGTTGTCGGCATCGCGTTCGAGACCGTTCTTTTCGCGCTGCAACGCCTGAATGCGGCGCTCGGTGTTTTCGAGCACGTCGGGCTTCGCGCTTTGCAGGACCTTCACGCGCGCGCAGGCGGTGTCGAGCAGATCGACGGCCTTGTCCGGCAACTGACGGCCCGTGATATAGCGGCTGGACAACTCGGCCGCCGCGACGATCGCGTCGTCGCGCAGCACGACCTTGTGCACGTCCTCGTACTTCGCCTTCAGGCCGCGCAAGATGAGCACGGCGGTATCGAGATCCGGCTCGTCGAGCTTGACGAGCTGGAAGCGCCGCGCGAGCGCCGCGTCCTTTTCGAAATACTTCTTGTATTCGGCCCACGTCGTCGCCGCGATGGTGCGCAGCTCGCCGCGCGCGAGCGCCGGTTTCAGCAGGTTGGCGGCGTCGGAGGTGCCCGCCTGACCGCCCGCGCCGATCAGCGTGTGCGCTTCGTCGATGAACAGAATGATCGGTTTCGCCGATGCCTTCACTTCCGTAATCACGCCCTTCAGGCGGTTCTCGAACTCGCCCTTCACGCTCGCGCCCGCTTGCAGCAGGCCCATGTCGAGACCGAGGATGGTCACGTCCTTCAGCGAATCGGGCACATCGCCTTCGACCACGCGCAGCGCCAGTCCTTCGACGACCGCCGTCTTGCCGACGCCCGGATCGCCGACGCAGATCGGATTGTTCTTGCGGCGGCGCGCGAGGATATCGACCATCTGGCGGATTTCGGCATCGCGGCCGAACACCGGATCGAGCTTGCCCGCGCGCGCCTTCTCCGTGAAGTTTTCGCAGAAGCGCGCGATGGCGCTGCCGTCGCCGCTTGCCGCCGCCGATGCATCGCCCGCGCTCTCGCCGATCGCTTCGCGCGTGCCCGCTTCGACGGAGCCGCCGCAGACGCTATCGAACGAGCGGATCAGCGTTTCGCGGTTGAGCGCGCGCAGCGGCGCGGCGTAGTCGCCGGTCGCGTAATAGGTCGGGCGCGCGAGAAACGCGAGCAACGCCGCGCCGGAGCGGATGCGCGGCTCCTGCATATCCACCGATGCGATCAGCCACGCGTCCTGCAGCATTTCCAGCAGCAGCGGCGAGAACGCGGGACGGCCCGCGTTGCCCGTCTTCATCTGTTCGAGCGACAGGTTGATCGCGCGCTGCACCAGCGCCGCATCGACGTCGTGCTGGCGCAGCAGCAGCGCGATATCGGCCTGATGGTTTTCGAAGAGCTTGACGAGCAGATGCTCGACCGTGATCTCGTAATGACCGCGCGATACGCACAGCCCGACGCCGTCTTCGAGCGCCTGTTTGCAAAAGCCGTTGAGGCGGCCCACCAGGGGCTTCAGTTCGACCAGCAGCATGTTTGTGTTCCTCTTAGTCTTGCAGCAACGGCCAGCAAATGGTTAGAGAGAGTAGTGAACCCGGGTCGGCGACTTCGCCTCGCCGGGATTGAGCCAGGTGTCGAAACCGAGCCGCGACCACGCGCCGCGTCCCAGGCGCGCGGTGCCGGCGTCTTCGTGGCGCAGTTCCAGTTCGACATCGACGTCGAGCGGATCAGTCAAGTAGAAGCGCGTGAAAAAGCGCAGACGCGCGTGCGCGCTTCCGCCCGGCAGCATCTGATGAAACAGTTTTTGCGGCACGTCCGCGAATTCGATGCGAATCGCGCCTTCGTGATCGTCGATTTCAGCGCCGAGCCACGCGTCTTCGCCGAGGCGGCTTTGCTGCCGTCCCAGTTGCCAGCGCTGATCGGCGGGAATCGGCACCGCGCGCATCACGCCGCAGATCACCTTGACATCGGCGGGCGCGAAGGCGTCGGCGAGCAGGGTTTTCAGGCCGAGCGCCGAGCGCGGCCGCTGATTGAGCAGGCCCGCGTAGCGCAGCAGTTCGGCGCTGCCGGGCAAGAGATCGGCGCGCAGGTCCGGATCGTGCAGGCCGACGAACGCATACAGCTGATTGAGCGACGCCTCGTGCCGATCCTCGACGATGCGCTGCTCGACGCGGTACTTGGCCCACGCGTCGAAGAGCAGCGGATACATCGCGTAATGCACGACGTCGAGAAAGTCGCGCGTGACGTGATGGCCTTCGCGCTCTTCCTCGAAGAGATCTTCGGTGTAATAGGTCGGCAGCGGCGAGGCGACGCCGTACAGGCCGAAGAAGTTCGCCGTGATGCGATAGCCGCCCGACGGCATCGACTCGATACGGTCGATGTCGTTCTCTGGGAAGCCGAGCCCGAGCCGCGGGCGAACGCGCAGGTTTTCCTGATTCAGCCCCGTATGGCGGTCGTACAGGCGCAGCAGCCGGATCGCCTGGAAGTAGGAATACTTCTCACCGTTGGTGAGAAGCAGCGCCTTCACAGCATCGGCTGTTGTCCGAGTCTCGGCGGCCATTTGAATACGGTTCCGGAAAGCGTGTCTTCGAGTTCGACGCGCGTATAGGCATTGATGCCGGCGTAATCGCCGAGGAAGCGTTCGATCATGCAGCCGAACAGATACAGGTCGCCGATACCGGCGTAATGGTCCTCACGGCAACGAATGCGGATCAACTGGCCGCGCTGCATCCCGCCGCGCCCGACGAGACGCGACTCGCGCGTGGCCGTCACATCGACGATGCCTTCGATGCGGCGGCGATTCGACTGCTCCTGCCCTTGCCGTCCGTTGAACACGTACAGGCCGAGCATCTTGCGCAGGTTTTCCGCGCTCGCGAGCGACAGCAGATTCAGCGACACGTGCGATAGCAGGCACCACAGCAGTTCCTCGCCCGCGGGCGGGTCCTGCGCGGGCGTGATCGCGCGGATGTTGGTAAAGCTCATCTGATCGGGCGACGTGCTCGTCGGCACGTTGATGTCGCCCGGCTTGAGACCTTCGGGCAATGCGCGATTCGTGCACGTGACGCGGATCGACAGCGTTTCCGGCAGCGGCGTTTCGGAAGGCGGATAGTTGAGCGACAGATACACGTCGCTGCCGCGTTCGACGTTCGCGCTCTTCAACGTCGTGCGATAGCTCAGTTGCGCGCCGCGTCCGTCGTGGCGGAACATGCTGAACGGCTGATACACGCGCTCCTGCGCGCGGCCCTGCTGATAGCCGAGCACCTGGTCGACGGAATACACCTGAAAGTGCCGGCGATCGCGTCCTTCGGGATTCACGCGATATTCGGTCGCGCGATGATCGTGCGTGATCGGATCGGCGACATGCGAGAACACGTTGACCGCCGGGACCACGTTGAGCATCAAGCTGCCGGTGTCGAGTTCGGGCATCCAGCCATGCAGGCCGTCGAGCGTCATGACGATGCTGAAGCTCGAGCCGCTCGCATTCGCGGTCCAGCGCTCGAGCCCGGCGATATCGATGAAGAGAAACTTTTCCGGTTGCGTGAAGAATTCCTGGATCGTGCGATAACCGCTCGAAGCATGACTCGGATAGCCGATGAGACCCGCGTCGAAGCCGCTCGTGCGCAGGCTTTTCGCGCCGAGCGACAGGCGCTCGCCGCTGCCGCCGGAGATGCGCACGTCGGTCACGTGATTCATCAGCAGCAGAAGCAGTTTCGATGCATCGACATAGCCGCCGCTCAGGAACAGGCGGATCGAATCGCCGTTCCATTGCGCGATGCTCAGGCCGCCTTCCATTTCGAAGTCGATCATCAGCACCGGCGCCGTGCCCGCGTGACTCAGCAGATTGACCCCGGCGATGCGCAGCGGCTCGACGTCGAGATCGCAGCTCGTGCGAAAGCGGCACGCGGTGCCATCGACCGGTACGGAGGCGAGCTCGGTGCCCGCCGCGACCCGCGATGCGCCCGTACGCGGACCCTTCGCGGTGAAGCCGATCAGCGTCGAAGCCGGCACCGGCCGCAGATAATGCGGGAACAGCAGATTCGTGAGTTCCTGAACGAACTCGGGGAACTGGTCGTCGAGTTTCTGGCGCGTGAGGCCGTTGAGAAACGCGACGCCTTCGAGCAGACGCTCGACATCCGGATCGGCCGACGTGCCGGACAGCATCGGCGCGGTGGCGGGGTTCGCGAGCGCGAACTCACCGGCCAGGCCCTTCAGCTTGTTCAGCTCATCCTGATAGTATCGATTGAACATGCTTCACCGACTCGGCGGCACCCGGAAGAAAAAGGTTTTGACGATGCGATCAGCCGACGCTCACGCGGCCGTTCGCGCCCACGGTCGTCGAGATGCGCAGCGGAATTTCGCGGTCGTCCACTTCGAGCGAACCTTCGAGCGAGAAGCGGATGGACAGCACATCGGTTTCCTGACGATTGAGCGTGACGCGCGGTGACTTAATACGCGGTTCGTAGCGCACCACCATCCTGCGGATTTCTTCTTCGATCTCGCGCGTGGAACCCATCGCGGTGGTGCCGGCAAGGTTGGTGAAATCGGGCACGCCGAAAAGCGGATCGATCTGCACGCTGCCCTGCCGCGTGTTGAGCAGGCGGCTCAGGTGGCTCATCACCGAGTCGAGCAGAACGTCGACCTGGGTTTCGTTGGAGCGCTGCTCGCCCGCATTCCAGGTGGCGATGCGCTCCAGCAGCCGACGTTCTCTCACCTCGCCTCCTGCCTGCTACGTTCAGGACTTCGGCGCGAGCCAGGAATCTTCGGCTTCGATGCCATCCGGATCGAACGTCCACGTGATCTTCTCGTACGTGAACGAGATGTCTTCCATGTGGCCCATCTGCTTGTTCTCCGGCGACAGGCAGTTCGGCGTCCACGACTTCATGTTCGTCAGAATCGCGTTGGAGAGCTTCACGGTGTAGTACTTCTCCTCCGTGCCCTTGGGCGAAATGCGGTAGAACTCGAGCGTCACGTCCTTCATCTGCTCGCCCGACGTCAGCGCCTGGAACAGCTTCGGCGACGACTTGTCGATTTCCTTGGTGAGCGTCATCGGCAGATGCACGCGCTTGCCGGTGGGCAGGCCCGTTTGCGGGCTCTTCGGGATTTCGATGGTGTGATCGACGGCTTGCACGAGGATCTTTCCTTCGTGACCTTGAACCTTGGTCGAGCCTTCGATCTTGCCTTGGTTCTGGCCTTCGAGGGTGAGGTAGCACGGCATCGGCATGATATTTCCCCTAATGGGTAGCACTCTGTTTGGATGTCGGAGCGGCGCGATCTCTGATGAAGCGCCGCCTCCGGTTTTTTGCTCAGCTCTTGTTTGCGCTGCGCATGTTTCACATGTTGCAGAAGGCCCGTTACCGCCTGGTTTCAGTTCCTCCGCGCTGCGTTACAGATGAAACACGCCCTGCGCCACGACGCTTCAATGCTTATTTTTTGTCCAGCTTGCCGACGAGCGACAGCGTGAACGACGCGCCCATGTACTTGAAGTGCGGACGCACCTTCAGGTCCACGCGATACCAGCCCGGATCGCCTTCGACATCGGCCACGACGATCTCCGCCTGACGCAGCGGACGACGGCTGCGCACGCCTTCGGCGGGGTTGTCCATGTCCGCGACGTACTGGCGAATCCACGTATTGAGTTCGCTTTCGAGATCGACGCGCTCTTTCCATGTGCCGATGTTCTCGCGCTGGATCACCTTGATGTAATGCGCGAGGCGGCTCACGACGAACATGTACGGCAGTTGCGTGCTCAGCTTGTAGTTCAGCTCGGCGTCCTTGCCTTCCTTCGTGTTGCCGAAGAACTTCGGCTTTTGCGCCGAGTTCGCCGAGAAGAACGCGGCGTTGTCGCTGTTCTTGCGCATCGTCAGCGCAATGAAACCCTGCTCGGCAAGTTCGAACTCGCGACGCTCGGAGATGAGCACTTCGGTCGGAATCTTGTTCTGCAGCTCGCCCATAGATTCGTACGTGTACACCGGCAGATCGCCGACCGTGCCGCCGCCTTGCGGTCCGATCACGTTGGCGCACCAGCGGTAATCGGCGAAGCTCGACGTCAGGCGCGAAGCGAACGCGAACGCCGCGTTGCCCCACAGGAACTGGCTGTTGCCGCCCGAGACGTCTTCCTTGTAGTTGAACTTCTTGGCGGGCACGGTATCGGCGCCATACGGCACGCGCAGCAGGAAGTGCGGCAGCGTGAGGCCGACGTAACGCGCGTCTTCCGACTCGCGGAACGCGTTCCACTTGACGAACTGCGGACCTTCGAAGATCGACGACAAGTCCTTCAGGTTCGGCAACTGGTCATAGCTGTCGACGCCGAAGAAATGCGGACCGGCCGCGGCAATGAACGGCGCATGGCTCATCGCCGAGACGCTCGCCACGTTCTGCAGCAGCTTGACGTCCTGCGTGCCCGGGCCGAACTCGTAGTTCGCGACGATTGCGCCGAACGGCTGGCCGCCGAACTGGCCGTATTCGGCCGTGTAGAGATTCTTGTAGAGACCCGAGTTGGTGATGTCGGCGGCATCCTCGAAGTCTTCGAGAAGCTTGCCCTTGCTCACGCTCAGCAGTTGAATCTTGACGTTCTCGCGGAAGTTGGTGCGGTCCACGAGGAACTTGAGCGAGCGCCACGCCGATTCCATCTTCTGAAAGTCGGCGTGATGCAGGATCGCGTCGACCTGCGCGCACAGCTTCTGGTCGAGGTCAGCGATCATGCTGTCGACCGTTGCCTGCGTGATGCGCTCGACCGCGTTCTGCGGCTCCAGCAACTGGCCGATGAAGGCCTGAATGCCCTGGCGCGTGATCGAATACGCTTCGTCGCCCGGCTTGATGCGCGCCGACTCGATCAGCTGGTCGAGCAGCGAAATGCTCGCGTCCGCTTCCGGCGCGGCGGTGGCTGCCTGTTCTTTTTCCATGTCGCTCATGTCACTTTTCCTCGATGCCGAGTTCGCTCATCAGACGCGCGCGCACGCCTTCGTCTTCGATCAGTTCCTGAACCCGCTTGCGGAAATCGGGAATGTTGCCGAGCGGTCCCTTCAGTGCCTTCAGTGCATCGCGCAGGGCGATCATCTGACGCAGTTCGGGCACCTTCTCGACGATCGCGTCGGGCGAGAAATCGTCGACGGACTCGAACTTCAGGTTCATCGCGATCTTCGCTTCCGGGTCGGCGTTCGCTTCGAGGCGGTTCGGCACCGCGAGATCGAGCGAGAGCTTCTGGCCCTTGAGCACTTCGTTGAAGTTGTCCTTGTCGACGTTGACCGGCTTCATTTCCTCGATCGGCGTTTCGTCGTCGCGCAAGGTGAAGTCGCCGAGTACCAGCAATTTGAGCGGCAACTCGACTTCCGCCTTGGCATCTCCGGTGGCCGGACGATACACAATATTGACCCGCTCCTTCGGAGCCACTGAACCGTCAGATGCCATGCCTACCCCCTAACCCAATACCAAAAGTGTTGATGAAAAATCAGGCCGCTTTGTTAGCGTCGCAGCGCGGTGGCGCGTGAATGTCGCTTGAGTCGCACGATCGTTCGCGAAAGCTGGCGCATCGGCGTCATCGCGTGCTGCTGGCGACACGGAACGATCTCATGCCGTATCGCCGGTCATTGCCGCAAAGAGAACCGGGTTCGGGGTTCTATTCGTGCCTTAGGCATAAAACCCGCGTGATACGCTGACTTTCCTGTCGCTGAGGGCATTAACGACCGCGTTCGCAAATTCTTGAAGGCGTTTCGATGCTCAAGGATTTTTTATTTCTGCCGTCAACAATCGGAGCGTCATCGAACGACGCGACATGCCTCGACACAGGCAGGCCGCCATATCGCCCTTACGTGAGAAACCATTGTGGCAAACCAGTATGAAGTGCAGGGCGACGTGCTCATCGTGAGCCTCGAGGGCGCGCTGAACAGCACGAACGCGGCGCAGGTCGAAGCGGAAATCCAGCGCCAGCTCGATCAGGGCCTGAACCAGTTGCTTTTCGATCTGAGCGCGCTCGGCTATATCTCCAGCGCGGGACTGCGCGTCGTGCTGATCGCGGCGAAGCGTCTCAAGCAATCCGCCGGACGGCTCGTGCTCTGCGGTATGCACGACCAGATCCGCGAAGTCTTCGAGATCAGCGGATTTCTCAACATTCTCAACGTCACCGATACGCGGGCCTCCGCGCTCGAACGCTTCGACGAAGTGGCGTGAATCCCGCGTGTTTCATTCGTAACCTGGGCGCGTTTTTCTGAAACGCGGCGGTAACGGCGCGCACCCAGAATTCATCCCATGCACAGAACGAACTGCGCACAACCAACGAACAACTGGAGAACAAATCATGCCGATGCCCTGCTACCTCACGCTCGAAGGCCAGAACCAAGGCAAGATCGAAGGCTCGAACAAGGTTCGCGGTCACGAAGGAAAGATCCTCGTGCAAGCCGTCGATCACACCATCGAAATCCCGAAGAGCCCGCAGACGGGCCTGCCCACCGGCAAGCGCGTGCATGGCGCGATGACGCTGACCAAGGAAATCGACAAGTCGTCGCCGAAGCTGTTTCAGGCGCTGGCGTCGGGCGAGCAGATGAAGGACGTGACGCTCGAGTTCTATCGCATTTCGCCCAAGGGCACGGAAGAGAAGTACTACACCGTGAAGCTGTCGAACGCGATCCTCACGAACATGCAGTCGTGGACGCCGAACTGCCTGTCGCTCGAAAACAAGCAGATGGGTCACATGGAGAATCTGTCGTTCACGTACGAGAAGATCACCTGGACGTACGAACCCGACGGCATCGAAGCCGAGGATTCGTGGCTCGCGCCGAAGGCTTGAGCCGGATCGATCCATCGCGGTAAGCAAGGCCGCCTCGTCATCGAGGCGGCCTTTTTGTTTGCGGTTTCGAGCGCATGTTTCATCCGTAACCTGAGCCGGCTTTTCTGAAACTTCACCGTAACGGCTGACGCGCAGAATTCATCCCATGCACAGAACGAACTGCGCACAACCGACAAACAACCACTGGAGAAGAATCATGCCGATGCCCTGCTACCTCGCCCTCGAAGGCCAGAACCAAGGCAAGATCGAAGGCTCGACCAAGGTTCAAGGTCACGAAGGAAAGATCCTCGTGCAAGCCGTCGATCACACCATCGAAATCCCGAAGAGCCCGCAAACGGGCCTGCCCACCGGCAAGCGCGTGCATCTGCCGATGACGCTCACCAAGGAAATCGACAAGTCGTCGCCGAAGCTGTTCCAGGCGCTGACGTCGGGCGAGCAGATGAAGGACGTGACGCTCGAGTTCTACCGCATTTCGCCCAAGGGCACGGAGGAGAAGTACTACACCGTGAAGCTCTCCAACGCGATTCTGACGAACATGAAGTCGTGGACGCCGAACTGCCTGTCGCCGGAGAACAAGCAGATGGGCCACATGGAAGACATCTCGTTCACATACGAGAAGATCACGTGGACGTTCGATCCGGATGGCATCGAAGCCGAGGATTCCTGGCTCGCGCCGAAGGCTTGATCGAATGACCCGACGTGCAGGCCGCCTCACATGAGGCGGTCTTTTTTGTTTGCACGAGAAAAGGAAGAGCGATCAGGCGGTAAGCGCTGCCATCGCCGCCGCGCGATCGTGCACTATGCGAAACAGCGAATCGAAGCCGATCACCTGAAACACCTCGTGCACCTGCGGCAGCAAGCCGGCCAGCACCAGATCGTGTCCCGTGCCGCGGGCCGCCTTCGCCGCCTTCAGCAAGACGCGCAAGCCGGCGGAGCTCACATACTGCACGTCGCTCATGTCGAGCAGCACGCGGCGGCTCGCCTGCACGCGCTCCGGCAACACGTCCTCGAGCTGTTTCGACGTCGTGCTGTCGATGCGTCCTTCCACGGCGACCACCAGCACGTCGCCTTCGCGGGTTTCATTGATATTCATCGGGTTCCTCGGTAATTCATAACGCGCATCACGCAGCCGGCTGCGCGGCGATGCGCTTGCTGAAGTGCAGGCAATTGCGATCGTCGCGGCGCTCGTAGGTCACCGCATCCATGACCTTTCTGACCAGGAAGACGCCCAGACCGCCGATCGCGCGATCATCGACATCGCTTGTCACGTCAGGGTCCGGCAACTGGAGCGGATCGAAGGCGACGCCGTCGTCGCTGACCTCGGCGCGCACCGCGTCGGCCGCGATCGTCACGCGCACGCGAATCGGATCGTGCGCGGAGCCGTACGCGGCGATGTTCGAGATCACTTCGTCGAAAGCCATCGCGAAGCTCTGGAAGAGCGGCGGCGGCAGGCCGTGCGCGTCGAAGAGCGCCTCCAAGCGATCCACCAGGTCGCCGATATCCGGCGTCCGTGCGTCCAGTTGCGTGTCGAGCGTGCCGGTTGCGCTCATGATGTCGTCGGTCCGGAAGCCCCGTAATGAATCGCGAGGCAAGTGATGTCGTCGGATTGCGGCGCGCCATCGGCGAAACGATGCACGCTGTCGAAAAGGCGCTTCAGCAGCACTTCGACTTCCACGCCCTTCGCGTCGGCCAGATGCTGCGCGAGACGCAGTTCGCCGTATTCCTCGTCGGCGGGATTGAACGCTTCGGTCACGCCATCGGTGTACAGCAAAAGCGTCGTGCCGGCGTCGAGACGCATGTGTCCTTCCGCGAACGGCGTGCCTTCGATCACGCCCAGCGCCATGCCGCCCGTGCCCGGCAATTGCGATATCGAGCCGTCGGGCGCGATCACGTAAGGCGGATTATGGCCGCCATTCGCGTATTCGAGTTCGCCGGTCGCCGTGTCGAGAATGCCGTAGAACAGCGTGACGAACATCGTCGCCTCGTTGTCCTGCGCGAGCAGGTCGTTAGCGAGCGCGAGGCACGCGCCCGGACTCGCCGCGCTCGGCGCGATCGCGCGCAGCAGCGTGCGCGCCACCGCCATGAAAAGCGCGGCGGGCACGCCTTTGCCCGACACGTCCGCGATCACCACGCCGATCTTCTGATCGGACAGCCAGAAGTAATCGTAGAAGTCGCCGCCGACTTCGCGCGCCGGAACCATGCGCGCGAACATCTGCAAGTCGGGACGCGACGGAAAGCGCGTCGGCACGATCGACTGCTGCATACGCCGCGCGACGTCGAGTTCCTGCTGGATCGACACGAGCTTCGTATGCGCGTTGAAGACGTTCTGGATCGTCAGGAACCAGGGCCGCCACGCCTGCGGAATATCGGGAATCGACTTGACCGAGCCGCGGTCTTCGTCCTGGATGTAGCGCACGAGCTTCTGCGCGGGAAGAATCGCGTCGTTGTACGTCATGCGGCTCGCGATCATCAGCATGAGCGTGAGGCTCAGCACCAGCACGAGCACGCTCGGCACGCCGGTTTCGAGCGCCACGCGCTGCAGGTTCCAGCGCGGCAGCAGCAGCACGAGACGGAAAGGCGCATGGCCGATGCCGACCGCTTCGATGTAATAGTCGTCGAAGATCGTGAGACGGCCGTCGGCGTCGCGCAGCACGCGCTCGACGTCGCGGCGCAGCGCGGGCGGAAAGGCGTCGGCGGCCATCCGCACTTCCTGCGCGCCCGCGTGCACCAGTTCGGGATCGGCGAGCAACTGTCCGCGGTCGTTCACGATGAACATCCGCCCGAGTCCCGGCGGCCACGTACGCACGAACTGGTTGAGCCAGCCGAGCGTCAGATCGAGCGACACCGAGCCGCGAAACGCGCTGCCGTCGAACACGCCCGCCGATGCGGTCACCATCAAACCCTTGCCGGCTTCATCGACATAAACGGGCGTCCAGAACACCGAACGCTCGGGCCCCGGCGCGCGCTGCACTTCCGTAAAGAACTCCTGCTTCCTGAGGCTGTCGGCGTAAAAGTAATCCTTCGACGCCACCCACGGATAAATATTGATGAAGCGCCGCGCCGACGTGTAGTAGACCCACGTCGCGCCCGGCAGATTCGCCATGATCGTCTTGAACGGGCCGTTCAGGCTCAGCGCCATCTTGAGTTCGCGATCGAGCGCCCGCGTGCGCGGCCCGACGAGGCCTGTCAAGTTGCCCGCGTCGGCGGGCGTCCACGGCGCGGGCAGCGCATCGAGCTGAATGCTGTCCGGCTCCCTGCCGGGCCGGAGCGCGTCGAGCAATGCCGTATCGGGGGCGCCCTGCGGATGCAGCCGCAGCCACGTCTCGCCCTGAATGCGCATGGCGTTGACGGCGTCGGTGCTGCTGCGCACGAGCGCGTCGAGCGCGATCGCCTGCTCCTGCATCCGCTGGCTCACGCCGGAAGTCTGCGCTTGAAGCGTCATCCGGTATTGCAGATAGACGAGCGCGCACGCCACGACGAGCACGCCGACGAGCGCGATACGCATGACGCGGTTATAGCGGGCGAACAGTGCCGCCGTCAGATCGGACATACGTTGCTTGGGTTATCGGGCTGGCGTCGGCCATCGCCCTTCGGTTGTTCTCGTGCTTCCGGCCGATCGGAAACATCGGCAAGAGTGTAGCGAGCCGCCGCGCGTCCGATGCCTCGAAATAAGCGCCAAAGAGGCGAGTGTTCGGGGCTTCGCATCAGACGGCCGGCGGCCGGTACTTGAGGATCGTCCGCTCGATGTTCGAGCCTTCGACCATCGCGAGGGTCGGTTGCGTCTCGTCGAAATTGACGCCGTACAGATTCGCGTGCCGGAGCAGCGCGCCGTCGAGCCTCGCCTTGCGCAGCGAACCTTTGAACAGGTTGATCGCGGTCAGATCGGCGCCGCTGAGATCGGCCTTCGCGAACTTCGCGCCTGGCGCCAGCGCGCGCCGGAAGATCGCCGTCGCGGCTTGCGCGTTGCTGAAATCGGCATCGTCCAGCAACGCGCGCTCCAGATTCGCGCCGCGCAGTTGCGCGCCCTGCCAGTTCCCGCGGACGAGGTTCGCGCCCGCCAGTTGCGCGCCGTCGAAGCACGCCGACTGCGCGCGCGATGCGCCCAGGTTCGCGCCGGCGAACGTTGCCTGCCGCGCCTGTGCGCCGTGGAAGACCGTCTGCTCGCAGCGCGCGCCTTCGAAGTTGCCGCCGTTCAGCACGCTTTCGCGGAATGTCGCACGATCCAGTGCCGCGCCACGGAAGTTCGCGCCGGTCAGATCGCCGGCATCGAAGTGGGTTTCCTGCGCATGACATGCCGATGCATCCGCGCCCGCCATCTTCGCCTTGTTGAAGAGCGCGCGGCCGAGCCGTGCCGCGCCGAGCCGCGCGGCGCTGAAATCGGCCATCGAGAAATCGCCGCCCGTCAGGTTCGCGGCGCGCAGATCGGCGTCGGTGAACTTTGCGCCGCCGCCGCTCGTGTCCATCAGTTCGGCATCCTGCAAATCCGCGCCGCTGAAATCCGTCTCCCGGAGCAGCGCCTGGCTGAACTTCGCGCGTTGCAGCGCGCTCTTCGCGAACGAGGTCTTTTCGAGCAGCGCCGCCGAAAAATCCGCGCCGGACAAATCGAGCGCGGACAGATCGAGGCCGGACAGATCGTAGCCGGCGAGGCTCTCGCGCGCCGCGTGCCGCGCGATCACCTGCTCGCGCGTCAGTTGCGCCGTCGGCGGCTGCGGCAACGGCGGCGCGGACAAGTCGGGCGCGTCCGGCATGGCGGGTGTTGCCGGCAGCGCCGCCAGCGCCGCGAGCGCGGACGGATCGACGGAAGGCAGCGGCGTGCCGGGCTGCGGCAGCGCGGCGAGATCCGCGGTTGCCGGATTCGACGCCAGCCAGCCGTTCACCTCGCCCTCGCTCATGCCGGCCTGCTTCAGCATTTCGCGCGTGGCGTCCTGCATCCTCGCCGCCATCGACGGCAAGTCGGCGAGGTTCGGCTCCGGTCCCGGGTCGGCGGCCTTCAGAAGCGGCGCGAGGTCCGCGTCGCTCAGGCCGTGCGTCTGCATGAACGCACGCGTGCGCGCGTTCTGCGCCGCGGTCATGCGCTCGATTTCGGCGAGGCTCACCGGAGCCGGCGGCTCCTCGACCTTCAGGAACGGTTCGAGATCCTTCGCGGTCAGTCCGTGCCTGTTCATGAAGGCGTCGGTCTGACGGTTCAGGTCCGCGGTCATCGTCTGGACCTGAGCCAGTTCTTGCGCCGCTTCCTCTGTGATCGGCGCGGGCATCGCCGGGACGGACAGCGCGGCGGGCGCCGTTGCCGCCGCCGTGCTTGCGGCGATCGGCGCGGCCGGTTCGGCGGGCGTCGCGTCGGCGGCTTTGGTCAGGCTGGCCAGCAACTCGTCGCGATAATGCTCGAACGGCAACGGCGCCGATGCCATCGGTTCCCACGCGGCCAGCATGTGCGTGACGTCGCTCGCGTCGGAATCGGTGACGGCGGCGAGCGCGCGATACAGAACCATCCCGCATCCGAGCTCGGGAAACAGCCAGACCGTGTCCGCCCGCGCGTCGAGTTCGCGCACGACCGCTGAATCGGACGCCGCATCGGACGCCCGGCCGTACACGAAGCAGCGCGCGCGCAAGCCCGGCAACTGGCCGCGCAACAGCGGACGACGCGCATCCATGCCCTGAATCTCGAACGTCTCGTCGCCGGCGAAATAGCCGGACGCGCGCCATTGATCGGACGGCGCGCTCATGAAGAACTGCTCGCGCGTGTCGGCGGGCAGATGCGGCCAGTCGGTCGCGAGCCAGCGTTCATCGCACGCGCCGAGATACTGCTGGCGCTGCGGCGACATCGGATCGAACGCCCAGAAGCCCGCCGGGTCGGGACAATCGGCGCGGCCGAGCATCCGCCGCGTTTCGTATTCGACGTTCGGCAGCGCCAGACGCGCGCCGCCGTCCTGCCCGGGCGATACCCATCCCTTGCCGGACGGATTCGCCGTCCAGCCCGCCCCGCCGAACGCCGTCGCCGGGACGATCGGAATGCGCGCATACGGCGCTGGCCGCGAGGGCAATCCGCCGACGCCGAAGTGCCGCTCGCCGCTGACGACGAGCGTTTTCGCGAGCTCGCCCACACGCACGCTCACGCGCATCTGCTCGACCTCGCTGCCGAGCGGCGCGCAGGCCGCGCCGTAGACGAGATATTCGCCCGCCGGCTTCGGATAGCCCTGATCGAGCATTCCGTCGTTGCCGAGCGCCTGCTCGACCAGCGCCCAGACTTCGTTTTCCGGCACGAGACCGTCGATCCCGCCGGGCGCGTCGAAGCGGAAACACGCCATCAGGCTCAGCGCAAGCGAGTCGCGCCGCGCGAAACGGAAGGCGCGGTAGAGCAGCGCCATATCGAGCGATTTCAGGACTTTCATCGTTCAGCCCAACTGGATCAGTTTGCCGGTGCAGGCCACCCAGGAATCGGCGTACAGGAGCACCGTGGCGCCGCTCACGGTCGTCGATCCGAGGCCGCGCAGCACGGCCTTGCCCGCGGCGTTGATCTCGACATCGGCGGTTGCCTGCGCCGACACGGAAGCGCCGCTCAGGTTCGCCTTGCCGATAGCCTTGAGCGCCAGGTCTGCCGCCGCCTCGACGGTGACGGCCGGCGCCTTGATCGTCGTCGTGGCGACTCCGGTGATCGCGACATCGCTGCCGGTGGCGCCGAATTTCGCCGGCGTGGTCATCGCGATGCCCGCCGCGGACATCGACAGCTTCGCGAGCGAGCCCGCCGGCCCCACGGTCATGGCGACGCTCGCGTTCGCGCCGAGATCGGGCGTCGACATCGCGAGCTTCGCGCCCACGCCCGCGAGACCGACGCCGAGATTGACGCCCTTGTCGTCGAGCGTGACGTTGCTCACGTAGGCGGCTTCGGTGTTGAGCGTCGTGGCGAGCGATCGCGCCGCGTACTGCATGAAGCCATAGACGCCGAGCGCCTCGGCCCCGGCGAGCGCGTACTGCGCGTCCAGCAGCCCGGTCGTGTTGGGCGTCCACGCGCCGGCTTTCGCGCCGTCGCTCTGATACGCCTTGTAGGTCGAGGCGATCGCGAGCGCCGCCTGCGCGGCGAGCGCGGTGCTGGCCGCGATCTTGACGCCCGTCTTCACCGTGTTCACGGTCGCCGTGACGAGCGGCAACTGGCCGCCGGACAGCGTCACTTTCTCCACCGCGCGCTGGTTCTGCTTCTGATTGAGCGTGATGCCGGTCGAATCGTCGATGGTCAGCGACTGCACCGATGGCGACAGCCACGAGCCCGCGCCCGACGCGCCCGCCGCCGCGCCCATGAGACCGCCGATCGCCGCGCCGGCGACGGTATTGCCCGCAATCGACGATGCCCCGCCGCCCGATGTCGCGGCGAGCGCCCCGAGTCCCGCGCCGCCCGCCGCCGCCCCGGCGATCCCGCCCACCGCCGCCGCGTTGGGCAGCCCGGCGAACACGCCGTTCCACGTGACGCTCATGCCCGCCGACATCGCAAGCGTCGCGCCGAGCGTCGCATTGTTGTTGACGGCCGCCGACAGCGTCGTCGCCGCGCCGACCGTCAACGTGTTCTTGCCGCCGACGCTCGTCGCGTTGGTCGTGCCGAGCGTGACGGTTTCGCTGTTGCCCGCCGTGCTGCTCCAGATGCTGCCGCCGCCTTTCGGATCGATCGAGCCTATGCCGATCGTGCTGTTATGGAACGGCGAATGCAGCCACATGACTTCCTTGCCTTCGCTGTCGCCCATATGCAGCATGTTGCCGCCCGCCGTGCTGATGCGGTTCTCGTGCGCGCTCGCCTGTTCGACGACGCTTGGATTCTCCGAATTCGGCACCGCGCCGACGATCACGGGCCGGTCCGGATCGCCGTCGGTGAAGGACAGCAGCACCTCGGCGCCCTTGTGCAGCGGAAAGTGCATGCCGTGGTCGCTGCCCGCATAGGGCGTCGCCATGCGCACGCGCGCGGAGCCCTTGTTGGGATTCTTGTCGGTCAGATCGAACGGCAGTTGCACCTTGTACTGACCGAACTCGTCGAGCTCCGCGTACTGGCCCGAACCTTCGCTGTCGATGAACGCGGTCATCGTGCCGGCCACGCGCGGCTTGGACGTCGCGCGCTGCGGCCGGAACTGCACGTTCGCGGGAATCGCGCGAAAACTGTTGCGATACGACGTCTCGCCGCGCGCGCCACTGGCGCCGGCCAGCAGCGCGCCCGCCTGCGTGCCCCGGTGATGAATCTCCGTGATGAGATAGGTGTCGTTGAAATCCTGCCGGTAATGGCCCGCGAGCCGCGCGAAGTAGCCGCTGCGCAGCCCGACCGCCGTCGCCTCGCCCGAAAACACGCGGCCCTGGCAGACGAGCGCCTGCGCGCGCAGTTTCGCGTAGCGCCGGCCTTCGGTCTCGCCGCGAAAATTCTCGCCGTAGAGCATGACCTGGCCGAGCCCGTCGTCCGATACGGTTTCGACGATCTTCAGCGGCACCGCCGCCTTGCGATGATTGAACTCCTGCAGGATCACTTCCTTGGGCAAGGGCTTCTGGCGGCTCACGAAGTCGCGCACGGAGCGCCCGGAGACGCCGGTGTCCATCTCGTCGTCGGGACGATAGTCGACTTGCACCGCGTTCGCGTCGTGCATGATGCGGTCATCGACGACGATCAGTTGCCCGCCCGCGTCGTGATCGAAGTAGTAATACATGCCTTCGTTTTCGAGCCAGCGCGACACGAAATCAAGATGCGTCTCCTCGTACTGACAGACGAAGCTGCGCGGCCGGTACGCGCCGTTGCGCTCGAAATTGCCGCTCAGGCGGAAAGCGTAATCGCTGTCGGTGAACTGGCTGTCCTTCAGCACGCGCTCGAGCGTGGCGGGAATCGGCTGTTCGTCGAGATACACCTCGGAGATGCGATACAGCGACAGCCGCCATAGACGCGGCACCAGCACGGCGCGATAGAACACGTAGCCGTCCGCACGATGCAACTGGTCGAATTCGGCCAGCACGCCGTGATACGGCACGTTGTCGCGGCCATCGGGCGGATAGATGACGAACGTCGCGGGATGCCTGAGCATGGCGTCGAAATCGATCGACGCATCTTCCGACACGAGGGTCAGCGTGAAGCGGAAGGGCTGCGAGATCGCCTCGAAGCCTTCCATTTCGACGACGGCGAACTTGCCGGCATCGTGCGCGGCGGATCGGAAATCGAAGCGCCGATTCGCGAGTACGTTGTCAGACGGTGCATTCACAATGCTTTCCTCACAGGCTTTTTTGGGTTCGAACAGCCCCGCGGCGTCGCGCGCCGCTCGCTTGGTCGCGCCGCGCGTCCTTCACTGCCGCAGGTTCCGGGCGTTCGCATGGCCGTTTCATGTGTGCGCGAGCCTCAGCTCATTACCATGACGATCGCCTGGCTCGGCGCCACCACCGAGCCGACGATATTGCCGTCGTTGTGCTGCGTCATGTCGCCGAGCCGCACGGCGGGCGCGCCTTCGAGCATCACGCAGACGCTGCCGAGCGGGAAGGCGACCGGCCCCATCACCTGATTCGATACGACGCCGCCCGCCACGCCGGCCTGATCGCCGTCGCTCATGGAAATCTGCGATGCGGTCGTCAGCGCCGGCATCCCGCCGATCATCACCTTGGTCGTCGCCGGATTGCCGAGCATCGGCATCCCGATGTTCGGATAGGGAATCGGCACGGGCGGTGCGGGCGGCGCGGGCGTCTTGCAGACGTCGGGCGCGCCCATGCACTGCCCGGCCTGTTTGGTGACTGCGAACATGGTGTTCCCCTTAGCCGAGATCGATTTTTTCGCCGTCGATACGCACATGGCCCTCGGCCAGCACGCTCGCGTGCTGCGCGGTGATGTGCAGCCGCTCCTCGACCTGCATCCGCACGCGGCCGGCGCGCGTTTCGTCGACGTCTTCGGTCCAGCGGAAACTCGTGCGCGCCTTTTGCACCAGCCGCTCCACCGTCGATGTCATCTCCCGCGCGACCGTCCGCACGATGCCGAAGCGCGCCTGCGTCTCGCGAATCGACGCGTTCATCCGGTCGAAGGCGAGATCGCCGATCACGCCCTCCACGGCCACGCGCGGCGCACCGATGGCCACCTCCGACGTCGCGTTCATGCGGATGCGCGCGGCGTCGATCCGCAGCCCGCCTTGCGCCGCGTGCAGCGCGACGCCGCCCGGCAGCAGCAGATCGGCGCTGTCCGGGACCGCGCGCGCCAGCACCGCCAGCACGTAAGCCGCGACGTTTGCGCCGGCGCGGCAGACCAGCACGGAATCGCCGCAATCCGGCTCGACGAGGCAGCTATCCGCGCGCAGCGCGCGCTCCAGAGAGCCATCGGCTGCGCTCAGGAAGTACCACTGTCCCGCGCGCCCGGTCACGGTCGCGTAGACGAGACTGGCCGCTTCGTCGTTGCTCGCCCGCATCATCGGGACCAGATTGGTTTGCTTCATGGTTCGTTCCGCCTGTCGAGTCGTGTGTCGAGTCGTGTTTGCCGCGTCCGCTCTGCCGGGCGCGTCATCGGGCGCGCCACTCTTCGGCCTGCAACAGCAGGTCGTCCGTGGGACGCACGTTGCTCAGGTTCGCGCCGTCCCAGCGCGTGCGTTCCTGTTTCAGCGCGTGTGCGTTGGAGCCGCTCAAATCCGCGCGGGAGCCGTCCGCCTCGGAAAAATCCGCATGAGACAGCTCGCAGTTCACGAACCGCGCGGCTTTCAGCGATGCGCGCCGCCACGTCGCCTTCTTCAATACCGAGCGGTCCCAGTGCACGCCATCGGCGCGTGCGTCGGAAAAATCCGCCCCGCTCGCATCCGATAAATCGAAGCGCGCGCCCTGCAAGTCGGCCTGCGCGAGCCGCGCGCCGAGCAGCGCCGTGTACTGGCCTTTCACGCCGGCCAGCATTGCGCCGTCGAGTTGCGCATCGATGAAACTCGTGCGGTCCAGCGCGAGCCCGCCGAGATTCGCGCCTTGCAGTTGCGCGGCGTCGAGAATCGTCATGGTCAGGTCGCACGTCCGCAGATCATGGCCGCGAAGGTTCGCGCCCTTTAGATAAGCATTGCGCAACGACGCGCCCGCCAGCTTGGCGCTCGCGAGATCGGTGTTCATCGCGGTCCAGCGAACGAGCGTCGCGCGCGAGAAGTCCGTTCCGGCGAATACGCTGCCGTAGGCATCGGCGCGAATGAGCCGCGCCCCGGCGAACGAGCTCGCGTTGCAATCGCAGGCGTTGAAATGTGCGCCGGAAAAGTCCGCGTCCTGCGCATTCGCTGCGCGCAGATCGACGCGCGTGAATGTCGCGCCCGCGGCCTGCGCGCGCGTCAGATTCGCGCCGGACAGTGCGACCTTTTGGAATTCCGCGCCGGCGAGCATCGCGCCCGACAGATTCGCGCCCGCTAGCGAGACATTCGTGAAGCGGCTTCCGGACAAGTCCTGACCGGACAGATCAATGCCGCTCAGATCGATATCGGCGATCTGCCGGTCGCGGGCGAGCGCGTTCCTGAGCTGCTCCGGCGTCATGCTGCCTTTCTCCGCGTGCGGCGCGCTTTGCCTTGCCTGCCTGTTGCTTTCATCGCTTGCTCCGTCGTTGTTGCTTCTGCGTGAGTCTCGCGCGACGGTGCTACCGCCGTGTTGCAATGTCCGGCGGCTGCGTTACGGATGTAACCGGAGCCGTTCACGCGGCGACGCCCGGCACGATGTCCGCGCGTGCCGTCTCGTCCTGCCGTGCGCCGCCGTGGCCGAGAAACGCCAGGCGCTTTTGCAGCACGCTCGCGCTCGTCAGTTCCAGGATTTCGGAAAAGGCCATGCGCGTCATGGATTTGGGATCGGCCGTGCGCGCGCCCTGCTCCGCCATCAGCGTGGCGATGACCTCGCGGTAGTCCTCGATGCCCGCCACCATGATGTCGAACCAGCTCAGCCACGCGGCCTCGATGGTCTCGTCCTGCACGAGCAGCTTGCACAGACGTCCGATGCGCGTCGCCTGATCGAGCAGGATCACGTCGATCTCGCTTTCGTTCGCGCCGAGGCGCTCGCGCAGGCCGGCGTCCCATCGGACGCTGATTTCGGGAAGGAAGATGTAGCGCAAACCCTGCACGATGCCGATGCGGCTATCGGCCGAGGGAATCATCGTGAAACCGTCGATCGCCCAGCCTTCGCCGGGAAAGCCGACGATCTGGCGCACGAGTTCGACCGTATCCGCGATGCGCGTGGGCACCTTGAACATGACCGTGAGGCCGGGACGCGCGTTGTCGGTCCACTCGCCCGGCGGCAGCACGCGGCCGACGAAAGCATCGGTCTGCGCCGCGCCGTTCGCGAGCGAGAACACGCTCGCGGCGAGCCTTGCGGCGTCGAAGCCCGCTTCGGCTTTCACTTCGAGACCGACGGATAGTTCCTGACTCGATCCATACCGCCCGAGCACGGGGCGCAGCACGACTTCGCGCACGCGCGCGTCGCTCGTCAGCAGCGTGACCAGCGGCCCGACGAAATGCCTGAAACGCGCGCCGACCGGATAGACGACCGACGCCGGCATCGTGGGCGCGCCATGACCGCGCAGTCGCGCGAGTCCGCCAGCCGAAATCTGCTGTGTCAAGCCCACGAAATAATGATCCACAGCGTCGGCCATCGCCGTTCCTTGTTGTTGTGTCGCGCCGGTTCGAGTACGTCGCAGTGTAGCCATGCGCGGCGCGGCCAAAGCTCCGAGCAGAGCGCCAAAGAGGCGACTATTCGTGGCTTTGCCGCGCCGCGTGTTTTGCATCGCGCGTTGCATCGCGCTTGCTCGGCGCCGGCTGTTCGCTAACCTCGCGCTTATTTCGCGACACCGACCCGCTGGCAGCTCGCGAGCGCGCCGTTGCTGCCTTGCGTGTAGGCGAGGCGGTATCCGCCGTTCGCGAGACCGTGCTTCGACGCCAGTACGATCTGACCGAGCGTGCCCCTGGCGGCGGGACGCGCCATCGACGGCTGTTGCTCGATGATCAGATCCGCGAGTTGCGGATTCGCGCGCGCTTCGTCCGCGCCGATGATGCGCCGCACGTTCGACACGCTGCCGCGGTACCACCCGTAGAACGGCCGATACGCCGGCCCCGCGTAATGGCTGTCGATGATCATGTACGGATCGAGCGTCTTCAGCGCGTGCAGCACGTCGTTATCGTTGAGGATGTAGGCGAGATCGCCGCCGAGACGCGAACCCGGCTCGCCGATGTGCGCCGGATCGTAGCGCCAGCCTTCCGGCCCGTTGCGCAGCTCGGACCACTTCTTCCCCGTCCAGGTCACGACATGCGACAGCGCGATGGTGGAGGTTGCCGTCTCCGGAACCGTCACGTTGTTGACCTTCGGCGGCGCGACCGTGATGTACAGCAGATCGCCCGGCAGCAGGTGCTTCGACGTGTCGTCGAAGTTGCCGTGATTGATGTCGAGCAGCACGCCCGTCTGTTGCGGACCGGCCCATTTGGGCGTGCTCGCCGCGCCGGCGGGCGTCATGCACGCCTGCGTGGTGATGCCGGTTTCGACTTCGCGGTTGTCCGTGGTCAGTCCCGCGAAGTTGTAGACCCACGCGGTGAAGTCGGAGCAGTCCACGCCGTGCCATTGAATCTGCGCGGGCGGCAAGGCCTGCGCGCTCGCTTCGCCCTGGTGCTGAACGATCTGCGAGCCGTCGATGCCGCTGCGCTGCGCGGTGCAGGTCATGCCGTACTTCTGCGTCGAACTGCTCTTCTCGCCCGACGTGCTGCCCTTCGACGAATTGCGATACCTCGGATCGGCCGACGACGAATCGTCCGGCGGCAGCCAGCCCGGAACGTGGTGATGGCAATAGTTGACATTCTGATCGACCCAGTAATTTTCGACTGCGATCACGAGTTCGCGCTGGAACATGGCGATGTCCGTGCATCCGGCGGGCGGCTCGATCGCGCCGTACTGGCCGGCGAGCGGGCCCCAGCTGCTCGTCGTCTGGAAGGTCGACCAGTTGGTCTTCGTCATATTGCCGGTGAGCTTCGCCTGCACGTCGTTCCTGCGGCCTTCGAAGAGCGCGAGGTTGTCGTTCAGCAAGGCGATGCGGTCGCCGCACGTCGACGCGCTGCCCTTCGCCGTCTGGATCGCGCCCGGCATCACCGGCTCCAGTTGCGCGACCGACGTGATGCCCGAGCGGTTGCGCGGGTTCGACATGTGCATCGACGCGCCCGCCGTGATCGAGCAGTTGCCGCCGTCGGGCGCGCCGAGCGTGCCGTCGGCGGCGACATTGCCCGCGCCCGCGTGGCACGAAGTCAGCGTGTCGCCGTTGGCGGCCTGCGCGACGATGTCCTGCGTGCTCGCATCGATGGAACTGCCGTCGGTAGTGCGGCTTTCGGATTCCGCGCCGAGGGCGAGCGCCATCTTCGCGCCGTCCGTGACCGCCGACGCCGTGCCCATCGCGACGAGCGTCGGCGTCGTCTGCTGCACGTCGATATCGCCGGCGAACGCGTTCACGCGCGCCATCGCCGCGGCGATATGGCCCGCGACGAGGCCGCCCGCGGCGCGCGCATCGGCGACGACCGCGTTCGAGTACGCGGATACGACCATCTGCGACGGCGCGCTGAGATAGACCGCGTCGAGTTCGCCGGAGAGGCTCGTGGCCGTTCCATTCGCTTCCTCCTCGAAGCTGCCGCCCGTCACGCGCACGAGCAGCGGATAGCGCAGCGTGCCGCGCAGGCTGAACGTGCCGTCGCTATCGGTGGTGGCGACGGCGGCGGGTTTGTCGGACACCGTGCCGTCGGCGGAGATCTCGTGCGCGGTCACGGATGCGTTCGCAACCGGACCCATATACACGCCGCCCGACGTGGACGGCGTCGAGCCGCCGCACGCGGAAAGAAACAGGGAAAACGCCGCACCCGCCGCGACGGTGGAAAGAATGGGCTTCACGATGACCTTTTCGTTGGAATTTGCGCGCCGCAGGCACGGCGTGTGACATACGGATGCGGCTTCGCAAAGCCTTGCATCGACGTCGCCAGCGTAAGGGAAGCGTATGAAAGCCGATCCTGCGATCAGACTCGAAAAGCAGCGGCTTTTCGGGGAAATGGGCGCGGCGCGCGGCGAACAGGCTCCTCGACGCTCGCAAGACCGTCGACGTCTAGCTCCGCAAGCTGAACTGCAACATGTTCTTGGCGAGACCGATCCACGAACGGCAAAAAATCAGCATGGTCTTCCGAAGCACCTGGTCGCGGGGAAGCTCTTATGAATCGCCGTGCGGAGAACGTGGCGGCTTTCATCGCCATTGCGGAAAAGCTGTTTCAGTCGGAGAAACTGCCGGAAGGCGAATGCCGCGTCGCCGCGCGCGTGTTCGAGCGGCTGCAGACACCATCCGACGATGGCGTTCGGCCCCAGACGCGCTATCCCGCATGCGAGTGGCTCGACGCCACGCTTGCGCCCTTCATCGACGACGACACCGCCTACGTGCTCTTCACGCCCGGTGAACTCCGGCAGGACGACGGCGAATGGATCGATCCGGGCATGGGCGGCGGCATTCATAACGTTCGCAATAATCCGCATGCGATGCGAGCCGGTTCCGTGCCCTTTCTCGCCGTCTGGTCGCTGCTGACGAAAGACGGCGACTGGCGATCCTCAATCCGGCGCACGTATCGCCCTCTCAATACGAATCCCATGCCGCTTCATCTTCGCGTAGAGTGCGGGCTTCGACACCTGCAGCAGCTTCGCGCAGTTCGTCACATTGAAGCCGCACGCTTCGAGCGCGGCCTGTATCGCGATGCGTTCCGCTTCCTTCAGCGAAACCGGCGCGCCAAGATTGTCCGGCGACGCGCGGCCCGTCTGCGCGACAGGCGCACTGCCGAGAAGCGACGACACATCCGCGATACGCTCGCCCTCATTGAAATTGACGATCTTCTCGACGAGATTTTCGATCTCGCGCACATTGCCCGGCCAGTCGTGCGCTTCGAGTTGCCGCAATGCCTCTTCCGCGATCTCCGGCGTCGGCTTGTGCATGCGCGTGCAGTATCGATCGAGAAAGAATGCCGCCATTGCACGGATATCCTCGCGACGCTCGCGAAGCGGCGGAATCGTGATTTCGATCACGTTGCAGCGGTAGTACAAGTCTTCGCGGAAGGTCTTCGCGATCACCATCGACGCGAGATCACGATTGCTCGCGCAGATGATGCGCACATCGACGGGAATGCCGCGCGTATCGCCGATGCGCGTGACTTCGCGCTCTTGCAGCACGCGCAGCAGCTTCGCCTGCACGTCGATGGGCAGCTCCGATATCTCGTCGAGAAACACCGTGCCGCCATCGGCCGATTCGAACTTGCCCGGACGGCCGTCGCGCGCCGCTCCGGTGAAGCTGCCGGGCGCGTGGCCGAACAGCTCGCTTTCGATCAGCGCATGCGGCAACGCCGCGCAGTTGATCGCGATGAACGGCTGCGCGGCGCGCGCGCTCGCATTGTGGATCGCCTGAGCGAAGACTTCCTTGCCGACCCCGCTCTCGCCCGACAACAACACGTTCGATGCGCCGCGCGCCGCCTTCTTCGCGGCATCGACGGCGCGCTTCAGACCCGCGCTCGATCCGATCACGCTACCGAACGTGAAGCGGGCGTGATTGCCCGCGTAGCGCCCGGCCATCTTGCGCACGCGCCGCATCTCGCGAAACGTGTTGACGACCGACACCACTTCGCCGCAACGGTTCTTGATCGGAATGGCGGTGTCGAGCAGATGCAGATGCCGCGCCGGCGAATCGATGATCAGTTCGCGATCGACATAGCCCACGCCCGTGCGATAAATCGGTCCGACGATCGGCTCGAAATCGATCACTTCGTTGAGCGTCTTGCCGATGCTCGTCTTCGGATCGATGCCGAGGATGCGCCCCGCGACCGAATTGACGTGCCGCAGCACGTGGCCTTGCCCGATGACCATCAGACCGTCGCCGATATGATCGATGATCGCGCGCTGTTCCTCGACGAGCGTGTCATAGGCGGCGAGATCAAAGGCGCTGTGAAGCAGGACGTCGAGCGTCGCGCCGAGCAGCGCGATCCACGGAGCGGGCGTCGGATCATCTGATGAAGGCGAACGCAACGCGACGAGAAAGACCCGCCGCCCGTGCGCATCGACGCGCAGCGCGAACGCCTGCGCAACCGATGCAGCCGCGCCTTGCAACGAGAGCATCACGCACCGTCCATCCGATGTCGCCGTCGCCGCTTCCGCGAGGGCGGCGAGCCGATCCGACGGACACTGCGCGAGGAACGCATCGAGCGTGGCATCGGCGATATGCGCGGCGCCTTCGAGCACATGGCCGCCGCGATCCAGCGTGCAGATGCATGCCTTCGCTTCGCGCGCCGCGAGACGGCGCGCCAAGCGCCAGCGGGGAGACGCGAGCGCGCTCTCCAGCGTGGCGATGTCGGGATCGAGCGCAACGGTGGCCATGTCTGCCTGCGAACGGTCGGGCAACGGCTTCGAATATATCAGGACAAAATCCCGCCGCCCGGCGTCGCGTGGCGCATCAGTCCTTCTGCGCGATCGCGGTCAGCGCGCCGCCGTTCAGCCGATACACCGTGACCGGCGCATCGATCCAGTCACCGTTCGCATCGAACTTCACGGGGCCGAGGATGCTCGCGAACGACTGAACGCGCAACGTCTTCACGAATACTTCGGGTTTCGCTGATCCCGCCTTTTGCATCGCGTCGGCGACCACGAGCGTCGCTGCGTAGAACGCGGGCGCGTAAGTATCGACATCGGCGCCGAACGCGCTCTTGAACTTCGCGCGGAACGTCTTGCCGTCGGGCAGCGTGTCGAGCGGCGCACCGCCCTGCGCGCAGAACATGCGCTTGTCGGCGACGCCCGCCGAGAGCTTGTCGAACTCGGGCGAACAGATGCCGTCGCCGCCGACGAGCGTCGCGTTCACGCCGAGCTCGCCCATCTGCCGCGCGAGCGTCGCGGCTTGCGCGTAGTAGCCGCCGTAGAACACGACCTGCGGATTGCGCGACTTGATCTGCGTGAGGATCGCCTTGAAATCGGTTGACTTGTCGGTGCTGTATTCCCGCGCGACGACCTGCATGCCCTCCTTCTGCGCGGTCTTGATGAACACGTCGGCGACGCCCGTGCCGTATGCGGTCCGGTCATCGATCACGGCGGCGCGCTGCGCGCCGAGCACCTTCGATGCATAGACCGCCATGCGACCTCCCATCACGTTGTCGTTGGTGGCGAGGCGAAACACGTAGGGATAACCGAGATGCGTGAGATCCGGATTCGACGATGCGCCCGTAATCATCACGACATGCGCATCGTTATAGATACGCGCCGCCGGAATGCTCACGCCCGAGTTGTAATGGCCGATCACCGCCGAAACGCCATCGTCGACGAGCTTCTGCGCGACGTTCACGCCGACTTTCGGATCGCCCTGATCGTCCATCGAGATCAGCTCGAATTTCACGGGCTTGCCGGCGATCGTAAAGTCCGTCGCGTTCAGCTCGTCGATGGCGAGGCGCACGCCGCGCTCGTCGTCCTTGCCGCTTTGCGCCGCGCTGCCGGTGAGCGGTCCCGCCACGCCGATCTTGACCACTTGCTGCGCGTGTACAACGCTGCACAGCATCGCAGCGGATACGACGCACGCAATCGCCATGTTCATCGGTTTCATATCGTTTCCCCAGTCGCTGTGAATGACAGACTATCCAGAACGTCCCGTACCGGCGACAACGTGTCGAACTCGAAATCCGGACGCGGCTGCCACGCGCCGAGCGTATCGCCGCCGCGATTGATCCACGCCACCGCCATGCCGAGCGGCTTCGCGCCGTCGATATCGGCCCAGCTCGCGAGCGAGCAATGCAGCACCTCCTGCGCGGGCAGCGCGAGGCGGTCGAGCGCGAGCGAGAAGATCGCCTGCGACGGCTTGTACGCCTGCGCCATCTCCGCGGTCGTCACGTGCTCGAAGTAGCGCGTGAGCTGCGTGCGGCGCCACAGGTCGCTATCCATGTTCGTGATCGGCATGAGCGGATAGCGCGACGCGGCCCAGTCCAGAAACGGCGCCGCGTCCTCGTGCGCGGGCGATGCCTCGACGAGATGCGTGAGGAACACATCGGTCAGCGCATCCATCGTGTGGCCACGGCGCGCGCCGGGCCAGCGCGCATCCAGCACGGCCGCGAGCGCCTGCTGCGCGACATCGCGATAACGCGCGTACGCCTGGCCGCGGTAGAGCCGCACGTTGCGGATGTCCCAGTCGAGATAGATGTCGAACGGTGCGTCATTGGTTTCGACGGACAGCCGCCGCAGCACTTCCGTCATGCCGAGCGTGCCGCCGCGATCGACATCGACGAGCGTGCCGAAGTAATCGAAGGTCAGGGCTTTCGGGTTCATCGTGCATTCTCCTTGCGCGTCGCGAAGGCCTTCACGCGCTCGGCGGCGTCGGGGTCCGCGAAGGCCTCGATGGTCGCCGCGAATTCGAGTTCGAGGCTGCGCGAAAGCGTGTCCGTTAGTGCCGTGGTGACGGTCCGCTTGAGACGCGCAATCGACGTGTGCGACTTCCGCGCGATGCGCGCCGCCAGCGTCATCGCCGTGGCGAGCATCGCAGCGCGCGGCACGACGCGATTGACGAGCCCCATCGACAACAGCGACTGCGCGCTTTGCCGTTCGCCGAGCAGCCACAGTTCCATCGCGCGTTGATGGCCGACCGATTGCGGCAGCAGATGCGTGACGCCGCCCGTCACGAACTGGCCCCACTCCATTTCCGGAAAGAACGCGACGAGATCGTCCGACGCCACGACGATGTCGCAATTGAGCATCCACTCGAAACCGCCGCCGACCGCGAAGCCATGCACCGCACCGACGACCGGCTTCGCGTTGAACATCAAATCGCGCGTGATGCGCTGGATGCGCTCGATGTGACTACGAATGTTCGCATCGCTCGCGCTCTGCTCGCCGAATTCCTTGAGATCGTCGCCCGCGCAGAACGCGCGGCCTTCGCCCGTCAGCACGATCACGCGGCACGACGCGTCGTCGTTCGCGCGTTGCAACGCGTCGTGCAGATCGTCGAGCAGCGGCCCGCCGATCGCGTTCATGCGCTCGGGGCGCGCGAGCGTCACGATGCAAACGGGCCCATCCATGCTTGTCTTCACGTAGCTCATGCGGGCTCCTTGTCGATCCAGCGTGTCTTGCCTTCGGTGCGCGGAAAGTGTTCGAACGGGACCATGGTCACGGCCGCGCTCGCGCCGATGCGCTCGCGCACGGTCGTCTCGATGCGCAGCGCCGCATCCGGCCAGCGCTCGACGGGCAAGCCGTTCGCGGCCTCGACGGTCATCGCGATGCGGTCGTACGGACCCGGCCCTTTCAGCACGATGCGGAACATGCCCGACGCCCATTGCGGCAGCGCCTCGACCGCGAGCCGCACCGCGCCCGGAAACACGTTCACCCCGCGCACGTTGAACATGTCGTCGGTGCGGCCCGTCACACGAAAGCGCCACGCGCTGCGGCCGTCCGGACCAGGATCGGTGGCGGTCACCGTGACGACGTCGCGCGTCCGATAGCGCACGAGCGGCTGACATTGCTTGCGCAAGTGCGTGCAAACGAGCTCGCCTGTCGTGCCCGCTTCGATCGGCACACGCGCGAGCGTCTCGGGGTCAACGATCTCGGCGAACACCACGTCCGCCGCGTGATAAAGCAGATCGTGGGTCCAGTCGGTCTGTCCGCCAAGAATGCTCAGCACTTCCGATAGGCCGAAGTTCGCATTGCGCACCTTGAAGCCCCACTTCTCTTCCATCGCGGCGCGCAGTTCGGGATTGTCGAGACCCGCTTCGCCGCCGAAGAGACCGAGCTTCAGCCGGAGATCGCGCGGCGCGGGGCCGCGGGTCTCGCGCAACACCTGTTCGATCAGCGCGGGATAGGACGGCGTGCAGGAAATCGCGTTGATGCCGAGATTGAGGATCGAATCGATCAGGAGCCGCGTGTTGCCGACGCCGAACGGCACGACCGTCGCACCGGTGGCTTCGAGAATCGTGTGATCGGTGAAGCCGCCCGTCCACATGCAGTAGTTCAGGCAATGCACGACGCGATCGTCCGGACGGAGGCCCGCCGCCCACATCGAGCGCGCGCCGACGCGGGCGATGTCCGCAGCGTCGCGAGCGCTGTTGGCGAGAATCAGCGGCCGGCCGGTCGTGCCCGACGTGCGATGCAGCCGCGCGATGCCGGCTTCCGCGCACGCGGCGTAATTGCCGTACGGCGACGCGCCTTCCTGGCTCACGCGCAGCTCGTCCTTCTCGGTGAAAGGCATGTCCTGGAGCGTATCGAGCGTGATGTCGTCGCGGCCGGTCCAGTGCGCGAGCTTGGTCCGGTAGAACGCGGACATCGAGCGCAGATACGGCCAGTGCGATGCCCAGAGCGCGTCCTGCTGGCGGCGCACGTCGGCGGGCGGAAGCGTTTCGAACGCTTCGTCGAAAAAGACGCCGTGCGTCGGGGAATGATCAGCCATGTGCCTTCTCTCGTCGTGTGAGCGGGTCATTCGGTCCGGCGGCGTTTCGCGGCGCGCGCTTCGATCGCGCATCGCTCGACGATGGCGCGCGCGTGGCTCGCCGTGCCGACCGGGCCGCCGGCATCGGAAGCGACAATGTCGAACCAGTACAGCGAGCCTTCGAGGTCGCGGAAAGTCGCGGTCGCGAAGACTTCGGCGCCGAGCGGCGTGGGCGCGAGATGATTAAGATGCGTCGTCACGCCGACGGACAGTTGCCCTTCGCCGACAGCATCGCGCAGTGTTTCGGCGCACGCGCGCTCGATCAGCGACAGCAGCGCGGGCGTGGACAGCACGTCGGGGTAGCGCTCGCCCGTGCGTTGCGCGTGAGCAGACGCGAGATCCGCGGTCGTGACGGTATGGGTGAGCGTGGTGGCTCGGCCTCGTTCGATCATGTGCAGCTCCGGGTTGTCTGGAGCGCAATTAATGCAAGGGCCGGGCCAAATGCGTCAAGGCCCCGGCTGGCGGGGCTTTGCGGGTTTGCGGATGCCGCGGGTCGGCATGGTGGAAAGATTCTTAACGTTGCGATTCGAAACGGTCGTCGGATTGTTTTACGGTGATAGCTTCCCGTCATCGGCGTCAACACCACCCCGAACCACCAACGGAAAGCAAAAAGCCGCCTCGACGTTTTCGAAATTATTTTCAGCGCGATTCCTGATAATACGAATTGTCACGCATGGGGGTACGGCGGGAGGTGCAGTCGCACCCAATGGGGGAAGGTTCGGCCCGACCGAACTGAATCTGACTTTTTGCCGAATCTGCGCTACGTGAGCCTGGCGTCCTGCAATTCGCGGAGCCGCTCGCCAGCGCGCACTTCAGCAGTATTCAGGTCGCTCGAAGATTGATCCCGCGAGCTGCGCGAGGCCCGTCTCGCCGCGCCATCTGAACGGCCGCTCGCTCTACGATGTGAGCCTCGATATCGAAGCGTGAAGGTCAGTCGTGAGACATCCGAGGCCGATGAGCGTCTTTTCGACGGCCACGTCCAGCGGCGTATGCGGCTCGTGCCCGAGTGTGTGGACGAGCCGCGCGTTATTCAGATGCACGGGCGTCGTCCATAGATAGCGCATTTCCCGAAGCTCCCTGAACGTCACATTGAACGGCGCGGCGAGCGCAAGCAGCCACCACGGAAAGCCGCCGACAGAGGGCTCGCGTCCGATGCGGCGCGCGACTACACGACGAATCGCGTCGGCCAAGCCGGTGCCGTCCTCGTCCCAATGACCGCTCATGTGGAAGCGCGCGAACGCATCAAGCGAATGGCGGTGCGCAAGCAGTTTTACCATCGTGCGAGCCACATCGGGCAGATACGCCCATTGATGTCCGATGCCGCGCGCACCCGGATTGCTGATCTTCGTGACCGGCTTTCCGGGCTTCACGAGTCCTTGCGCGAGCCAGTTATTGCCCGCTCTTGGCCCGAAAAAGTCCCCCGCGCGCACTATCAGCACGCGCGCGCCTTCCTTGCTCGCGCGTTGCAGACGCGCTTCCATTTCCACGCGAATCGCGCCTTTCCTGGTGACGGGATGCTGCGACGCGTCTTCGTCGATGAACGGAAACGCGTCCGGCCCGAAGTTGTAGACCGTGCCCGGCAACACGATGGTAGCGCCCTGCGCCTTCGCGGCCGCGATGGTGTTGTCGATCATCGGCAGCACGAGTTCGGCCCAGCGCTTGTAGCCCGGCGGATTTACCGCGTGCACGATCACGGATACGCCCTGCGCCGCGCGCGTCACGTCGGCCGCGTTCATCGCATCGCCGTGAATCCATTCGATGCCGTCGCCCTTTGATGCCCCCGCGCCACGCCGCAGCCCGCGCACGCGCCAGCCCGCGTCGCGCAATTGCCGCGCCACTTCCCCGCCAATGCCGCCCGTCGCCCCAAGTATCAAAACCGTTTCGCCTTGCGCCATGTCACGCCCCCAAAGTTGTTGGCGGAGCCATTCTCCGCCCTTCGCGCGCACATTAAAATTGGCGAACTTCGTTTATCCGATATACAAAAACGTATGGCAGACGACATCGGCTGGGAGCTCTACCGAACGTTCCTCGCAGTGCTGCGCGAAGGCTCGCTGTCGGGTGCAGCGCGGGCGCTCGGCATCACGCAGCCGACGGCGGGGCGCCACGTTGAAGCGCTCGAACGGGCGCTGAAGGTGAGCTTATTCACGCGCTCACAGAACGGGCTTCAGCCAACCGACGTTGGGCTTGCATTACAGTCGCACGCCGAAGCGATGCAGAGCACGGCGGCATCGCTCAAGCGCGCGGCGAGCGGCCACACGGGCGACGATGGCGCGGGCGTGCAGGGCGTCGTGCGCGTATCCACGAGCGAAGTGGTCGGGGTCGAAGTGCTGCCGCCGGTCATCGCGGCGTTGCGCGAGCGGCATCCGCGATTGATCGTCGAACTCGTGCTGTCGAACCGCGTGCAGGACTTGCTGAGGCGCGAAGTGGATATTGCCGTGCGCATGGTGCGTCCGCGTCAGACGCAACTCGTCGCGCGGCGCGTCGGCGTGATCGACGTCGGGCTTCACGCGCGGCGCGACTATCTCGACCGTCACGGCACGCCGCGCAGCATGGCGGCGCTCGCAGAGCACGCCGTCATCGGCTACGACCAGCCAAACGCGTTCATTCGCGATGTGAGTCGCACGTTGCCGGGTTTTCGTCACGCGATGTTTTCGATGCGCGCCGATAGCGATCTTGCGCAACTCGCACTCATCCGCGCGGGCGCGGGAATCGGCGGATGTCATGTCGCGATTGCGCGCCGTGATGGTCTCGTACGCGTGCTGTCGAAGGCGTTCGCGCTCCAACTCGAAACCTGGGTGACGATGCACGAGAATCTGCGCGCGAGCCCGCGCTGCCGCGTTACCTTCGATGCCCTCGCTGACGCGCTCGAACAGTACGCGCGATAACGCCGCGACTGCCGCTCGGCACGGTGCTGACTGCCTGCGCGCACGGCTTTGTCGACATCTGCTGTATCGCGCCGCGACCGGCATCGGCGAGGCAATGCAACTGTCGGTGATCATCGCAATCGGCACCCGCTACTTCACCCGCTTCCGGTCAACTGCGGTGGGCGCGGTGAACTTCTCGTTCGGCGTCGGCGCGATCGTCGGCCCTATCGCAGGCAGCGGCTTGCTTGCGATGCGGCATACGTGGCGGTTTCCCATGGTCGTATTCGGCCTCCTCTGGGTGGTCGCGATCGTGCTGCTCGCTGTGGCGGTGCGCCCATGGTTCAGCGAAGTCCGGGCCGCGGAAGCGAGCCGCAATAGCGCGCAGATTTCCGCGGCGCCGACGCTGCTCAACCGCAACACCGCTCTGTTGACGGTGCTCAGCCTGATCGGCAGCCTGATCATCTATGAGTATCTCGGCATGTACCCAACGTTCCTGCGCGAGCATCTGGCCTTCACGCCGGCCGTTACCGGACACGTGATGAGCGCCTACGGAATCGGTGTGTTCGCATCGATTGCTGGCGGCTGGATCGGCGACTCCCTGTCGGCTCGCAAAATGCTCTCGGTGAGCTTTCTGATTGCCGCCGTGCTCGGCTACGGGTTGTTCTACTCCGCCACCAGCGTGGCTGCACAGGAAGCGTTGTCGTTCGTGTGGGGGCTCGTCGTCAGCGGAACCATTTATGTGAACCTCGCCGGTTATCACATTCGTTCGGTCAGCGGCCATTTGAACAACAAGGCGTCGGGCGTGTTCGTGTCAAGCCCGTACGGTTCGGCATCGATTGCCGGCTACACGATCGGATGGCTCGCCACGTCCGCGGATGGTCGGCGGCCGGCCTCGAACAGATTTCTTTGCTGGCTTGCGTCGGCGCACTCATTTCGCTCGGATTGCAGCCGTCGAAGATGGCATTGCCGGTAAGCCGAATGATGACAGCAGACGCGAAGTAGATCGTCTGCAGTTTTTGCAAATATGTTGCATCCTACATTTAGGATTGTTAAGTGAATACAGCTATAAAGAAATCGTTGGCGGCGGGCGTCACCACAAGGGACGGCGTGGAATCCTCGTGAAACGGGCAACGCCCGCGCCGATCCTTGCCCGACTTCGCCAGCTCCACGCCCTGCGCGCGCACCAACTGCTCCACCGACACCTCGGCCTTTAGCCGCTCAAGCTCTGCTTCCGCGATGCGCGCCATCCGTCCTCCGGCTAAAAACCTGTCAGGCACCATAAACTAGCTTTTTATGCTGCTATTTATGAACGCTTCACGCAAGCCGACCAAACAGGGGGACTTACCATGCCGCATCAAGTTTTAACGTGGTGGACCATGGATTTCCCCAAACGGCTCGCAGCCTTGCGCAAGCAACGCGGCCTCACTCAGCAAGCTTTGGCCGATCTGGTCGGCGTGCATCTGTCGCAGTTGAGGCGCTACGAAGGCGGAACGTCTCAGCCAACGCTCGAAGTCTTGCGTAGTCTCGCTATTGCCTTATCGGTAAGTGCGGATGTCCTGCTCTTTGATAAACAGGAGCGCGGCCCGGACGATGATTTCCGGCTGCGCTTCGAAGCGGTTTCGAAGCTCGACGCCAACGAACGCCAGATCATGAAGGGCGGTTTCAAGGATGAAGTGCAACAGCGGGTTTAGTGTTTAGAGTCGTGAGGCTGGCTTGCTGATGCAAGGGTCGCAGCAAAGACCTCGAATGGTGAATGAAAGGCGTGAGTCGCGCGTGGCCTGCTGTTCAGACTGTCGGCAATTGCATCGAGTTCGTCCTGACTGTAGACCGAGAGGTCCGTGCCTTTGGGCAGATACTGGCGCAGCAGCCCGTTGGTGTTCTCACAGGTGCCGCGTTGCCAGGGACTGTGAGGCGAGCGTGCATGTGACAGAAGAGCGCTATCTGGACGCTGCGCAATGTTACGCATGTGCCGCCAACCGCTTGCGCCCGATGAGGTATCGATGCGGCTGATCGAATCGAACGATAAAGAGAGCAAGAACGAGGATCGCGCGTCATGACGATGCTTGCTGTGAACCACCTGAGCCCGGTCGTGGGTATCGATGTGCATATGGTCACGCTGCCCAGCGGGCCGACGCCGTTACCGCATCCGCATGTGGGCATGGTGCTGGACCTGCGCGAGTACGTGAACGCGGCGATGTCGGTGATCGGCAGCATCGTATTCAGCTTCGTCGAGGAGCAGGCCGAGGCGCTCGTGCAGAAGTACGCGGACAAGATCGAAGACGTCATGCACAGCGATCTCGTCCAGTCGGGCCTGTCTGCGGTGAACGACGTCATGAACAATGATGTGGTCAAGGCGGGCATGGGCGCGATGAATGCGCTCAACGACGTGCAGGCGAAGGTGACCGACGCATTGGGCGGCAACGTTGGTCAGGGCGGGGGCGGGGCGCCCGTGCTGATCAACGGATTGCTGCGCGCGACCGCGGGCACGCACACGTTTCATGTGCCGGGACTGCACTTTCCACTGGGCGCCGGCTTTGCCGGTTCGGATGCGAAAGGACCCTCGGGCGACTCCGAATCGTTCATGGGCAGCCGTACGGTGCTGGTCAATGGCGATCCGCTGTCGTTTGTTGCATTGCCCGCGCTCAGTTGTTGGGTCGCGGGCATGGAGCCGATGGACCATAACAGCGCGCACACGAAGCGCACGTATATGTCCTTGCCCACCTCGGTCATGCTGCCGATCCCCGCCGGGCGGCCGGTGCTGGTGGGCGGGCCGCCCGTGATGAACATGATGGCCGTGGCCGCCGCGCTATTCAAGGCGTTTCGTGGCTCGAAGCTGCCCGACACAGCGGTGGTCTCGCTACCCTGAATCGTCTTCGTGCGGTTTGCCTTGACCGTGTGCGACTCGTTGTTCTTCACGGTCGTATTCATGTCCTTCTGGGCCAGCAGCATCACCTCCTCGGCACCCTGCTTGTCGTCGAAGCGAATGCCGTTGGCCGTCTCCGCGTTGCCCTTCATCGAACGCGACAACATCCCGCTTTGCGTCGCATTGCCCGGCAACTCCCACGGCGGCATGGACTCGGCGTTATACAAGCGCCCCACCACGATCGGCCGGTCCGGATCGCCGTTCTCGAAATCGACAATGACCTCGCTGCCGATGCGCGGAATATTCACCCCGCCGTAACCGCCGCCCGCCCACGGGTACGACACCCGCACCCAGCACGACGAACTTTGATCCTTCACGCCCGAGCGGTCCCAGTGAAAGCTCAGCTTCACCCGCCCGTATTGATCGGTCCAGATCTCCTGCCCTGCCGGACCCGTCACGATGGCCGTCTGAGGGCCGCTGGTGCGCGGCTTCGGATAGTCCTCGCGCGGTGGCCGGTACACCGTCGTCGCCGGCTGCACGACGAATGACGACGTGAATTGATACTGCCCTGCGCCGCTCGTCTGATGCGCTTCCGACGCGCTGATGGACGACGAAAGCACGAGATACTCCTGGTTGGCTGCTTCGTGCGGGAAACCGGAGAGCCGGAACGTCGTTCCGCAAACGATATCGCGCACATTGCCCGAGCCACTGGCTCGCTCGCCGCGCGCCCGCACCTCCTCCATGCGAATGCGCGCGAACTGCTCTCCATGAGATGGATCGGTGAAATCCCCCGGCCATTCATATCGCTCGAGATCGTTATGCGAGGTCTCCTGCGGCAATTCGTTTTGCTTGATCAGGGCCGCACTCGGCTTCTTGAAGTCGAAGTCATTCGTAGTCCAGCGTCCGGGCTGAAGACTTCCGTCGATGCGGAAATAGTCGATGTGCTCTTCGTCGATTCTGTGTCCCGGCGGGAAGTACGAAATCGTCTGATACGCGGCGCTTTCCACCGGCTTGTGCGCACCGAGCTGATCCACCAGAATCATCCGGTGAAAGCCGTCGCTATGCTCGAAAAACCAGTAGATGCCATGCTCGGCCATCAGTCGCTGGATGAAGCGGTAATCCGTCTCACCATACTGGACCTGATAGTCCAGCGCCGGATACTGTTCGCTGAGCCGCGTCTCGTAGGAATACATGTATTTGCCGAGCACCTGCTCGACGATCTCGACAACCGTCTTTCCCTGGAAGATCCGGTAATCCGACGCCTGATCGGCAAGCGAAACCCACGGCTCGAGCAGCAGCCGATAGTGGCTTTGCCGCCTGGTTTGCCCAACATAATGCGCTTTCGTGACGATGCCGCTGATCTCGCGCACGCCCGCCCCGATGTTGACCGCACCCGCCGCGCCCATCGCGCCAGGAACGAAGCTGCCCTTGCCCTCCAGCGCGATGCGTACAGTGAGTTCCTTGCCGATCATCGACTTGAGGTCGAGATTGGCTGCCGCCTGCTCCGGCAGCAGCGAATGGAGCGGCGTGCAGCAATCGATCGTATAGGTGTAGATCTTCGAAAGTGATTCTTCGCCGTGTATGGATCGCAAAAGCAAGGCAGGATCGCCCGTCGGTCCTGGAGGCAATGCGGCGCCGCTCATGGTCACGGTACGCGCGCCCGAACCGCCGCCCGTTGCGCTTGCGATGCCCGAGCGCGCCTTGGCCAAAAGATCCGCATCACCTTGCCTCGCAAGGGCGTTCAACGGTTCGGCGGAATGGTTCGCTTTAGACGCTACGTTATTCACGGTGACACATCCTCTTCAGTATTGGTTTGATCGGCGGACAGGTTCTCAACCGCACGCGTATGCTTTTCCTGCCGCTTGCTAGTTCAGAAAGCCCACCACGACACCCGGACCGGTGATCGTTGGAGCGTCGTTTCCTGCGTCGATCAGCATCAACGCGCGCGCCTGCCCGATCGCGTGTTCCGCCAGTCCTGACATGGCGGATGAAGACAGTCCCATCATCAGCTCCGCCGAATTGATTCCGAGCAGCATCACCGAGCGACGCGGGCCGGCAAGCACTTCGGTCTCTGCATCGCCATGCACAAAGACAACGGCCCCGCGCAGATCCGAGCGAAGCAATTCCGCACCGGTGAATGCGTGAGTCATGAAAATCGATCCGTTTCCCGCGGAGGCTTTCGTTCTCTCGTCGGCGCTGTTCTTCGTAAATTCCTTCGTTTCCCGGGCGATCGTCTTCAATGCGCGCGCACGCGCCTGCTTCTCGCCGTCAGAACTGTCGGCAGCTTGTGGAGGCGTCGCGCCGTCTCCTGGCGCGTGCGGTTCATTTGCGCGTTGCCCGGCGCTCACGGCTTTGGCGCCGTCGGACGACGTCGCACTCAGCGCTTCGACGTCGAAGCGATCCAGATCGGGCAGGCGCAGCTTCGGCAGCCTCAACGCGCGCGACTCGGCGAAGGAAACCTCTCGCGCCGTCCGACCGTAGTAGAACGACTCCGGCTTGCCTGTGGGGTCCAGCAGAGTAAGGGTGCCGCCGGCCATCAATATGATGTCCGCACGCGTATCGCTGGCATCGAAGCCGGGCTTGTACATCCATCGGCTCTCTCTTAGAAGGGACACGTGCTCACCTTTTCATTCGCGTTTGCTGAAGCTTGCCTCGCAATTCATGCAATTCAACCTTCTTATATATTCGTTATGCTTAATTTTCAGGACGACATTTCCGAACTATCGGTTCAACTCTCAGTTCTGTTGATCCCACTCAAGGAGCAATTCCGCCGGAATCGCCTTGACCACTTCCGCATAGCGCTTACCGACGAATTGTTCCGCGCGCCTCAGCAGCACGGGAATCGGACTGCTCGGCTCATGTGCTTCGAACCACTGACGCGCCTCGCGAATCGCTTGAACCACCGTCTCACGGTTCATGAGTGTTCCCTTTTGCGACAGCATGGGCGAAGCTTCACAGCCGCTCTCTTCTTCGATCGTTTCGTGCTCGCGTTCGTCGCTTGAAGCATCGACTATTGGCTCGACGGGGCGGACCTCGTCGCTCATTCGAGGAGCTGCAGGCCGATGATCGGTCAGCCGGGCAAGCAAGCGGCTCAAGATCGACAAATCGGCTGCAAACATGCCCAGGTGTTCGCGACTCCATGCGTCGATCTCACCCAGTTTCCCGATGGCTGCGTCGATATGCGCGAACAGTTCGAGTTGTTGCGCGCGCAGATCATCGAGTTGCCGCGTCACGGAATCGACCGATAGCGCATCGCTCGGCCGCGGCTGCGCGAAGGCTCGCTCGACATCGCGTACTTGCAGGCGTGAAACCGACGAGCGCGCAAGCGCGATCTCGCGCACGTCCGCAAGCAAGCCGTCCATATCGGTCAAGGCCTGCAACGCGTTCATGCGGATTTCCAGCGCGGCGTCACGATCTTCGTCGACGCCCAGTTGCGGATGCACGGTATCGGCGAAAGCGTTCAGCCAGGCGGCAAGCAGGCCAAGGCCTTCGGCGAGTCCTGCGAACGCAGCCAGCCGCGTTCGACACCGCGTGAACAACACTGCGAGACGGATGTCTTTCGCCCGCATCATGAGCCTGCGGCAATCGCGCTCGATCTCGCTCCAGTTGACCGGTTCCGGCGTGCCGACGAAGTCGCCATACTGCGTTTCCGTGCGCGCGGCGACCCGCCCGAACAGCAGGATGAATTCCGGATCGTATTCGGGGTCCGCTCCGCAGGGCATATCCGCTGTGACAGGCGTCATCCAGTCGTGAGTGAGACCGGCTTCTGTCGTTACATTGCGCTTCTTGCTCATGCCGCACCTTCAACAGTTGTTTTCCGCGATGATCCGCGCTTCACGTATTGCTCCGGATCGAAGCGCATGCCTGTAACGGGCTGCTCATCGGGTGAGTTTCCGAGCCAACCCGACCAGCCCAATCGCTGCTCTTCACCGATCACGGCCCCAGACGCACACTCCGCGCGAATGCGCAATTCCAGCTCCCACTGGAACTCGAATCCGACGAAAGCGCGCACCCAGTCGACGAGTTCGGGCAGCGCAGCACCATGCGGCGTGAAGCGCAGATAGTCATCGAGCGACACCGGCCCGACGATCAGACGAAACCGGTATTGCCGATCCGGCACTTGTTCACCGAGCATGGCTCCGTCGCCCATGATCGACGAAGCGCTCAACTCGCCAAGATGTGTCTGCTCCTCTCGCGCCACCTCGATCCAGTGGAACACGAATTCCTCGATGCGCACCGGAACACTGAAGTAATGCTCGAGCGTCATGCGCAGCGCATCGGGATCGCGTGCTTCGCGCAAGAGGTTCGGCGATCCCGCGAGTTGCGCGTGAGCGGGTAAGGCTCGCGTCGATATTTCATCGGTATCCTGGCCCGTCAGGCTGGCGATGCAGAACGAGAAGCGCTCGTCATCGGTCCGGTCGAGACCCGCCGCTGCCTGCGCCGATTCCCATGCCCGGTACAGGAGCGTCAGATAACGATGATGGAAGATATCGAGAAAACGGCTCAGCGTCGGATCGTGCCGATTCTCCTCACGCTCCCGTGCGATCTCCGTGACGTGCAACGGCAGTGGCCCATTGGGCCCGAGCGCGCCGAGGCCGAAGAGCCGCACGTGCAACCGCCCGTTCAACTCGCCGACGCTTGCAATCTCGCGCGGCGCGAAAGCAAGACTGGGCTGCTGCCCGAGTCGGAACGGCTCGGCCGAAGGCCGCGCGGCAGTGCCGATCGGATCGATCTCCGGATTCGCACCGATACGCCGCATCAGCGAAAGAAAGCCGTAGCGCCATGGTTCGGCCTCGAGGTGCTCGATCATCTCGTGCGAGAGCGCGAGCTCACGCAGCAGTCCGCCCAGGCCTCGCCGCTCCATCACGCCACCCCACGCGTACCCATGCGCACAGGCCAGCGCATGATGCGACCGCGCTGCATCGAATGCAGTTCGGTCTGCGTGAATGAGTTCATCGACACATGTCGGGCCAGATAATGTTCGAGGATCATCCCGAAGAGATAGGGACTCGTGCCCGAGAATCCCGTTTCGTCGATGGTCAGCCGGCACTCGATGCCGCGTCCAAACACCAGCGGACCGGCACCCGGCAGCTTGCGCGTCACCGGGTTGGTCTTTACGCCAACGAGGCTCTCGACCTGTCGCTCGTGTTCGGTGTCGTCACCGCTCAGGAAGAGCCGCAGCATGTCGCGCAAGCCCTGTCCGCCCGGTCGATGATCGAGTTCTTCGAGAGGCAGATAGTTGAAGTTGAGCTGACGGATCAGCCGCCACGCGGTTTCTCCCTCTGCATACGGCGGCCGCGGCGCGCTAGGCGGGCGTATCAGTCCGATGCTCGCGAGGGGCGCATCGCCCTCCGCCTTGTCGAAGTCGTCGATGCCATTGCGCGGCACGAGCAACGGCAAGTCGCGATTGGTGACCCAGGCCCTGGCGGACAGATACCGCATGCCTTCGCGATAAGGCGCTTCGTGCTGATCGACCAGCGACACGAACGTCTCGGTGCCGATGTATGGCGTGCGCGTGCCGTAGCGTCGTGCCGAGTCGGACAACAAGCGGCGCTCGCGACGCACCGAGAAGTAGCGGCCGCGATTGCCTTCGTCATCGCTGAGCGTCTGAAACAGCGGACGAAAGGTCTGCGCGTTCGAGTTCCGCGCGACGCGTGCCTCGACCGTTTCGACCGAAAAGACCTCGTAGTCGAGCGGCTGCTGACGTCTGGGCACGAGATGGAACTCGGTGGCTGTATCGGTCAGCTCGATACGATCCAGGTTTTGCTCGAACAGATTGATGACCGGTGTGCAAAACAACGCGAAGCGTGACGCGTCGACGAGGCTGGCGAGCTTGTCCGGTGCCCGGTCGAGGAGCACGACGATCTCGGCTTCTTCTCCACGCGTCATCTTCAGGCCCGCAGCGAGCCCCGTGAGCGTGAAGAAATAAAAGCGGCTCGGACACGAGAAATATTCCTGTAGGAGGGTGTGTCCGTGAAACCTGGACCACACGAGCGGCAAGAGCCCCTGATCGGGATTCAGCCCGTCATGGACGACCGCCTTCGAACTGACCGCCGCGAACGGGCGATCCGGCGCGCTGAACTCGCCGGGCTCGCCAACGATGGACGCAATGCCCGCCGCATGCACGAGTTCGAACAGATTCGAGGCCACCTGCTCATCGCCGGCCAGATAGACCGGCAATCGATCGAGGCCCTCGAGCGTCGCCATCCTGCTCTTGTTGGTCGTGCGAATGCGCAACCTCAGCGCGCCTCGCACCTGGGCATGCGCGGGAACATAGCGCTCGAGACCATGAATGTCCGGCGGGATGCCGGTGAGCCACGCGCCGACGATCTCGAGCGGATACAGCACGACGTCCTGACTCGTCCGGAATGTGCATGGCGTGCGCTCGCCGCCGGGAGTGCGCGTTTTCAGCGACAAGCCACGCGGCACGCGAAATCCTTCGTTCAGGTTGCCTTTCGTATGCGCGGGAAACATGCGTACGACGGCCATCGACGGCGTCGGCGACACATAGTTCGGGTACGTCACTTCGAGCAGACGCTGCGTGAAGCGCGGAAACTCGGCATCGAGCTTGATGCGCATCCGCGCGGCCATCATGCAGAACGATTCGATGAGTCGCTCGACATACGGGTCGGTCATCTCGCCGGCCTGCAGGCCCAGACGCCGGGCGATCTTCGGATGCGCCTGCGCGAACTCCCCCGCGCTCTCGCGCAGATAGACCAGTTCTTCGTTGTAGTAGTCGAGTAGTCGCGGGTCCATGCAAAGGATCGCCTTTCGAAATCGTGTCGGAATCAGGCGCGCGTCGCACCGGCGCTGAGGCGGCTCGTTTCCAGATCGAGCGAACTTTGCACCATGAATTCGAGCGGGTACGGGTCCATGCGAATCATCCCGCGAATCTCGAAGGCGACCTGGTTGTGACGTCCGGCGCGATCGCCGTTGCTGCACGGGACGACTTCGAGCGATTCGGGCATCAGGCGCGGCTCGAAGGTCATGATGGCGCGCTTGACCATGCTCTCGATGTCCCGCCAGTCGCGCGATGCCATGAACGCGCCGGCGAGCGGCGGCACGCCGAAATTGACCGTCGACGCGGCGACGAGCGGATAGCGTCGCGCATCGAGCTGGTCGCCCAGATTCGTGGTGTTGAGCAGATAGGCGAGATCGCGCTGAATGATGTCGCGCAGTTGCGTGCGCGTGACGGTGTATTCGCCCGGCGCTTCCGTTTGCCGATGCGGCGCGTCGTCGCGCAAACGGTCGATCAGCGTGGGCAGCAAATGACTGTCTGTGCGCCGTGGCTCTCGCCTGGCCGGTGCTTGCGCGCTCATGCGTCTGCTCCCGCGTCATCGTTCGCGCCTGCGCCGAGCACACACTCGGCGAGGTCGAATAGACCGACGTCACCCGCGCTCGTCGTCCACGTCTTGCGGCCTTCCCCGAAGACGCCTGTGCGGCCGCACTCCCGCCACACGGTTTCGTGACCGAGCAACAGCGCGTCGCGCGCACCGGACGAAGACGTTGACGCATAGCGTGCGGGCATGAAGCCGTGCAGCGTCGTGCCGTCGTGCAGCATCAGATTGCACGGCGCCCAGACGAGGTCCACGAGCGAGCTCGGCCGACGAACTTGCCACTGCGCAATGTCATCGAATGCGAGCCATCGGTAGCGGCCTTCCGCGATGAACTCGCACACCGGACCGAGACGTGTATCGCTATCGGCGATCCACGAGAAGCGATGTCCTTCGCCCGCGCCCGCGACGAGCGGCGCCATGTCGAGCGCGGCCTCACGGGCGTCGTCGGCGGCATCGGCCTGATTCGCCGCGGACAGACCCAGCGCCGTAAGCAGGCCGCGCATCCACTCGGGCGCTTCATCGAAAATGAAATCGGGCTGCTGCTCGCCCGACATGACCTTGATCCGCGCGCGTTCGGCGCGTATCAAATGTCGATACGCGTGCACGACGCGCGTCTGCGATTCTTCGAGTTGCGCATACGTCTGAAGCTGCTGCACGGCTCGCTCCCATGCCTGAACGACGCACAAGATGTGGAACAGCGCCCAGCGATGCGCGGCGAGCGCCGGCTGCGCGCGCACGCGCGCTTCGGCTTCGCGTAGCAACTCGCCGAGCGGCGCATGCGATAAGCTTCGGATCGTGACAGGTGTCTCTGCGGTCATTCTGCTTGCACTCCTTCGCCATGACGCGTTACTGCGCCGAAGCCCGGCACAGGGCTGTCGATGGCGAGCGTATGATGCTCGCGTCGCGCAAGCGGCGGCGGCACGAAGCGTCGTTGCGCAGCGCCATTGACGTGATATTCCGAAGGTGCGAAGAGCCGCAGGATTTCCGGCGCCGCGTTCAGATTCAACTCTTCTGCGTCCAGTGCGTCGCCCTCGAGGAGCGGCCCGATTGCTTCCTCGAGCCGCTGCGGTTCGGAAAACAATTCGCTGATCGACACGTCGTCGTGTGCGCGTTCACTCGCATCGTCGTGCGATCCTGCGAAAGCCTCGAGATGCACTGCGGATACGGGCGATGCGTCCCACGAAGCCGACGACGCCAGATTCGATAAATCGAGCGCTGCACAGTATTGCCCCTGCAGCGCGCGAATGAGTTCGTCGGAATCGTGCACGGATGTAGCCGGCTTCACGGAAGGCGCGAGGGCATCGGCTGCGCCGCTCATGCTTGCGCTGAACAGTGCTAGCACGCCGTCGTTCGCGTCGCTCGCCGGCGACGACGAAAATGTGTCGAAGGCTGTTACATCGTCGCAGTCGCTCGCCTCATGGACGGCCGACGCGGCACATTCGGGCACTCGCGGCTCAATGCGCGCGGCCTCACCGGACCTTTTGCGCCGCTTGAAAATCGAAGGAGATCGCATTAACTCACTTGCTTTTTGACGTGCGGGAAAGATCGTTTAACCGCGACGCTTATGAATATCGTTTCCGTAGATTAACGCATGTCCAAGGCATTTTTCCAGACTTAATTAGGTGCCAATAGGCATTGATGGTTATCGAATAAGATATAGCGTCAAATTTCAATAAAAAGAACACCTTAATTAACAAAAATACTAGGATTACTCTTTTCCAATCTGTTCTTTTACCCTAATTTCTGATTCCACCTGCCGCCCACGGAAATGAAATCTGGATAACATCCCGTTTGTATACATATATTTAGGATACTTACAGTGTGATAACCCGCCTTACGTCAGTATTTTTAGTCGCCTAAGCAGGTTAATTACTGCGACTTGACCAACTGGAAAGACGAGTTGATTATCGAGGCACACATTTCAGTCGCTCAAAACCGAAAACACCGAGCTCTGGTTTTATCCGTACTGCGCGCATCTGAAATTCTTGTTTGAGAATAATCAATGATTTCCAGGCAGAATCTCTTTGGCAAACTCGGCACGACGCTGTTTCGGAGTATCGAATCCGCGACCACGTTCTGCAAATTGCGTGGCAATCCCTATGTGGAGCTCACGCACTGGATTCATCAACTCCTGCAACTGCCCGACAGCGACCTGCATCGCGTGATCCGTCACGCCGGCATCGAACGGGAAACGCTCGAGCAAGACCTCGCACGTGCGTTACGCGTGTTGCCTGCGGGGGCGAGTTCGATCAGCGATTTCTCGCACCATGTCGAGATGGCGATCGAGCGCGCGTGGGTGCTCGCCACGCTCGCCTTCGACGATCGTCGCATTCGAAGCGCCTGGCTTTTCGCTGCACTGGTCGGGACACCCGAATTACGGCGCTTGCTGCTCGCCGTGTCCCCGGCCTTCGGCCGTATTCCCGTCGAAGGCTTCAACGATGTCTTGCCTGGCTGGATCGCCGGCTCACCCGAGTCGAACGATGCGCCTTACGACAACAGCGACTTCAGCCCCGCTCTTCCTGGCGAGGCATCCGGCGCGCGGAGTGCATCGTCGCATGACGCGCTCGAGCAGTACTGTGCGGATCTCACCGCGCTCGCGCGTGCTGGCGAGATCGATACGGTGACGGGACGCGATCAGGAAATCCGCACGATCGTCGATGTGTTGCTGCGTCGCCGGCAGAACAACCCTCTGCTGACCGGCGAAGCGGGCGTGGGCAAGACCGCCGTGGTCGAAGGACTGGCGCTTGCGATCGCCTGCAACGAAGTGCCTTCGGTGCTCGCCGAGGTGCGCCTGCTCTCGCTCGATGTCGGCGCGTTGCTGGCGGGCGCGAGCATGAAGGGGGAATTCGAAGCGCGTCTCAAAGGTGTGCTCGAAGCGGCGAAGAAGTCGCCCGTGCCGGTGATCCTGTTCGTGGACGAGATCCACACGCTCGTCGGCGCGGGCGGTCAGGCCGGCACCGGCGACGCCGCGAATCTGCTCAAGCCCGCTCTCGCACGCGGCGCGGTGCGCGTGATCGGTGCGACCACGTGGTCGGAGTACAAGCGGCATATCGAGAAAGATCCCGCGCTCACGCGGCGCTTCCAGGTCCTGCAAGTGGCCGAGCCGCAAGAGGACGCGGCGATCGACATGGTGCGCGGACTGGCTCAGACGTTCTCGCGGCATCACAGCGTCGTCGTGCGCGACGAGGCGATTCGCGCAGCGGTCGCGTTATCGCATCGCTATATTCCATCACGTCAGTTGCCCGATAAGGCGATCAGCCTGCTCGACACGGCGTGCGCCCGCGTGGCGCTCTCTCAGCAAACGCCGCCGCGTGAGTTGCAAGACGTTCGGCAGCGATTGCAAGCGGCGCACGTGGAGTGTGACTTGCTCGAACAGGAGGCGCGCATCGGACTCGATTCGACCGATGGCGTGCTCTCCATTCAGGCGCGTATCGATACGTTGCGCGCGGAAGAAAGCGCATTGGAAGCAGATTGGAAAGCCCAGGTCGCGGCCGCGCAGGCGTTGATCAGCGCGCGGGAGGCGGCACTCGCTGCGCACGCTTCGGAAACGGCCGACGATCGCCCGCCGCCTGATGCCTTGCGCACGCTCGAACAGGAATTGCGCGCGCTGCAAGGCGAAACACCGCTCGTCTTTCCGGAAGTCGACGAAGCCATCGTCGCCGAGATCGTCTCGGACTGGACTGGCATCCCGGTAGGCCGCATGGTCACCGACGAGATCGCCGCCGTGCGCGCCCTGTCCTCCACGCTGGCCGCACGCGTGATCGGTCAGAATGACGCGCTCGAGCAGATCAGCGAACGGGTGCGGACCGCGCGCGCCGGCCTGACCGATCCGAAGAAGCCGCTGGGCGTGTTCCTGCTCGCGGGGCCGTCGGGTATCGGCAAGACGGAGACGGCGCTTGCCCTCGCCGAAGCGCTCTATGGCGGCGAACAGAATCTCATCACGATCAACATGAGCGAGTATCAGGAGGCGCATACCGTCTCCGGTCTCAAGGGTGCGCCGCCCGGATACGTCGGTTATGGCGAAGGCGGCGTGCTGACCGAAGCGGTGCGTCGGCGTCCCTATTCGGTCGTCTTGCTCGACGAGATCGAAAAGGCGCATCGCGATGTGCATGAGGTCTTCTTTCAGGTCTTCGACAAGGGCTACATGGAAGACGGCGATGGCCGCTACATCGACTTCCGTAACACGACGATCCTGCTCACCACCAACGCCGCCGCCGACCTCACCGCCAGCCTGTGCGCCGACGCGACGCTTGCGCCCGATCAGGACGCATTGCGCGCCGCGATCGCGCCCGAGTTGCTAAAGACATTCCCCGCGGCATTTCTCGGTCGCTTGACGATCGTGCCCTATCGCCCGCTCGCCCACGAATCGCTTGCGAGCATCGTGCGACTGCACATGAACCGCGTCGCGCAGCGTATGTCGAGCGCGCACGATGTCGTCCTTGCATTCGACGAACGCCTTGTCGACTACATCGTCGGGCGGTGTCTCGTGCAGGAGACCGGCGCGCGCGTGCTGATCGGATTCATCGAACAACATGTGCTGCCGCGCCTTTCCGCGGTCTGGCTCGATGCCATCACGCAAAGGCGTTCGATCCGGCGCATCGACATCGCAATTTCAGATGCGCAGGCCGCGCCCTCAAGCGCAATCGAGCTTGCAATCACTGACACAGTCGCGGCTCATTAACATTTCCTCCACGGAGACAGCATGTCCCAGTCCAGCAACAACAGTTCGCAGAAGTTCATTGCGAGAAACCGCGCGCCGCGCGTGCAGATCGAATACGACGTCGAGGTCTACGGTTCCGAAAAGAAGATTGAGCTGCCCTTCGTGATGGGCGTGCTCGCCGACCTCTCCGGCAAACCCGTCGAGCCGCTGCCCGCGGTGGCGGATCGGCGCTTTCTCGACATCGATATCGATAACTTCGACGAACGCATGAAGGCAATCAAGCCGCGCGTCGCATTCTCGGTGCCGAACACGCTCACGGGACAAGGCCAGTTGATGGTCGATATGACCTTCGAGAGCATTGAGGACTTCTCTCCGGCGGCCGTCGCGAAGAAAGTGGATTCTCTGCGTCAATTGCTCGAGGCGCGCACACAGCTCGCCAACCTGCAGACTTACATGGATGGCAAGTCGGGCGCCGAATCGCTCGTCAACTCGCTGCTAGCCGACCCGGCGCTGCTCAAATCCCTGGCCGCGGCACCCAAGCCCCGTGCGACGACCAACGGCGATGACGCCGAACCCACGCTCAACTGATCGCGACTGCTACGGCAATTACGCGGTTTGAACGGATCGAACGAACAAGAGGACACCCATGTCAGCCAACCAGGCACAAGCACGCACAGCAGCCGCGCAGGCTCAGGCACACGCCAAGCACAGCGACTTCGCGCAACTGCTCGAACAGGAATTCCGCCCCAAGACGGAGCATGCGCGCGAATCCGTTGAACTGGCAGTGCAGACGCTGGCCGAGCAGGCGCTGGCGCAGTCGATCGTTGTGAGCGACGACGCTTACAAGAGCATCGAAGCCATTATTGCGCAAATAGATCATAAGCTATCCGAACAGATCAATCTGATCATCCATAACGAGGATTTTCAGAGGCTCGAGTCGGCATGGCGGGGGCTGCATCACCTCGTCTCGAACACAGAGACCGACGAGCGCCTGAAAATTCGCTTCATGGATGTCGCGAAAGACGAACTTCGTCGCACGATGAAGCGCTACAAGGGCATCGCATGGGACCAGAGCCCGCTCTTCAAGCAGATCTACGAGGAAGAGTATGGACAGCTTGGCGGTGAACCTTACGGCTGTCTCGTTGCGGACTATTACTTCGACCATACGCCGCCCGACGTCGACCTGCTCGGCTCTATCGCCAAGGTGGCGGCGGCCGCGCATACACCGTTCATCTCAGGCGCATCGCCTTCGGTGCTCCAAATGGAATCATGGCAGGAACTCGCCAATCCGCGCGACCTGACCAAGATTTTTGCGCAGAACCTCGAATACGCGCCCTGGAATTCGTTGCGCAGCACCGAAGATGCCCGCTACATCGGTCTTGCAATGCCGCGCTTCCTTTCGCGCCTGCCCTATGGCGCGAAAACCAATCCGGTCGACGAATTCGACTTCGAGGAAGAGACCAACGGCGCCGATCATGGAAATTATGCGTGGGCGAATGCCGCGTACGCCATGGGTGTGAACATCAACCGTTCTTTCAAGCAGTACGGTTGGTGCTCGCTGATTCGCGGCGTGGAATCGGGCGGCACGGTGGAAAACTTGCCGTGCCACTCCTTCCCCACCGACGACGGCGGCATCGACATGAAGTGCCCGACCGAGATCGCCATCTCGGATCGTCGCGAAGCCGAACTCTCGAAGAACGGGTTCATCCCGCTGATTCATCGCAAGAACACGGATCACGCGACCTTCATCGGCGCGCAGTCATTGCAGCGGCCCGCCGAATACTACGACGCGGATGCGACTGCCAACGCGAATCTTTCGGCGCGCCTGCCATATCTTTTTGCGTGCTCGCGTTTTGCGCATTACCTCAAGTGCATCGTGCGCGACAAGATTGGCAGTTTCCGCGAGCGCGAGGAAATGCAGCAGTGGCTCAACGGCTGGATCATGAATTACGTCGACGCCGATCCGGCCAACTCATCGCAAGACACCAAGGCGAGCCGTCCGCTCGCGGCGGCTGAAGTAGTGGTGGAAGAGATCGAGGGTAATCCCGGCTATTACTCGGCGAAGTTCTTCCTGCGCCCGCATTTCCAGCTCGAAGGTTTGACGGTGTCATTGCGGCTGGTGGCGCGCTTGCCGTCGGTGAAGGACACCGCCTGATCGAAGCGCGTTTGATCGTTCGACGAATAGCGCCAGGTCCCGTATTACGTCGAAGACACAACACGGAAACGTATCGCGCATGAGCGCTCTACCTTGCATGGCGATATGCAGCGACAACTGAATCTGGGCCGTTCCGATCGAACGCTTCGCAATTCTCCATGAAGTTGATGATCGGATGTTCAGGCGCCTGATGGTTCAGAACGGGGTGCCGCCGTGCAGTGACAGCGGCATCCAAGGCTTGTTTCATCAACCCGCTCTCGTAAAAAAGGAGTAACTAGACATGACCATGGACATCTTTCTGAAAATCAACGGGATCGACGGCGAATCGCAAGACGCGTCGCACAAGGGCGAAATCGAAGTAACCCACTGGGGATGGGCCGTATCGCAGAATTCCTCGATGCACTCCGGCAGCGGTGGCGGTGCGGGCAAAGCAACGGTGGACGATCTCGCGTTTGAACACTTCGTCGACCGGGCCAGTCCGAACCTGATGAAGTACTGCCTGACGGGCAAGCACATCGACCAGGCCGTGCTGACCGTTCGCAAGGCGGGCGGCAGTCCGCTCGAGTATCTCAAGATCACCATGAGCGACGTGATCGTCACCCACGTTCAACCGTCCGGAAACCGTAGCGATACAGCGCTGAACGAGCAAGTCCGCCTCTCCTTCTCCAAGGTGAAGCAGGAATACATCGTGCAGAACGCGCAAGGCGGCAGCGGCGGTGCGGTCACCGCGGCATACGATATCAAGGGCAACAAGGACGCTTAAGTCCTCGCTTTCTCCTGCCCTTTCCTGGCTGAATCCCGCTTCGGCATCTTCGCGGGGTTCAGCGCACGTCCTCTTTCCATGCGCCTTTTGTCGATCCGCCCTTTTTTTTATCTGGCTTTGCTGATGCTTGCCGCCTGCACAAGCAACGCGCCCGCATTGCGCGAACCGCTCAGACTGACCGTATCGATCAATGCCGGCTCGAGCGTCAACCCCGACGACCAAAAGCGCCCCGCGCCCATTCTCGTGCGTGTGTACGAACTGAAGAACGCAGACACGTTCAATCAGGCCGACTTCTATTCTCTGCAAGACAAGGATAAGACGGTGCTCGCCGACGATCTCGTCGCGCGCGATCAATTCCTGCTGCGTCCCGGTGAGAGCAAAACCATCGCACGAAACGCGAACGATGCCAGCACGACGCTCGGCGTCATCGCAAGCTATCGGGACTTGCCCAATTCCGTATGGCGCGCCACCTGGCCGCTGCCTCCGACGCCCACGGCCGCGTGGTATCGCCGCGCACCGAAGCTCAAACTCATCGTTGACGTTGGCGCCAATGCGATCGACATCAGCGATGCGCAATCACGAAACCGATAAGTACTCTCCGTATGAGCTGGCATAACAAAGTCACCTGGAGTGAAGGGCTGTTTCTGCGACCGCAGTTGTTCCAGCAGCAGGAGCGCTATCTGGAACACTTCGCACACAAGCGCGCCGCGCCGCTTTCGCCCTTCTTCTTCGGCTTTTCCCGTTACGAGATCGATGAGGAAGCCCTTGCTTTGGGCAAGGTCATTGTCAGGTCGGCGAGCGGCGTGTTCGCCGATGGCACGCCCTTCGATATGCCGGGCAGCACGCCCCCGCCTGCGCCGCTGACGATCCGACAGGAACATCTCGACCAGGTCATCTATCTCGCCGTGCCCATTCGCGTGCCGAACGGCGAGGAAACGACGTTCGCGAATTCCGCCGATTCGCTCGCCCGCTATGCCGTCTTCGATACCGAGGTGCGCGATGCCAATTCCATCGGTCAGGGATTCAAGACCGTGCAGCTTTCGAACCTTCGCTTGCGTCTGCTGCCGCGCAAGGAACTGACGGACGCGTGGATCGGATTGCCGCTCACCAGGATCAAGGCCTTGCGCGCGGACGGCAGCATCGAACTCGACACGACCCTCATCCCGCCCGTCTCGGGTTATGGTGCGAGCCCGTTGCTCAGCAACTGGCTCGGCGACATTCACGAACTTGCCCGCATGCGCGCGAATCGGCTCGCCGAACGACTCACGGGCAGCGACGGAAAAGCAGGATCGGTCGCAGAAGCGTCGGATTATTTGCTTTTGCAAACACTCAACCGTTACGAGCCCTTGCTGCAACACCTGCGTCGCATCCCGACGACCTCGCCCGCCGATCTTTATGCCGTGCTGCTCTGCATGGCCGGCGAGTTGTCCACATATGTGCGGCCCAGCACGCGCCGACCGCTCGAGTCGCATCCGCCGTATCAGCACGAGCAGCCGCACGTTTGCCTGCGCCCGCTCTTCGACGACACGCAATGGCTGCTCAACGCAGTGCTCATACGCAGCGCGCAAGGCATCGCACTGGTCGATGCCGGTTACGGTGTGAAGAACGCTTCCGTCGAACCCGCCGAATTGCGGAGCTTCTCGGCGCTCGTGCTCGCGGTGTCGGCGCAGATGCCGCTCGATGCACTGGCGCAACAGTTCGTCAACAAGGCCAAGGTAGGCCCGTCGGAACGCCTTGCGGATCTCGTGCGCGGGCATTTGCCTGGTATTCCAATGCAGTCCATGCCTGTTCCGCCGCGCCAGATTCCGTTCAATGCAGGCTTCGTGTACTACGAAATTGCGCAGGGCGGCCCGCTGTGGGACATGGTGATGAAGCACGGCGGCATTGGACTGCACGTCGCGGGCGAGTTCCCGTCATTGCAGCTTCAACTGTGGGGCATACGTGGTTGAGCACAGACATAAAGACGAAGCCGGGGAACGAACGTGAATATGGATGCACCGACAACACAGCCCTTCGACGCTGACGAGAAGGCGCAACCCGGGCTCGGTGCCGCACTGCTCAGCCAGATTCCGCCGGGCGAGCAGGCATCCGTGCGCCTGGGCGCCATCAAACAGGCTCGCAATCCGCTGCTCGAAGCAGCACGCCCGCTTTTGCGCGTACTCGCTGAAATGCCCGACTCGTTGTCGAACAATCAGATCGAGGCACTGCACGCGCTGCTGAAGGAAGAAGTCGGAAACTTTCAGCGCTTGTGCGAGCAAGCCAATCTGCGACGGGAACATATGCTCGGGGCGCGCTATTGCCTGTGCACGGCGCTGGACGAAGCAGCCATGCAAACTGCGTGGGGAAAAGGTGATTCCGGTGCCGCCTGGATGAAGAATGGCCTCGCCATCCAGTTCCATGAAGACCCGAAAGGCGGCGAAAAAATCTACATGCTGATCGGCCGCCTGATGAGTCAGTCGCACGAGCACCTCGATCTGCTCGAAGTGATCTTCCGCATTCTGAGCCTCGGCTTCATGGGTCGATATCGACAGGAGGCGGACGGCGCGCGCAAGCATGACGCCGTGAGGCAGCGTCTCTATCACGAAATCCAGGCGAGCAGACAAGCGGTTCCCGTTCCGCTGTCGCCGCATGCGCACTCGGATGCGCGCGGCAAGCGTCTGTCGTTCTATGACTTTCCCGTGTGGATCTCGTTCGCGTTGTGCGGCTTCGTTCTGCTTGCCTTGTTCGGCTGGTTCAAGTATCACCTGCTCGCGCAAGGCACGAACGTCGAGAAGCAGATCGTTGAAATCGGCAAGATGGCGCCGCCGCCCGCTCCGCGCCTGCCGCCGTTGCGCGAACTCCTGAAAAACGAGATCGCCGTGGGCACGGTCAGCGTGGACGAGGACGCGCATCACGCCACCGTCACCTTTCGCGGCGACGCGATGTTCCCGCCGGGCGGCGTCAGCGTCAATGCATCGATGACACCGCTCATCGCCAAGATCGCGCGCGAACTGGCCAAGGTGCCGGGCAAAGTGTCGATCACGGGTTACACGGACAACGTGCCCATCAAGAGCCGACAGTTCGCTTCCAACGATGTCCTTTCTCTGGAACGAGCCACACAGGTCATGCAGATGCTGCAAACGTCAGGCGTTCCGGCCGGCCGTCTCGAAGCCGTCGGCAAAGGCGAAGCCGATCCCATCGGTGACAACACCACCGCGCAAGGCCGCGCGCTGAACCGTCGCGTCGCCATCAACGTGACGCCGTAGCCCGCGTTGCCCGCCTTTGGCCCTCTCCTTGCGTCTCATTCTGCCGAACGGAACTTGAAGTATGAAGAAGTTGTTGTCGTTTCTGCGCTCGCGCTGGTTTCTTGCGACCGTCGCGTTCATTCTGGCCGCGATGGGCGTATGGTTCCTCGGTCCGTATGTCGCCTTCGGCGGATTGAGGCCGCTGGAAAGCATCGCGTTGCGGGTCGTGCTCATCGCCTTGCTGCTGTGCGGCGCGTTGCTGTGGATCAACGGGTGGTCGACGGCGATCGTCTTTGGCGCGCTGCTATGTTTGTTGATATGGCATGCGGCACCGCTGCTCAGCTTTGGCGAAGCGAAACCCTTCGCTTCCGCCGAAGCGCGCGTGATCGCGATTGCCGTGGTCATTGCACTTTTTGCGATGTGGGGCCTTCACCGTATCTGGCAGCGCATGCGCCGCGACCCGCAGTTCCTGAACCGGACGCTCGCCTTCGACAGCCGAAAGTTCGACTCACCCGCAGCCGCACGCCTGAAAGAGATCGAGGCGCGCATGAACGGCGCGCTTGCGCGACTCAAACGCATGCGTTCCGGCGCGCACGGCGTGGCGCGCCTGTTTCAGCGCACGCGTCACTTGTATCAATTGCCGTGGTACATCACGCTGGGGTCGGCGGGTTCGGGAAAGACGCGCGTCGTTCTCAACGCCGGCCTTCCCGTATCGGCGGACATTGCACCACGAAGCCCCGCTTCGATCGGCGCAGCAGCGCAGCCGTCATCGGGCGCGCCCGTGCAGTGGTGGCTTACCAACGACGCGGTCTTCATCGACACCGCCGGCTACTACATCCATCCCGGCAAGTCGGCCCACGCGTTGCCGGAGCCCGTCATGCAGGCGGCGCTCACCAGCGACGACATGATGGCGCGAAATATCTCGAGCGTCGGGCGACGGGCAGACAGGCGACCGATCGATTTCGACGATGCGGCCTATCGGCGTCAGGCCGATACCGACGAATGGCTGGGCTTTCTGGCGCTGCTGCGCCGCAAGCGCCCGCGCACGCCGATCAACGGCGCGTTGCTGACCATCAAGCTCGAACTCCTGACCGACCCTGATCCGGCGACACGCGCGGCCGAAGCTTCGGCGCTGCGCGCACGACTCACCGATCTGCGCTCGACACTCGGAATCCGCTTTCCCGTCTATCTGATCGTCACGCAGATGGACCGTCTGACGGGATTCGACGCCTACTTCTCGTCATTGACCGATGAGCATCGTGCGCAGATCTGGGGATTTACCTTGCCGCTTGCGGAGCCGTCATTCGCTGAACGCTGCGCGCAGGAGCTGACTGGACTTGCCGACCGCGTCGCAGCGGGCGTCAACACACGTCTCGAAGACGAGTATGACGTCAAGCGCCGACGTCAACTCGCCGCGCTGCCCGAAGCGTTCGCCGCACTGACCGCGCCGCTGTCCGACTTGCTCGCGCAAACATTCCTCGATTCGCGCTATGACGACACGCAACATCAGTCGATGCTGCGCGGCGTGTATTTCACGAGCGCCATGCAAGAAGGCGTTCCGCTACAGGGCGAACCGCTCACCATCATGCAGCGGCTCGCCGCGCCGCTCAAAGCGTCGCTGGTGAATCAGCCGGCTCCTCCGTCGAGCGCGCATAGCTATTTCCTGCGCGAGCTGTTTTCTCGCGTCATTCTGCCGGAAGCGCATCTCGTGCATCCCAACCTGCGCTGGGAATATCGCGCGCGCGTGTTGCGTCTGTTCGGACATGCCATCGCGATCATTGCGTTCGTATGGCTTGCTCTTGCATTGCGTACGAGCTTCGGCAACAACAGCGACTACCTGCAGGTCATCGCGAAGAAGACCGAGACGCTTTCCGCGAACGTCGCGCGTCTTTATCGCGATCCGAAGCCCGAGGCGATACCCGATACACTCACCGATGCACGCAACCTGCCAGGCTGGAGCGGACTGGATCTCGTCGACCCCGATGCGGCTTTCCGCTATGGCCTCTACGCCGCACCGGGCATCGTCACTGCGAGCGCGCAAACCTATCGCGCGCTGGAAGGCAATCTCCTGCTTCCGCAGATCGTGCGCCGGATTGAGACGGTCATCGACAAGGCCATCGCTGACAAGGACACGAAGACGGCCTACTCCGCGCTGCGCGTCTATTTGATGCTGCACGACCGCACGAAGTACGACCCTGACGAGCTCAAGGCCTGGGTTCTGGATGACTGGTCGCGAACCGACAGCGCGACGATCTTCGGCGCGCGCGCCTCGATGCTGGAGCATGCGCAACAGCTCTTTTCGGGCGACCAGATCGTTCAGTCACCGCTCATTCGAAACGACGCGCTGATCGAACGCGCTCGCGCCTTCCTCGATTCCAGCAACGGTACGCAGCGGCTTTACGAGCGGGCGAAGGCCGCCATGCAGCAAGACGCTCCTGATGACTTCACGCTGTTGCGGGCGGTCGGCCCGCAGGCCGGAACGGTGTTCACGCGGGCAAGCGGCGATCCACTCTCGCGCGGCGTGCCGGGGCTCTTCACGTTCGACGGATATCGCAATCTCTTCGACAAGCGTCTGCCCGAGTTCGTGCAAGTCGCGCGCGACGACGATGCGTGGGTCATGGGCCGATCTTATCTGACAGACTACACTTCGGCTCAAAAAAAAAACGCTTGAGAGCGCCCGTACTGCCGCAGGTGCGGATGACGGCCTGACCGATGCCATCCGCCGGCTCTACCTCACCGAATACGCGCAGCGTTGGGAAAGCTTCCTTGCGGATATCCGGCCTGTCACGGGATCGAGCCTCGCGTTCAACCTTCAGATCCTGCGTCAGTTCTCGGCACCCGATTCGCCCCTCGCGCGTCTCGCGCGTGCCGTCACACGCGAAACCACGCTTACGCAAAAGATCACGGGGCCGGACAGCACGCTCATCGACAAGACGAGCAGCAAGCTCGACGAAAAAACGAAGCTGTTCGGCTTTCGCGCGCAAGAGCGGGTCGAACGCGAACTTGTCGACAGTCGCTTCGCGCCGCTGCGCGAGATGGTGACGGGCAGCGCGCAAATCCAGACCGACGCGCAAGCCGCCGCGCCTGCCGGCAAAACCGGACTCGACAGCGTGACGACGCTGCTCAACGATAGTTACACCGCGCTCACGATTGCCGACAACGCACTGGCCAATAACGGTTTGCCGCCGCCGAGCGATGCATCGGCCAAACTCAAGATGGCGGCCGCGACAATGCCCGCGCCTTTCCGCGAGGTCTTGCTGGGACTCGCGACGCAGGGTTCCGTCGAAGTTAATCGCGGCGTCGGCCAACTGCTATCGCGTCAGACACAGGCGGTCGTCGGCGATGCATGCCGCGTTGCGGTCGAAGGCACGTTTCCGTTTGTACCGGAGAGCGGCCGTGATATCAGCGTCGAGGACTTCACGCGCCTGTTCGCCCAAGGCGGTCTGATCGACGATTTCTTTACGAAGAACCTCGCTTCTTTCGTGGATACGTCGTCGCAGCCGTGGCGATACAAAACCCTGCCCGGATCGACGGAGCCCGTGCAAGGTCCCGATCTCGAACCATTTCAACAGGCGGCCGCGATCCGCGCGGTCTTCTTCGGCGACCAGGGCAAGCAGGTGGCGTGGAAAGCCGAGTTGCGCGTCCCCGAGCTCGATCCCACGATATTGAACCTGGGCATCGATATCGATGGGCAAAGCACCCTGTACCAGCATGGACCTGTCACGCCACTCAAATTCACGTGGCCGGGGCCGCGCGGCGGTGTGCACGTCGAAGTGACAGCGAGCCCGCGTATTCGCGCGGAGACGTCCACCATCAGTGCCGATGGACCGTGGGCATTGATGCGCCTGTTGCGTCGCGGGCAAGTCGTACAGACCGCGACGCTGGGGCGCACGCGGGTGGTGTTCGACTTCGATGGCCGCAAGGCGGCGCTGGATGTGACCGCTCCGGGCAGCGTGGCCAATCCGCTCACGAGCGATGTGCTCACGCGCTTTCATTGTCCGAGCGCGATGCCGATGTTCAACCTCGCCGACAGCGGACCGCCGCCGGGATTGCCCTCGGTGGCAAAGGGTGCGGGGCGCTGAGTCTGGCTTACTCTGGGACGAAGCACTTGACTCCGCTTCGTCCTGCCAGAGATTGCCGGCTCTCAGGAATGAGAAAGCCCGCTATGAGGCGCAACGTCGTTCAGGTACCGCAGCCACGCGTATGCGCATGTCGCGCACGCTTCGACCGTCGCCGGCCGCCGGTACGAAGCAGCGTATGCCGTCGCGCGGTGGCAGTAGAAGGTCATCTGGATAACTTCGGCAAGGACCCCGTCGAAGCCGCCATAGCAAGCCTCTTTCCGGACCGTCCCAATCTGTTTCCAAATCGTCGCATCGAGCATGATCTAACTCAATGGAAAAGAATCATGCTACTGCCAGCGCTGCACTATCTCTTGACCGGCTTTCCTAGTACCGAACCCCTTCGCAGCCAACAGGAATGCGACGATCGCTCGCCGCTTCCCTCGAAACACGCCGTTTCGGTTTTCAACACGCCGCCGGCGCGCCTTTCGTCGCGCCCGTCAACAGCAGTTCGATGAGATCGCGCACGCTGCGGATCGCCGCGCCGAAAGGCAGCGTCTCGCGTCCGCGGAAGAACAGGCCATTGCCGACATCGCCGCGCAATGCCGCCGCAAGGCGCGTATCGATGCAGAAGTGGCCGAACTTCTCGATGCCGTCGCGCAGGCCGCACGCGCTCAGGCATTCGAGCGCCGACGGGCACGTCTGCTTGCGCGCGCCGATCTTCGTGCGGATGCGCTCCTCGTTGCGCAGATAGCGCATGAGCCACGGCGTCTTCACGGCGCGCGCGGGCAGGCCGGTCACGCTCACGAATTCGACGATATCCTCCGGCGTCGCCTCGACCAGCACGCGCTTGAACTCGGGATGCGCGTCGCCCTCTTCGGTGACGGCGAAAGGCGTACCGAGCTGCACGCCGTTCGCGCCAGCGGCGAGCCACTTGCGCACGGCCTCATGACTGTTGATGCCGCCCGCCACGATCACCGGCACATCGTCGCGCTTCAGCCCGAGCGATGCAAAGGACGCGTCGAGTTCCTTCAGCACGCGCTCGAAGCCGAAGCGCTCGTCGTGCATGTCCGCGACGTCGCTGACGCCCAGATGCCCGCCCGCATGCGCCGGATGCTCGATCACGATCGCGTCGGGCAAGCGGCCGTTCTTCATCCACTTCTTGAGAACGAGGGTCACACCGCGGCTGTCCGACAGAATGGGGACCAGCGCGATATCGCAGCCTTGGGTGAGATCCGGCAAGTCGAGCGGAAGACCCGCGCCCATCACGATCGCATCGGCGCCCTCTTCGCACGCGACGCGCACATAGTCCGCATGCGCGCTCACGGCCTTCATCACGTTGATGGCGATCATGCCGCGCCCTTCCGACAGCGCGCGCGCCGCCTTGATCTCACGCGCGAGCGCGATCACGTTCGCGCGCTCGAGCGTCGGACGTGACGGGTCTTCACGGCACATCGCGAGCAAGTCCTCATGATGATGACGCAAGTCGATACTCGCGATGGTGCCGAGCGCGCCTTCGCGCGCCACGCTGCCCGCCAGCCGATGCGCGGAGATGCCCACGCCCATGCCGCCCTGCACGATCGGCAGCAGATTGCGGCCGCGAATCGTGAGCGGCGCGAAAGTATGAGCGTAAGAGGTCATGGGCAACTCAGTTTGATAAGAATTCATGGTGTAACGCTTGATGTGATGCGAGCTTTCACGCGTGTTGGTGAACGTTCAGGCGGCTTGCGTCGGCTGCGCGGCGTCGTGCCCGACTGCGTAGATCGCGACCTGGACGCGGCTCGTCAGATTGAGCTTGCGCAGGATGCTGCGCACGTGGATCTTCACCGTGCTTTCCGCGAGCAGCAGCGAGCGTGCGATTTCCTTGTTGCTCGCACCGCGCGCCAGTTCGCGCATGATGTCGCGCTCGCGTGTCGTGAGTGGATCGGCGGCGACGGGAGCTGCAACCGGCGCGGCTTTCGGCGCGCGCATGCTGGCAACAAGCTTCGCCGTCATGTCGTCTGCGATGACGGGATGACCCGCCGCCGCCTTGCCGATCGCGCTGGCGAGGGTTTCGGTTTCGATACTCTTGAGCAGGTAGCCGCACGCGCCGTCGCGCAATGCGAGCGCGAGTTCGTCGAGTTCCTCGGAAACAGTCAGCATGACTACCGCGGCCTGCGGCACGTCCTGCACGAGCAGTTTCAGCGTTTCGAGCCCGGAAAGCCCGGGCATGTTGAGATCGAGCAAAATCACATCCGGTAGAAACTGCTTCGCGCGCTTAAGGCCTTCGATCCCGTCGGCTGCTTCGCCAACGACTTCGAAATCGGATTGCCGCTGCAAGATGGCGTGAACGCCTGAACGGAACAGCGCGTGATCGTCGATCAACAGAATACGGATGGTCATGACACAACTCGAAGCAGCTCTCGAAACCGGCGCGCGAGACCCTGTTCATGCAGCCTTACGCGCCGGGCCCGGCAAGACGAGTTCGACGCGCGCGCCGTGACCGGGCGCTCCGGTCAGCCGAAGCTTGGCGCCGAGCCTGTGCGCGCGCTCTCGCATGATGTGAAAGCCGACGTGTGTCTCGCCCAGGACGGCCATCTCTTCTGGATCGTAGCCCTGGCCATCATCCTCGACAAGGAGGCGGAAGTCGCGATCATTGACGATCGTCACGTTTACGCGCTGCGCCTCCGCGTGCTTGCGAATGTTCGAGAGCGCTTCCTGCAGGATGAAAAGTACCTGCAATTGCTGATCCGGCGGCAACGGAAGGCCGCCTTCGTCGCGATAGTCGAGCAAGGGCACGACGCCCGTCTGCACGCCGAAACGTTCGAGCGATTCATCTACCGTGCGCCTGAGTTCGCCGCTGCCGAGCTTCGTGCGGAAGTTCATCAGAAGTTCGCGCACGTCGACATAGCTTTCGGCCACGCCGCCCGCGAGCAAGGGCACGATCTCGCGAATCTCGTCCATGCGTGCTTCGCGCGTGGCGGCGTCGAGCAAATGGACCTGCATCTTCAGAAAGTTAAGGCTCTGCGCAATGCTGTCGTGCAAACCTTGGGCGACAAGATTGCGCTCCTCCGACACCGCAAGCTGCCGGGCGAGCGCCGCGATCCGCCTGCTTTCGAGGGCCGTACCGAAATGCGCGCCGAGCGTTTCGAGGAGCTGCGCTTCCGACGCGGGAACGAGTCGCTCGCTACGGAAATGCAGCGAAAACGCACCGAGCTTTTCGCCTTGCGACACGATGTCGAACGCCCTGACGCTCGTGAAGCCAACGCTGCGGCAGGGCCGTTCGTCGCACACACAGCCGTCGGCGTCAAAGCAGCGTTCGTCCCGAAGCAACGCGTCGGGCAGCCCTTCCGAACCGATCAGACGCACCTGAGCATCCTCGGTCAAGAGACGAACTGCGGCGCCGTCCGCGTCGAATTGACGCGTGAGGCGCGTGAGAAAACCTCGGCATAGCGCATCGACGTCATTCGACTGATTCAGGAATGCCGCCATTTCATAGAGCGTCGTGAGTTCGCGGTTCTGCGCGGCGAGTTCGGCCGTCTTCGCATCGACGCGGCTCGCCAGATCGCGATAGAGCGTCTGCAATTCCGCAGCCATGCGGTTGAAGCCTGCCGCAAGATGTCCAAACTCGTCTTGTGTGTCGACGGGCAGACGCGCGTCGAACTCGCGCGCTTCGATGCGCGCGAGGCCTGCCTGCAAGCGCTGCACGGGCACGACAATCCATAGATAGAGCAGATAGACGATCGCCACGGTGCCGATGCACGCCATCGCTGCGAGCGCCATCTGCGACGTGCGCAGCCACGCGGTCTTGCGCGCGTTCTCCCGTTCGATCAGGCCAACGAGTTCGTCCGCGCCCGTGACAAAAGTACGCAATTCAAGCAGATAACGCGTTACCGCTTGCGGTTCGGCGGCCATACCTTTGCGCACGTCGGGTTCGAGCCGCCTGTGCCACGCATCCGCGACGTAATCGAACTGGCGGCGCACGTCGGTATCGTCGGGAAGAAAGAGCGGGCGCGCAGGATCGCCCTTGCGCAGGCGATCGAGCGTCGAGTTCATCTGTTCGATCTGAAATAGCAACACCGGCTGCGAAGGTACCGGGTGCTGCATCAGGGCAATCGCCAAGGCGTTCGCGCGCATGCGCAAGCTGCCCGCGTCGTTGATCGCGGCGCCCGCACCCTGCAATTGCCACGACAGCCAAAGCGTTCCGCCGATCATCGTGAGCACGAGGAGAAGCGACACCATCGACAGCGCGACGATGCGTGTAGTCAGACGTTCGCGAAACGACGGCAAGGACATGCTTCTCCGTTGACGGATTCAGCGGCTGCGGACCAGTTGCCACGCCCGCCCGAGATAACCCACAGAAGCGAAGCCGCTCCAGACATGCACGAGACGCGTGAACGGGAATATCACGAACAGACTCATGCCCATGAACAAATGTACGCGGAAGAGCAGCGGCGCATCTGCGACATAACGCGCGGCATCGGCTCTGAATGTGACGATGTGCTGCGCCCAGGTCATGAGGCGCACCATCATGGAGCCGTCCATGTGACCGGCCGACAGACCGATCGTCGAAAGCCCGAGCAGCAACGTGATCAGAATCCACAGCAGCAGCACACGGTCGCCGGTTTTGGTCAGTGCCGACAGCCGCGCGCTCCTCAGGCGACGATGCAGCAGGATCAGCAGCCCGGCAAGACACATCGTGCCCATCACGCCGCCGGCGACCATCGCGAACACCTGCTTGACGCTGTGCTCGATGCCGAGCGCATCCCACACCGCAACCGGCGTCAGCAAGCCGACGAGGTGGCCGAAGAACAACCCCAGAATCCCGACGTGGAACAGGATATTGCCGAGCCTGAGGTTGCCGCGTTCGACGAACTGCGTGCTGTCCGCCTTCCACGAGTACTGCTCGCGCTCGAAGCGCACGAGGCTGCCGAACAGGAAGACGCTCGCGGCGATGTAGGGATAGATGCCGAACACGAAGGCGTTGAACAGATTCATCGTGCGTCCTTTGCGATGGGTGCGCCCGCGCCGGCCATCAATGCGCCGCGCGGATGAAAGCGAATGGTTTGTGTGTCCTGTCGCGCGTGCGGCGCGAGCAGCGGCTCGACGCCGTCGGGACCCGGCCCGAACGTTTCGAGCATCTCGTCCATGTCGCGCACGGGCGGCTGCACGAGCGGGCGCGGCTCGATCGTGGCGAGCCCGCGCAAGACGGCGAACACCGCCGCATACGGGCTTTCATCGCGCGCCAGACGTTCCCCGATTGCGTCGAGTACGTGAATCGCATCGTCGAGCAATGACTGTGCGCGACCGGGTTCGATCGCGCCGAGCACTTCGAGAAAGAGCGGCACGTAATCGGGCAATTCGTTCGATGCGACATCGAGGCCGAGACCGCGATACTCGTCGAGCAGATCGACCATCGCCTGGCCGCGATCGCGGCTTTCGCCGTGCACGTGCTCGAAGAGATGCAGTGAGTGCGACGGATTGCGGTCGAACGTGGCGACGTAGTTCTGCTGCACGTCGATCAGCGGAAGCTTCAGTGATTCGATGAGCGGCGCAAGGCGCGTCCGCGTCTGCGGCCACTCGTGCAGTGCGGCTTCAATTTCCGGCAGCGCGTCCAGCAACGCCGGTTCCGGATAATCGAGGAGCGCAGAAAGAATGGGATAGAGCGACATCGTGTAGTCCTTGATCAACCGTCCGCCAGCGCCTTCTTTCGCGACTTCGGCAACGCCGCGTAGCTCACTTCGCCATGCGTTCGCGATCCGAAGAGCGATCCGTCCGATGCGCCCGGCGAGCCGCAATTGCCGAACGAGAAGCCGCAACTGCCTTTCTCGTCGAAGCTGTCTTCCGCCATTTCCTTGTGGGACGACGGCACCACGAAACGGTCCTCGTAGTTGGCGATCGCCATCAACTGATACATCTCTTCCACTTGCGATGCCGTGAGGCCGACGTCGTTCAGCACGGCGGCGTCGTTCACGTTGGTCACGTTCTGTGCGCGCTTGTAGACGCGCATCGCGAGCATGCGATCGAGCGCGGCGACGATCGGCGCTTCATCGCCCGCGGTGAGCAGATTCGCCAGATAGCGCATCGGTATGCGCAGGCTCTTCACGTCCGGGATCACGCCATTCAGGCTCATGTGACCCGCGTCGGCCGCGGATTGGATCGGCGAAAGCGGCGGCACGTACCACACCATCGGCAGCGTGCGGTATTCGGGATGCAGCGGGAATGCAACCTTCCACTCACACGCCATCCGATAAACCGGTGAGCGCTTCGCTGCGTCGAGCCAGCTTTGCGCGATGCCTTGGCGCGCCGCTTCGGCCTGAACCCGCGGATCGTGCGGATTGAGGAACAGATCGAGCTGCGACTGATAGAGATCCGTCGGGGCTTGAACCGATGCCGCTTCGGCGATGCGGTCCGCGTCGTACAGCATCACGCCGAGATAGCGGATGCGCCCCACGCACGTTTCCGAGCACACGGTCGGCTCGCCCGCCTCGATACGCGGATAGCAGAACACGCACTTCTCCGCCTTGCCCGACTTCCAGTTGAAGTACATCTTCTTGTACGGGCAACCGGACACGCACATGCGCCAGCCACGGCACTTGTCCTGGTCGACGAGCACGATGCCGTCGTCCTCGCGCTTATATACCGAACCCGACGGACAAGAGGCCACGCACGCCGGATTCAGACAGTGTTCGCACAGACGCGGCAGATACATCATGAAGGTGTTCTCGAACGTCGAGTACATCTCCTTCTGCACGTTTTCGAAGAGGGCATCGCGGCCGCGCGATTCGAATTCGCCGCCGAGGTCGTCTTCCCAGTTTGGACCCCAATGGATCTTGTCCATTTTCTTGCCGGTGATCGCGGACACCGGGCGCGCCGTTGGCGGCGTCTCGGAGAGCGGCGCGTTCTGCAGGCGCTCATAGTCGTATGTGAACGGCTCGTAGTAGTCGTCGATGGCCGGGAGATTCGGGTTCGCGAAAAGGTTCGCGAGCACTTTCAGCTTCGGACCCTGACGCAGTTCGATGCCGCCATCGCGCTTGCGAATCCAGCCGCCGTTCCACTTCTCCTGACGCTGCCACTGTTTCGGATAGCCGATGCCCGGCTTCGTCTCGACGTTGTTGAACCACGCGTATTCGACGCCGTCGCGCGAAGTCCACACGTTCTTGCATGTGACCGAACACGTATGGCAACCGATGCACTTGTCCAGATTCAGGACCATCGCAACCTGGGCGCGGATCTTCATGATGCTGCTCCTTCCTTGAGCGGGCCTTCGAGCCAGTCGACTCTCTTCATCTTGCGCACGATGACGTATTCGTCGCGGTTGCTGCCCACAGTGCCGTAGTAGTTGAAGCCGTAGGCCTGTTGCGCATACCCGCCGATCATGTGCGTCGGTTTGAGCACCGTGCGCGTCACCGAGTTATGAATGCCGCCGCGCATGCCGCTCGTCTCCGCGCCCGGCACATTGATGATCTTCTCCTGCGCGTGATACATGAGGCACATGCCGCGCGGCACTCGCTGGCTAACGACGACGCGCGCCGTCAGCGTTCCGTTCACGTTGAACACTTCGACCCAGTCGTTGTCCTTCAGGCCGGCTTCCTTCGCTTCGGCTTCCGAGACCCACACGTGAGGACCGCCGCGCGACAGCGTGAGCATGCGCAGGTTGTCCGTGTAGGTGGAGTGAATGCCCCACTTCTGGTGCGGCGTGATCCAGTTCAGCACGAGTTCACGCTCGCCGTTGGGCTTCGCACCGAGCATCGGCGAAATGGTCTTCGTATCAATCGCGGGCTTGTAGACGCACGAGCCTTCGCCGAAATCCAGCATCCAGCGATGATCCTGATAGAACTGCTGCCGTCCGGTGAGCGTGCACCATGGGATCAGTTCGTGCACGTTCGTGTAGCCCGCGTTGTAGCTGACTTCTTCCGATTCGAGCCCGGACCAGGTCGGGGCGGAGATGATCTTGCGCGGCTGCGCCTGCACGTCGCGAAAGCGGATCTTGTCGTGCTCGCGGCCGAGCGCGAGATGCACGTGATCGCGTCCTGTGATCTTCGAGAGCGCTTCCCACGCCTTCACAGCGACATGACCATTCGTTTCCGGCGCGAACGTGAGAATCATCTCGGCGGCATCGATGGCGGTGTCGAGACGGGGGCGTCCCTCGTTTTCGCCGGACAGCGACGCGAGCTCACGCACTTCATGCGCCGTATTCCAGGTGATGCCCTTGCCGCCGTTGCCGAGCTTCGCGAGCAACGGGCCGACCGACGTGAACTTGTCGTAGATCGCTTTGTAGTCGCGCTCGACGAGCGTCATCGACGGCGCCGTCTTGCCGGGAATCAGATCGCATTCGCCATGACGCCAGTCTTTCGGCTCGAACGCCTGGCCGAGTTCGCCCGGCGTATCGTGCATGAGCGGCGTACATACGAGATCGGTACGCGTGCCGAGATGCCTGCCGCCGATTTCCGCGAATTTCCTGGCGATCGCCTTGTAGATGTCCCAGTCGCTCCTGCTTTCCCACAACGGCTGCACCGCTTCCGACAACGGATGGATAAACGGATGCATGTCCGACGTGTTCAGGTCGTTCTTCTCGTAGAACGTCGCGCTCGGCAGCACGATGTCGCCATACAGACACGTCGTGCTCATGCGGAAATCGAGCACGGTCAGGAGATCGAGCTTGCCTTCGGCGGCGTCGCGCACGTTCACTTCGCTGGGCCTGATCGCATCGGCTTCGTCGCCGAACAACGCGTTCTGTGTGCCGAGCAGATATTTCAGGAAGTATTCGTGACCCTTGCCCGAGCTGCCAAGAACGTTTGAACGCCACACGAACATGTTGCGCGGGAAGTTCGCTGGATTGTCGGGGTCGTCGCACGCGAAGCCGAGCGCGCCCGATTTCAGTTGTTCGACCGTATATTCGATCGGATCGCGGCCCGCTCGCTTCGCGGCATCGACGATATCGAGCGGATTCGCCCCGAGCTGCGGCGCCGACGGCAGCCAGCCCATGCGCTCCGACTTCGCGTTCATGTCGAGCATCGAGAGGTTCTTGTAGCGCGACTTGTCGGCGGTCGGCCCGAGAACCTCGTCGATGGCCACTTTTTCGTGACGCCACTGGCTCGTATGGTTATAGAAGAACGACGTGCCGTTCATCTGTCGCGGCGGGCGCGACCAGTCGAGCGCGAACGCGAGCGGCGCCCAGCCGAATTGCGGACGCAGCTTTTCCTGACCGACATAATGCGCCCAGCCGCCGCCGCTTTTGCCGATACATCCGCACATCATCAGCAAATTGATGATGCCGCGATAGATCATGTCGTTGTGATACCAGTGATTCAACGCCGCGCCGACGATCACCATGCTCTTGCCCTGCGTGCGGTCGGCGTTGTCCGCGAACTCGCGCGCCACCTGAATGACGAGATGGCGCGGCACGGTCGTGTGCTTCTCCTGCCATGCTGGCGTGTAGGGCACGTCGTCATCGTAGGACGTGGCGACGTTCGCGCCGCCGAGGCCCTGATCCACACCGTAGTTCGCCATCTGCAAGTCGTACACGGTCGCGACACGCACGCTCGTGCCGTCCGCGAGCGTGATGCACTTCACGGGCACGCGGCGCGCGAGCAACGCGTCGTGCTCCGTGCCAAAGTAAGGGAAACTCACATCCACCGCTTCGTCGTGCATACCGATGAGCGACACGCGTGGATCGATATCCCGCCCCGAGCCGCCGTCCTTCTGTTCGAGATTCCAGCGTCCGACCTTCGCGCCGTCGTTATGATTCGACTCGCCCCAGCGAAAGCCGATCGTGCCGTTGGGCGCGACGATCCTGCCGCTCGTCTCGTCGATCACAAGCGTCTTCCATTGCGGATTGTTCGCTTCGTCGAGATCGTTCTGCAGTTGCGACGCGCGCAGGAAATGGTCGGGGACGAGCGTGCCCTCGTGTTCGCGCAGTACGACGAGCATCGGCATGTCGGTATAGCGCTTCACGTAATCGCGGAAATACGCGGACTTGGCCGTAGCGTGGAATTCCTTCAGTACGACGTGGCCCATCGCCATGGCGAGCGCGGCGTCGGTGCCCTGCTTCGGCGCGAGCCAGATGTCGCCGAACTTCACCATTTCGCCGTAATCCGACGACACCGCCACCGTCTTCGTGCCCTTGTAGCGCACTTCAGTGTAGAAGTGCGCATCCGGCGTGCGCGTTTGCGGGACGTTGGAGCCCCACACCATCAGGTACGTGGAGTTGTACCAGTCGGCGGATTCGGGTACGTCGGTCTGTTCGCCCCAGATTTGCGGCGAGGCAGGCGGCAAGTCGCAATACCAGTCGTAGAACGACAGACACGCACCGCCGATCAGACTCAGATAGCGCGCGCCGGCGGCGTAGGACACCATCGACATGGCCGGAATCGGCGAGAAGCCGATCACGCGATCGGGTCCGTACTTGCCGATGGTATATGCATTCGCCGCCGCGATGATCTCGGTCGCCGTGTCCCAGTCCGCGCGCACGAAACCGCCGAGGCCGCGCACGCTCTTGTAGCGCTTCGCCTTCTTTGGGTCTTCGCAGATCGACGCCCACGCCGCGACCGGATCGAGCGTCTTGCGCGCCTCGCGCCACATTTCGACGAGTCGGCCGCGAATCATCGGATGCTTTACGCGCTGCGCGGAGTACACGTACCAGCTATACGATGCGCCACGCGGACAGCCGCGCGGTTCGTGATTCGGCAGATCGGGACGCGTGCGCGGATAGTCCGTCTGCTGCGTTTCCCATGTGATCAGCCCGTTCTTGACATAGACCTTCCACGAGCAGGAGCCCGTGCAGTTCACGCCGTGCGTGGAGCGCACGATCTTGTCGTGCTGCCAGCGGCTGCGATAGCCGTTTTCCCATTTGCGGTCATCGTTCACGACCGCACCGTGTCCGTTCGCAAACGTGGACTTGATGCGCGACATGAACTTCAGCCGATCCAGAAAGTGACTCATCCGTTTCTCCGGGCGTGGCGGCGGTGCGCCGCCACGAATACATTGATTCGAGTGTAGGGACGCGATGCACTCGTGCCCATTCCCCGAATGGGGCGATCGATGCGCCTCATGAGGACTAACGCGCCTACGCCTTCTGGACTAGCTCAACAGGGCATGTCCGCATTGCGGCGCGCGTAGCAGATCCAAGTCACCGCCGCGCACACCGCATAGAACGCGATGAAGCACCAGAGCGCGGCGTCGGGCGAGCCGGTCATGCTCATCGACGTGCCGAAGCTGCGCGGGATGAAGAAACCGCCGTACGCGCCGATCGCGCCCGCGAAGCCCAGCACCGCCGCCGACTCCTTGCCCGCTTCGTGCAGCGCCTGTTTCTTGACGTCGTCGGCCTGGCCTGCGGCTTCGCGCTGCTTCTGCGTGAGGAAGATCACCGGGATCATGCGGAACGTCGAGCCGTTGCCGAGCTCGTGGACGGATCTCGCAGCGCGACGCCCATGCCGATTGCCGGAATCAGCAGACTCGCCGTGGAGAGCGCCGTGAAGCGCCGGCCGCCGAAGATGGGCACCAGGAACGAATAGAAGATGCGCAGCGTCGCGCCCGACACTGCCGGCAACGCGGTGAGCCAGAACAACTGATCTTTCGTGAAGTGGAAGCCGCCTTTATCGAGACTGACGACCACCACGCTCCAGAGCGACCACACCGCGAAGGCCAGCGCGAGCGCGGGAATTGAAATCCAGAGATTGCGGCGGGCAACTGATTCTCCCGTCGCACGCCAGAAGACGGCGTTCTCGGGCTCCCATCGGGTGAGCAGGTATCTTGATGACATGGCTAGTGTTTGGGTTGAAACGTGAAATGCATGCTGATGAGACTGACGGCGGTGGCGCCGAACATCAGCATGAAACAGGTGGTGCGTACGCCCGTGAGATCGACGAGCACGCCGAAGAGGATCGGCAAAAGGAAGCCGGCGAGACCGCCCGCAAGGCCGACGATGCCCGACACCGCACCGATATTCGCGGAGAACTCATCCGAGACGAACTTGAATACCGACGCCTTGCCGATCGCCATGGCAACGCCGACAACGAACATCAGCGCCGTGTAGGCGACCGGCCCCGTCTCGATGCGAAACGTGCATGGACCGTCCTTCGCGTGGACGACGAAATCCGTGACCGGGTAGCTCAGCATGAAAAAGCATGCGAGCGCGATCCACATGACGACCCATGTGGTGCGATACGCGCCGAAGCGGTCGGACATCCAGCCGCCGAGCGCGCGCAGCATGCCGCCCGGAAGCGAGAAGCAGGCGGCGAGAAACGCGGCGTGCTCGATGCCGAAGCCGTACTGATTCACGTAGTACTGCGGCATCCACAATGCGAGGCCCACATAGCCGCCGAACACGACCGAGTAGTACTGCGCGTAACGCAGCACGCGCCGGTCTTTCAGCACGGCCATCTGCGCCGCGAAGCCGGGCGCGCCTTCACTGCGATGCGCGGGGTTCGATGCCGACACGAGCCAGAAGGCGAGCGCAGTGACGAGCATCGCGATCGAATAGACCTTCGGCACGATTGTCCATGTGCCCGCGGCGAGAATGAGCACGGGCGCCACGAACTTGGTGAGCGCGGCGCCCGAGTTGCCTGCGCCGAAGATGCCCATCGCGAGACCCTGGCGCGACTTCGGAAACCAGCGCGCGACATACGGCGTACCCACGGAAAACGATGCCCCCGCAACGCCGACGAACAAGCCGAGCACGAGAAATTGCCACAGTTCCGTGGCGTACCCGATCAGCCAGATTGGCACGACGGTGACGGCCATCGTGAAGAAAAACACGACGCGGCCGCCGAACCGGTCGGTCCAGATGCCCAGGGGCACGCGCAGTAACGAGCCCGTGAGCACGGGCGTCGCGGCGATGAGACCGAACTCGGTATCGGACAGATGCAACTGCTTCTTGAGGGGTATGCCGAGGATGGCGAACACCATCCAGACGGCGAAGCAGATCGTGAATGCGAACGTGCTCGCGCCGAGCACGCGCCATGCGCGCGTGTCGGTCGATGCGGTTGAATCGAGGTGTGTGTCGACGACGCTCATCGTCCTTTCCTTGTCGTTGCTGCTTGGTCGACAAGGGTAAGGAGCGCCGCGCGAGACGCCTATCCGCCGTGAGGATGAGGCGGCGATGTGCCGCTAGTCAAAAAGGATTAGCGGCACCGCCGTGTACGACCGGGGCCGAGGTAGATGCGCATTGCCCATCAATGCCTTTGTCGCGCCGTTTAGCCGACGCTATCCGAAATGCACGCGGCATTCGAATAGCACTCGGCTTGGCGGCCCGGATCAGGCGATCCATCCACCGTCGACCGTCAGGCTCTCGCCGGTCGTATAGCCTGCTTCGGGGCTGGCGAGATAAGCTACGGCCGCCGCGATTTCTGCCGGTTTGCCGAAACGTCCCACGCTTGCGAGCTTCGTCATCGTTGCGTGGTCTTCCGTGCCGGGCTGGGGAGCAAGTTCTGTATCGATCGGGCCGGGCTGGACGGCATTCACGGTCACGCCGTATTTGCCGAGTTCGCGAGATAGCCCGCGAGTAAAGCCTCTGAGAGCGAACTTCGATGCTATGTAGAGCGTCACGCCAGGCAGGGGCGCGGCTTCGCCAAAGGCCGAGCCCACGTTGATAATGCGTCCCCATCCCGCCGCGACCATTCGCGCTGCCGCGTCTTTTGCCAGTTCGATCGGCGCACGCACGTTCAGGTTGAAGTGAGTGTCGTATGACGTCTCCGAAGAATCGAGAAATGGGCCGTACTCGACCGTGCCAGCGTTGTTAACAAGGATATCGAGCCGCCCCTCGAAGCGGCCGCCGAACGCGCCGTTCAGTGAGTCAGTAAGGCTCTTGACGCCTTCGGGCTGCGACAGGTTGGCGCCGACAGCCTCAGCCTCGCCACCGGCATCACGGATCTCCTTGACGACTGCTTCGGCCCGCGCCGGACTCGACGCATAGTGAACGATGACCGACGCGCCGTCGCGCGCAAGACGTGCGGCAATAGCTGCACCGATTCCTCGCGAAGCGCCAGTAACGAGGGCGAGTTTGCCTTTCAGAGCTTGAGTCATTTTTTCCTCAACAGGTAGGTTTCAAAGCGGTTCTCCGGCCCGGGTAGCCGGGGGGGACCGCTGCATCGGAGCCAATGTTTTCGTGCACCGGCTGATGCGTATCCTCCGCTCGGGTGGCATCGCGCGGTAGTCGCGCGTGAGGAATAGCTCCTATTCCTGCGACGAGGGGGCAGACCGAAGCAGTCAGCGCCCAGGTGCGAAGCGGCTAGGCGGTGAGGTCCTCGCTCGATTTGCGCTCATTGAGAAGGTGCTCGACAAAAGCGACGAAAGCACGCGCCTTCGTGGTTGCCATGCGGCCGGACGGAAAAACTGCCCACAGATCAATCGGCGGCAACGTCCAGTCAGTCAGGACGGCCTTGACTGTGCCGTTCGCGAGTTCGGGGGCGAACATCCATTCCGAAGCGACAGCAAGGCCCATGTGAGCGAGTACCGCCGAGCGCATGCCTTCAGCTGCGTTCACGCTTATTCGGCCAGACAGCGTCACGGTTGAGTCGGAGCCGTCACTGCGGCTGAACAACCACGATTCACCGCCGCCTCGGACGGAGTACACGACCGCTTGATGTCGGTTTAGCTCGACAGGTGTTTGCGGACATCCCGCTTCCGCGAAATATGACGGTGTGCCGACGACGAGCCGCCGCCCGGTGGCGATACGGCGCGCAGTCATGGTCGAATCGTCCAGGGTGCCCATACGCAATGAGACATCGACGCCCTCTTCAAGCAAATCGACGGACCGGTCATGAAGTACGATATCGATGCTCAGACTGGGGTGTTGATCCAGGAAGGACTTCAGTGCCGGCAAGACGTGCAACCGTGCGAAGGTGACGGCTGCGCCTATGCGCAGTCGGCCGGACAAGCCATCCGCCGATTCACGCACTGCTTGTTCGGCCAACTCCGCCTCGTCGATGGCTCTGAGTGCGTGATCGTAGAACCGCTGACCGGCATCCGTCGGCGCCAGGCCCCGTGTCGATCTTAATAACAGACGGGCGCCCAGACGTTCCTCCAACTGTGCGACTGCCTTTGAGACGGCTGGTTGGCCCAGCTTCAACCTGCGTGCGGCGGCAGAGAATGAACCCGCATCGACAACTGTTACGAAAGTCTCCAACGCCACCATGCGGTCCATGTGCATCCTCCTGGCAGGATATCAGCGCAAGTGCGCAGTGTAGCGAACGGACGACCTCACGAGACAAAGCACGCCTTAGCTGGCGCCGCCCCGAAATCTTTCCGACGCGGCGCTTCATGCCGTCGAAATTGAAGGCGTTTCTCGATGCGCTGAAAGCGTGGGAGGGACCGCTTTGGCTTCCGTTGCGCTGAAGCCCGAGCCGTCGCGCTAGCGCCAGCCGAGCGCGGGGGCGACGTGCGTGAGGATCGATTCGATCACGTGTGCGCAGTACTCCACGCCGAGTTGATTCGGCACGGTCAACAGTAGCGTGTCGGCTTCCGCAATGGCCTCGTCGGCTGCGAGTTGCCTGACGAGCGCGTCGGGCTCTGCCGCATAACTGCGGCCGAACACTGTCCGGATGTTGCCGTCCAGCAGGCCGATCGTGTCGTCGCTGTTCGCATCGCGTCCGAAGTACATGCGGTCGCGATCGTTCATCAGCGCGAAGATGCTGCGACTCACCGACACGCGCGGCACGCGTACGTGTCCGGCGTCCTTCCATGCCTGCCGATACGCGCGAATCTGCTCGGCCTGCTGAACATGGAGCGGACGGCCCGACTCGTCGTTCTTCAGTGTCGAGCATTGCAGGTTCATGCCCATACCGGCTGCCCAGACGGCGGTGGCATCCGATCCCGAGCCCCACCAGATGCGATCGCGCAACCCTTCGGAATGGGGCTCGACGCGTAGCAGGCCCGGCGGGTTCGCAAACATCGGTCGGGGATTTGGCTCAGCGAAACCTTCGCCGCGCAGCACTTCGTAGAACACTTCAGTGTGTCGACGGGCCAGATCGACGTGTGTCTCACCTTCGCCCGGCGCATAGCCGAAATAGCGCCAGCCGTCGATCACCTGTTCGCCCGAGCCGCGGCTGATGCCGAGTTGCAGGCGTCCACCGGCGATGAGGTCGGCCGCGCCCGCATCCTCGGCCATGTACAGCGGGTTCTCGTACCTCATGTCAATGACGGCCGTGCCGATCTCGATGCGGCTGGTTCTCGCACCCACAGCCGCCAGCAGCGGAAACGGCGACGCGAGCTGGCGCGCGAAATGATGCACGCGGAAAAACGCGCCATCCGCGCCGAGCTGCTCCGCGGCAACCGCGAGGTCGATGGATTGCAGCAGGACGTCGGAAGCAGAACGCGCAAGCGAATGGGACGAAGGAGACCAATGGCCAAACGATAGAAAACCGATTTTTTTCATGTCAGCGTTGCGCGCAAGCGTGAGAAGACAATGAGCGTATGTTGCCCGAGTCGGGCAGACGCCGCTTGCACGCGCGCTGTCTGCCCGTTCTTTCTTCGCGGATCAGGCCGGAAAGTCGGTGGATGCGGAAAGCGCCTTCCAGGTTTGCGTTGCGGCAGTCACGTGCGCATTCTTTTCCGCGAGCGCCTTGAGCGTGTCCGTGCCGAACGGCAAACGCAGCGGCGGCTTCATTCCATCCGTGCCCGTCTAATCAAAAGTCCCTGTCGCGCCGACATTCCTTACCACTTCGTTTCGAATCCATCACGAACGAACGGAATGCGATATAGGAGAGCGACTCGTCGACTTCCAATAGAAAAAATTCTGGATCTCGGTCGCTTGTCCAATCCCCCGCTGATTGCGACCTGCTGTGACGAGGGAAAACCCTCAGCGTCGAACTTCCACCCCACAGCTCCGTCGGGCGCGGCACACGGGATGCGCCCCGACCGATCGTTACCCTCGTGATAACGAACGCATTCTGAAGCTGATTGAAACCACTTCGTCCGCTCCCTAGACTTGCCTCATGTCCTGAGCGAGAGTCCACATGTCCATTCAAAGTCAGAGCCAATCCCGCTGGGCCACGCGCCGCGCGGAAAAACATCGCCGGCTTGCGCGGGTTGCATCGATCGCGGATGGCATGGTGCTGCCCACCGGGCGCATCGTCGATGTCCTGCAAGCGCTCGTCGCACCTGGCGACCGCGTCGTCGTCGAGGGGAACAACCAGAAGCAGGCGGATTTCCTGTCGCGTTCGCTTGCGAAGGTCGATCCGGACATCGTCCACGACCTGCATCTCATCATTCCGAGCGTGAGCCGCGCCGAACATCTCGATCTCTTCGAGCGCGGCATCGCAAGGAAACTCGACTTCGCCTATGCCGGCGCGCAAAGTCTGCGCATCTCGCAGTTCCTGCAGGACGGCATCCTGGAGATCGGCGCGATTCACACCTACATCGAGCTGTATGCGCGGCTCTATGTGGACCTGACGCCGAACGTCGTGCTGTGCGCGGGCTACAAGGCGGATCGCGCAGGCAATCTCTATACGGGTCCGAGCACGGAGGACACGCCCTCGCTCGTCGAAGCCGCGGCGTTTCGCGACGGCATCGTGATCGCGCAGGTCAACGAGATCGTCGACGACCCGAAGGACCTGCCGCGCGTCGATATCCCCGGCTCGTGGATCGATTTCGTGGTGCAGGCCGACAAGCCTTTCTTCATCGAGCCGCTCTTTACGCGCGATCCACGTCTCATCACGCCGATCCAGGTGCTGATGGCGATGATGGCGATTCGCGGCATCTACGAGCGGCATCAGGTGCAGTCGCTCAATCATGGCATCGGCTTCAACACCGCGGCAATCGAACTGATCCTGCCCACCTACGGCGAAAGGCTCGGCCTCAAGGGCAAGATCTGTCGCCACTGGACGCTGAATCCTCATCCGACGCTGATCCCGGCGATCGAAACCGGCTGGGTCGAGAGCGTGCACTGCTTCGGCGGCGAACTCGGCATGGAAGCGTATGTCGCGCAACGGCCCGACATCTTCTTCACCGGCCGCGACGGCTCGATGCGCTCCAATCGCACGATGTGCCAGCTCGCCGGGCAATACGCGGTGGACATGTTCATCGGCTCGACGCTGCAGATGGACGGCGCTGGCAATTCGTCGACGGTCACGCATGGGCGGCTCACCGGCTTCGGCGGCGCGCCGAACATGGGCCACGATCCGCACGGCCGGCGCCACGCGACGCCCGCATGGCTCGATCTCCTGCAAACGGATAGCCCCCTCGAACGCGGCCGCAAGCTCGTCGTGCAAATGGTCGAGACGTTCCAGGCGGGCGGCCAGCCGACCATCGTCGAATCGATCGATGCCGTCGAGGTCGGCCGCGAGTCCGGCATGCCGCTCGCACCCGTCATGATCTATGGCGACGACGTCACGCACGTGCTGACCGAGGAAGGCATCGCATATCTCTACAAGGCGCGCTCGCTCGAACATCGCAAGGAGATGATCGCCGCCGTCGCGGGGGTCACGCCGATCGGTCTCAAGAGCGACGCAGGCAAGCTTGCGGCGCTGCGCCGCGACGGCTTCGTCGCGCTGCCCGAGGACCTCGGCGTCCATCGCAGCGAGGCGAGCCGGTCGCTGCTCGCCGCGAAAAGCATGGCCGATATCGTCGACTGGTCGGACGGGCTGTACGAACCGCCCGCACGCTTTCGGAGCTGGTAATGCGCGAGAACCTCGCTATGAATGCGGCGCGGCCGCTGCGCCACGCACCGGATCTGGCCGAGCGTTTCGGCGCGCATGTGGTGGAAGCGCTGATCGATGAAGTCACGCTCGCGCCGAAACCCGGCCTCGTCGATATCCGCAGCCGCGGCGCGCATCGCGATCTCGACTGGAGGCTGATGTGCGTATCGGCGCTCGCATTGCAGCCGACGTTCGTCGAGCTGGCGCGAGCCGGCTTCGAAATCGAGCCGATGCTCGCGCTGCGCGAGCGCATCGGCGCAATCGGACGCGACGGCGAAGCGCGCATGCTCGGCGCGACTGGCGGGGTGAACACGCATCGCGGCGCGATCTGGGCGCTCGGGCTGCTCGTGACCGCAGCGGCACGCGCACCTTTGGAACTTGCACCGCGAGCCGTCGCGTTGCGTGCCGGGTCCATCGCTCGCGTGCAGGACCGCCACGCCCCGGCGATCACCGGCAACAAGGGCGAGCAGGCGTGCCTCGACTACCACGTCGGCGGCGCGCGCGCACAGGCGCAGGCCGGCTTCCCGCATGTCGTGGATATCGCGCTGCCGGAGCTCATGCGTTCGCGCTCGCGTGGCGACAGCGAAACGGCTGCGCGCCTCAACGCATTGCTCGCCGTGATGGCAACGCTCGATGACACCTGCGTGCTCGCGCGCGGCGGCCCTGACGCGCTCGCCGAAATGCAGCACGGCGCGCGGTGCGTGCTCGAACGAGGCGGCGCCGCCGCGCTCGCGGGGCGCCGCGAACTGAAGACCCTCGACCGGCGTCTCGTCGAACTGCACGTATCGCCCGGCGGCGCCGCCGATCTGCTCGCCGCAGCCATCTTTCTCGACCGGCTTCGAGGCGAAGCCAATCATCCGTCGAACGCATAGGAACACACATGGAAACCATCGTCCTCGAATTCCCGGCGGGGCAGCCCGCGCAAGGCCGCGCGCTCGTGGGGGTCGTCGCTTCGGGAGACCTCGAAGTGCTGCTCGAAGCGAACGCGGCGAATCGCACCGTCGTGAACATCACGACCTCCGTCGACGGAAAAGGCCGCCTCTGGCAAGCCGTGCTCGAACGCATCTTCGGCGACGGATCGCTGCCCGCCGCGAAACTCGAGATCAACGACTCGGGCGCGACGCCGGGCGTCGTGCAGATGCGCATCGGGCAAGTCTTCGAACAACTGAAATCAACCGGCGGAGCGTGAACATCATGGATACACGGCAACTGCTCGAACGCCAGAGCTTCATCGAGCTCGATGCGCGCAGCCGCGCAAAAAGACTCCTCGACAAAGGCACGTTCAGCGAACTGCTCGACCCGTTCCAGCGCGTCACGTCGCCGTGGCTCATGCGCCAGGGCATCGTCACGCAGGCCGACGACGGCATGGTGGTCGCCCGGGGCACTATCGACGGAGAGCCCGCCGTCGTGCTCGGCATCGACGGCGGATTCCAGGGCGGCAGCATGGGCGAGGTGTCGGCGGCGAAGATCGCGGGCAGCCTCGAACTCGCGGCCGAGGACAACCGCAACGGCATTCCGACGCGCGCGGTCATCCTCTTCGAAACGGGCGGTGTGCGCCTGCAGGAAGCCAATCTCGGGCTCGCGGCGATCGCGGAGATTCACGCGGGCATCGTCGACTTGCGGCGCTACCAGCCGGTGATCGGCATCACGGCCGGACCGATCGGCTGCTACGGCGGCATGTCTATCGCGGCAGGCCTGTGCAGCTATCTCATCGGCACGCGCGAAGCGCGCCTCGGCCTCAACGGGCCTGCTGTTATCGAGCAGGAAGCGGGCATCGCCGAATTCGATTCGCGCGACCGTCCGATGATCTGGAGCTTCACCGGTTGCGAGCAACGGCATCGCACGGGACTCGTCGATGACTACGTCGCCGACGACGCCGATGCGATGCGCGCGGCCGTCATCGACCTGTTTCGCGCGGGCCGGCCCGAGGCATGCCGCAGCGAACGCGTCGCGGGTTTCCTGGCGCGGCTTTCCGAGGTCGATCCGGGCGTGCAGGCCACGCCCGAACAGGTAGCCGCCATCTACGGCAAGGGGTTTCAGTCATGAGCACACAAGAGCTTTCGAAGCGCGGCGCGGTCTGGCTCGACGCGCTCACGTACAGCGCGCCGTTGCAGCCCGGCTATCCGCCGTCCGTGCGTGTCGCCGATGCGCGGCTGGGCGAGCATCGCGCACGCTTTATCGCCGTGGTGCCCGATCCGGACAACCCGTTCCCGCGCGCGCGCGGCGGCGAGGTCGGGCTTGTCGAGGCGTGGGAACTTGCGCGGGCGGTGCGCGAAGTCATTGCGGCCGACAAGGAGCGCGACGAGAAGCGCGTAATCGTCGCGGTCATCGATGTCGCGAGTCAGGCGTACGGACGGCGCGAAGAAGCGTATGGCATCCACCAGGCGCTCGCCGGTGCCGCGGATGCTTACGCCAGCGCACGGCTCGCGGGTCATCCGGTGATCGGGCTGATCGTCGGGCGCGCGATGTCCGGGGCGTTTCTCGCGCACGGCTATCAGGCGAACCGGCTGATCGCGCTCGCCGATTCGCAGGTCATGGTTCATGCGATGGGCAAGGAATCGGCCGCGCGGGTCACGCTGCGCTCGGTCGCGGATCTCGAAGCCTTCACGGCGCGCGTGCCGCCGATGGCCTACGACATCGACAACTATGCGTCGCTCGGGCTGCTGTGGAAGCTCCTCAGCGTGAGCGATGCCGATGCGCCGACCCGCGCCGATCAGACGGCCGTCGAGACGTCCCTGCAAGCCGCCTTCGACGACATTCGCCGCGACCCTTCGCGCGGGCTGGAAAGCCGGCTCGGCAGCGAACACCGCGCGGCCTCCGCGACCGTGCGGCGCAAGTTGCGGGAGCAGTGGCGCTAGAACCGGCCCTTCGCAGCGGCTCGCTAGAAGCCAATAAATTTATTAACGGAGACACGAAATGATCATCTACGGAACCGCCCTTCTGGCGTTCTGCCACCTCGCAGGACTATTTCTCGGCGATCTGCTCGGCGTTGCCATCGGCGTGAAGACCAACGTCGGCGGCGTCGGCATCGCAATGTTGCTGCTGATTTTCCTGCGCCTCTATCTGCACAAGAAGGGCTGGCTGCCGAAGGAGACCGAAGCGGGCGTGGGCTTCTGGGGCGCGATGTACATCCCCGTCGTCGTCGCGATGGCGGCCAACCAGAACGTTGTCGCCGCGCTCAAGGGCGGTCCCGTCGCGCTGCTGTCGGCGTTGGGCGCTGCCGCTGTCTGCGCGGGCTGCATCGCCGTCCTTTCCCGCACCGGTCACGACAGCACGTCGTTCGTGAACGCCCCGCACCTCGAAGAAATCTGAAGCAGGAGACCGCCATGCTGCATATGCTCGACAAGATTCTGATCCAGAACGGCCTCGTCACCGCGTTCTTCCTCGTGGGCCTCATCATGTGGGTGTCGTCGGTGATTTCGCGCAAGCTGACCTTCGGGCGCGTGCACGGCTCGGCGATCGCGATCGTCATCGGCCTCGTGCTTGCCTACCTCGGCGGCGCGTTCACCGGAGGACAAAAAGGTCTCGCGGACCTGCCGCTGTTTACCGGCGTCGGTCTGATGGGCGGTGCGATGCTGCGCGACTTCGCCATCGTCGCGACCGCGTTCGAAGTGCAGGCGACCGAAGCCCGCAAGGCGGGACTGATCGGCGTGGTCTCGCTGCTGCTCGGGACAGTGCTGCCGTTCATCGTCGGCGCGAGCATCGCGCATGCGTTCGGCTACACGGACGCGGTCAGCATGACGACCATCGGTGCGGGCGCGGTCACGTATATCGTGGGTCCCGTGACGGGCGCGGCGATCGGCGCGAGCTCGGATGTGATCGCGCTCAGCATCGCGACGGGTCTCATCAAGGCGATCATCGTGATGATCGGCACGCCGATCGCGGCAGGCTTCATGGGGTTGAAGACGCCACGGTCCGCGATGATCTTCGGCGGGCTGGCCGGCACGGTGAGCGGCGTCAGCGCGGGGCTGGCCGCAACCGACCGGCGGCTCGTTCCCTACGGCGCGCTGATCGCGACCTTCCATACGGGCGTCGGCTGCCTGCTCGGGCCCTCGCTGCTTTTCTTTGCGACCAAGGCGCTGATGGGCGCGTGATGCGTCCGAGAGAACCATCGTGTCCATCACCGAAGAAATCATCCGCCCGCACGACCTCCTGTGGATTGCAACGCCGCAAGACATCCGGCCGATTTCGGACGTGCCTGCATGGGCTTCGCCCGAGTGGCTGTCGGTCGCGCCGGTCGTCGTGCGGCGCGAGGCGGTCGCGGAACATGGCCTCGTGCCGGTGGGGATTCGAGGGCGCACGCGCGGCGAGCGCTTCGCGGCGTTCGTGGCCCGCGAGCGCATCGTGCGGCGCGTGACACCCGAGGCGCTCGCCCGGGGGCGCGGCTGGCGGGCACACGTCGCGCTCGCGAACCTGCCCTGCATTCGCGCACTCGATCGCATCGCGCCCGAACTCGACCGGCTCGCGTTGACCTGGGGCGTTGCCGGCAGCGTCGGCTTTGCGCTGGCAAGCGGCGTGAGCACGCTCCGGGAGGACAGCGACCTCGACCTTCTGGTGCGTGCGGAGCGGCCGTTGCCGCGAGAGGAAGCGCGGGCGCTGCTGTCGCTGCTGCGAGCCGCGCCCGCGCGCATCGACATGCAAGTGGATAACGGCCACGGCGGTTTCGCTCTGGCGGAGTGGGCCGGCCGGGCCGACCGCGTGCTGCTGAAGACAGGGCGCGGTCCCGTGCTCGTAGCCGATCCCTGGGCGCCCGACGCATCATGAGCGTGCTATTCACGTTTCCCGGTCAGGGCTCGCAGCGCGCCGGCATGCTGCATGCGTTGCCGGCGCACACCGAAGTCGCCCGCACGCTCGAAGAAGCCAGCGACGTGCTCGGCTACGACGTGAAGTGCATCGACGACGCGGCAGCGCTTCGCTCCACCGTCGCCGTGCAGCTTTGTCTGCTGATCGCGGGCGTCGCTCAGGCGCGCGTCATTCGGGCCCGCGGCCACGAGCCCGACATGGTGTCGGGACTTTCGGTCGGCGCGTATCCCGCCGCCGTGATCGCCGGCGCCCTCGCCTACGCCGATGCCACCAGGCTTGTCGCCTTGCGCGGCCAGTTGATGGAGCGCGCCTATCCGGGCGGCTACGGCATGACTGCGATCATCGGCATGACGCAACGGGCGCTCGAACGGCTGATCGCGCAAGTGAATAGCGACACCGAGCCCGTCTTTCTTGCGAACATCAACACGGAAACGCAGATGGTGGTCTCGGGCAGCGATGCCGGGATGCAACGTTTGTCCACGCTCGCAATCGAACACGGCGCGCAACGTTGCGAGCGTCTCGATGTCGCGGTGCCATCGCATTGCGCCCTGCTCGACGCACCCGCGGCCTCCCTCGCCGATGCATTCGCAGACGTCCACGTACGTGCGCCGGGTATCGCGTATCTGAGCAGCAGCGCCGCCCGGCCGCTGTTCGACGGTGCGCGCATCGCCGCCGATCTTGCCGGCAATATGGCGCGGCCGGTGCGCTGGCACGACACGATGAGACTTGCGTGGGAGCGCGGCGCGCGCCTCGCGATCGAGATGCCGCCCGCAAATGTCCTGACGCGCATGGCCAGCCCGATTTTCACGGAGGGCGTCGCGGTGAGTTGCAGCGAGACCTCGCTGCCGGACCTCGGCGCGCTCGTCGAACGCGAACGCAGACGCGACGAACGGTGAAGCGTCAGCCAGCGCTTCTTGTGCGCAAGCGGCAGACGGCCATCAGCGCGAGCAGGTTCGGGTCGCGCTCACGCGCGCGCAGGAAGCTCACGCCGATAGTCTGGCGCATCAGGTATTGCGGCTTGAGCGGAATGAATTGCACCTTGTCGCCGAAGACCCCGCGCACGCGCCCGGGCAGAAGCGTGTAGCCGACACCGCCGCTCACCAGGTTCATCAGCGAGAAGATATCGCCGGTTCGCATCGTCACGTTCGGCGTGAAGTCAGCGACGCGAAATGCCTCCACGAAGCCGTGATAGGTCGCAAAGCCCTCGCCGAGCGAAACGAATGCCTCGTCGCGGCAGTCCCGCAGGTCGACCGCCTCCTGGTTTGCGTAGGCGGAACCCGCCGGTGCGGCGAAAAAGATGTCGTCTTCGAAAAGGGGGATGGATTCGACCTCGGGTTCGGCATCCGGCACCGCCATCAGCGCCGCATCGATTTCGCCCCGCTTCAGTTTGTCGAGCAGTTCCACATTCGGACCGAGCACCAGTTCGACGTGGAGTGTCGGCCGGCGCACCTTGATATCGACGACGATGCCGGGCACGGTTTTGATGGTCAGCGAATACAGCGAGCCGATCTTGAGCCGGTCTGACGAATAACCCGCGGCCTCGCGTGTCGCACGAATGCCTTCGGACATCAGCGTCAGCACCTCCTGCGCCACGTCGGCGAGCATCTGCGCCGCTTCGGTCGACTTGAGATTGCGGCCCTCGTGGCGGAACAGCGCGCATCGCACGCCTTGCTCGAGCGAGTGCAGCGCGCGGTGCACGCTGACGGTGCTCACGTTCAGCGCTTCGGCCGCCTTCGCCAGATTGCCCGTCTCCATGAATGCGAGCAGGACTTCGAGCTTGCGGAAGGTTATTTCGTCGTCGATTCGGTCGCGCATCGTCGGTCATGGAACGGTCGAGGTTGTCGATTATCGCCCCGCGAGTGCGGCGAACGAATAGCGTTTATCCCTCAATCCGCTTCTACACTTCGAATACCAGAAGGCATCGCCCGAGATCCTCGAGAAGGTCGCGCGTATCAAGGCAATCGCCGATCGCCACAACGTGAGTGTCAAGGCCGCGGCGCTGCAATTCGTGCTTGCGAATCCGGTCGTCGCGGCAGTGATTCCGGGCGCAAGCAAGCCCGAACGCATTGCGGAAGATCATGCTGCCGTCAAGGAAGCGATTCCGGCGGCGGGCGTTCGCCTGGGAGATCCCCACCTGAAAGTCCGTGTAGTCCATCGTTTCGCCGCAGTGTCAAAGGAACCGCTAGGCGCGGCGCTGAACTACATACTCGAGTAAGTGACACAATAGGCCGCAGGCGTGACCTCGAGTCAACTCCCAACGTGGAGGCAACGGCAACTATGGACGGAAGCATCACATCCCGGGTCATCCGGTATTTCACGCCGGCTCTCGTTGTCGCGATATTCGCATTGGGTTCGGCACACGCCCAGTCCCCATCGTTCGATTCGTTCGCCGTTCCCGCCGGCAGCGCACCGCACGACGTCGCTCCGTCTCCCGACGGCACCGTCTGGTACACCGCGCAGGCGCAAGGCGCAGTCGGACGGCTGGACCCGCGTAACGGCAAGACCGATCGGGTCCTGCTCGGCAACGGGTCGGCACCGCACGGCGTGATCATCGGTCCGGATCGGGCGGCATGGATCACGGACGGCGGCCTCAATGCAATCGTGCGCGTCGACGCCGGGACACTCGCCGTCACGCACTTTCCATTGCCCAAGGACCGACAGAACGCGAACCTCAACACGGCGGTTTTCGACAAGCGAGGCCATCTCTGGTTTACCGGGCAACGTGGTATCTACGGTGAGCTTGATCCGGCAAGCAAGAGGATGCGTGTGTTCGACGCTCCGCGCGGACCTGGGGCCTACGGAATCTGCGTCACGCCCGACGGGAGCTTATATTTCGCATCCCTTGCCGGCAGCTACCTTGGCCGCATCGATCCGGTGAGCGGCGCGGCGAAGGTCATCGAACCGCCGACACCGGACCAGGGCGCGCGCAGAGCGTGGTCCGATTCGCGGGGACGCGTCTGGATCAGCGAGTGGAATGCAGGAAAGGTCGGTATGTTCGACCCAGCAACGAATCAATGGCGCGAGTGGGGTCTGCCGGGCGCAAGTCCGCATGCTTACGCGATATTCGTCGATGACCGTGACATCGTCTGGCTTAGCGAGTGGAGCGCCAACGCGTTAGTCCGCTTCGACCCGCGCACGGAGCGTTTCGAGACGTTCGCGCTGCCGCGGGCGCACGCGAACGTGCGTCAGATGATGGGTCGCCCAGGAGAAGTCTGGTTGTCCGAATCCGGCACCGATCATCTGCTGCGCTACCGGTCCGGCTCATCGAATGCCGGCGGTAACTGACGGCACTTGATCTGCGTGATGCCCGGCGCTTCCTGCAAGGCGCGCACTTTCCGTTATCTTCACCAGGCGTTCCAATGACAGACGACTCCGATCACGATTCTTGCCCCGATCCCGACAAACTGACGGGTCCTGGTGGCATGACGATGCGCCAGGTCTACGAAAAGGTGCAGCAGTCAGTACAGCGAGACCAGGAGGCACAGGCTGCGCACAAGTCAACCTCGCAAACGAACCGATGGCGACGGTGGGTGCGTTACGTCTGGGGCCGTTCCGGACGGCGCTAGTCGCGTCATTCATCGAGTTCGAAAGCTATTCGGCGGTTCGCAACCCTGAACCGCCGGTTGACGTGCTTCGAATCGGACTTTCGAGCCCACTGCATCGAACAGAATTGACCAAGTTACTCTATTGTTTTCATCACATCACGCTGACCCGAACATGAACGTATCCGAACGCCTTGCACAAGCGGGCCTCGAATTGCCGCCTCCAATCGACCCGCTCGGCTCCTATCGAACGGTCTCCGTCTCCGGAAGTCAACTCTATGTCTCCGGTCTCGGGCCCTTCGAGGGTGGCAAGCCGATCGTCGGAATAGTCGGCGCCGATGTGTCTCTGGAAAGAGCCCAGCACGCAGCGCGTCTGACGATGCTCATGATCCTCGCCTGCGTCGATCAGGCGTGCGGGCTCGACAACGTCGAGAGATGCAGCCGGCTGACGGTCTACGTGCGTGCCGATCAGTCGTTCACCCAACATCCGCAGGTGGCCAACGGCGCCAGTGACCTCTTGCTGACATTGTTCGGGCAAGACAAGCTTCCGGCTCGAAGCGCGCTCGGGGTGCATACGTTGCCGATGGGCATCCCGGTTGAGATCGACAGCATCTTCGAATTGAAGCGATGAAGCTGCCAATTCATCGGCTGAGTCGGTCGTCGGACGGCAGGAAGTAAGCTCAGAGGGCCGTCAGGCGGCGGTCCGGAGCATCGTCGAGATTGGCGCGGGTCGTTGCGGCTCGCGCGATCTCGAGCCGGTTGCCACCGCGCGATTTTGCGCTGTAGAGCGCGCGATCCGCGGCGGCGAGAACTTTTGCGAGCGTGTCTTCCTCGGTGCCAAAGCGCGCCATGCCGATGCTCACCGTGGCCGCGATCTCCACGCCGCCCGTCGTGCGCGTGACCGTCTGCGAGAATCGGCGAACGACGGCTTCGGCCAGGTCTTTCGCGCGGGCGCTTTCGTGCCCCGGCAGCAGCGCGGCAAACTCTTCGCCACCGATGCGCGCCAGAATCACATCGCGGCCGAGCACGCTGCGGAGAATTTTGGCGAACGACTTCAGCACTTCATCGCCGGCTTCGTGGCCGAAGCGGTCATTGACCGCCTTGAAGTGGTCGAGGTCGAGCGCGAGACAGGACACTGGCGGAAAGGCGTTGCTTTCGCGGATGGCGCTTGCGCCTTCTTCGAAGAACCATCGGCGGTTGCCCAAACCAGTGAGGTAATCGGTCTGCGATTCGCGTCGCAGATCGGCGTGGGCTTCGTCGCGCGCGAGGCGCAGGAGCGTCATCGGCAGGACGACGGAATAGAGCACCCCTTCGTACATCGTCGCCTGGCCGAAGAGCGCCAGCAAGTGCGGTCCGAACGATGCCGCCAGCCACGGCAGAATGGTGACCCTGAACGCGTAGAAGAGCGCGTGACCGCCCGTGACGGCCACGGCGATGTTGCGCGACTGCTTCCATTTTGAATCGCGCATGCCGAGGAGTTCGCGCGCGGTCAGGCCGCACACCACGGAGATGGGAATGGCGCTGATGTATGCCCACATAACCGCTTCGCCGCGCTCGCCCGCGATGGCCCAGGCGAACGCGAGCATCGACATAATGCCGAGGGCGATCCGGCCGTAGCGGCGTTCCTTCAGGAGCGCGACACCTTGCAAGTTCAGCAGATACCCGCCGACGATGATGAGATTCGCCAGCGCGGAGCCCGCGACGCCGGGAAGGCCGGGAAGGTTATGCCGGAACGCGGCGGCGGCGCAGCCTAATGCGAGCGTAGCGTAACCCGCCGCCAGCACGCCAAGTTCGCGCCTGCGCCGCGGATACGACCGGCGCTCCCAGAGCGTCAAGGCGCCGCTGGCGAGGAGCGTTCCGATTGCTAACAGGTAAAAGGTGATGAGGTCGACACGCATGCGCTCGTTGAGCCTTCGCCCAGCCGAAGACGATCTGACATGACTCGTTTACGGCAGAAAAATCAGAAAATTGAGGCGCATGTCTTATTGGGGCTGACGCGTTCAACGCGATTTGCCGCGAGCCGTCTTTTCCCGAAAGCCGTCAATGCGGCGGGACGCGACTCGAGGTGGCCGACTGCTTTGCCCGGTGTCGTCCGCCGTGGTTCGCACGACCTCACTTCCGATCCAGTGAGTATCGGCCAGGGCCTGTTGCTGCGAGCAGCAACAGGCCACCCATGATGCTGACGTTCTTGTAGAAATTGATCATGTTTGCGTACTGCGCCGTGCCCGTCATGGTCCAGTAGTGGTGGCCTATGAACGCGGTGCCGAGCGTATACAGGGCCAGCAGCAAGGCAAGTGGGCGGGTGTAAAAGCCGACGACGATCGCGATGCCTACCACGAATTCCATGACGACCGCGACAACCGCAGAAAGCATCGGCGCGGGTGCGCCGACCGAAGTCATATAGCCAACAGTGCCTGAGAAGCCCGTCAGCTTCTGCCAGCCAAAGAGCACAAAAAGCGCCATCAGGAGCACGCGAGCGAGGAGAAGAAGTGCGTCCTTGCCTTGATCGAAAGAGTAGTAGCGCATGGTAGTTTCGGCCTCGCGTAATAAAGGTGTTTGTTACACAGTCTGTCAGCAAGTTCGGCGGCGCGCATCCCCGATTCTCGGCGATTTCAGGTTTGCTGACGACCGTTCTCTGCGCGCGCTTGGCAGCGCGCATGCTTGCCGAGAGCGCCCGCGAGTTGCCCGATGCTCGACCAGCTCGCCTGCGCGACGTTCAGCCATTGGGTAATGCTGCCCGGGGCGAGCAGCGCATACGCGACGATGTTCGCAAGCAAGCCGGTGGCCACTGCCCACCAGTCTTCCGTGCTTCGCACTTACGCCGCAACACTTTCGACAAACTGCCTGACGTTGTCCAGGACGGGTTGTTGATCTCCGGCGAAAGGCCAGTGATCTGCCCCGTCGAGTTCGACGAACCGCGCATGCGCGATATGGCTGGCGAGATGGCGGCCAGCGCCGATGCGAACGGCGCGGTCGTCGTGACGGTGCAGCACCAGCGTCGGGACGGAAATCTGGCCCAGAAGATGCCGCACATCCATATCGCGCAACGCCTCGAGCACGCCCTTGATGGCTCCCGGGCTCGACGCAGCCCGAAGCATGCCTGCCCACCAGGCTCTCGCCCGAGGATCGCCGGACAGGCTCGGCGCGAAAGTCTCAATGCCCGCAGGCCCACCCCAAACTGCAATGAGTTGCCGCAGCCATTCGTCGTACTGACCTGCCAGCAGCGCGTGGCGATAATCATGCGTTGCGGTCCCCTTCGCCAGTGAGCCGAACAGAATGAGGCCGGCGACACGGTCGGGGTGATCGACGGCAAACTTGATGCATGCCGGTCCGCCCTCCGACGCGCCGAACAGAACGACCCGACGGCTGCCGGCGGCGTCGAGTACCGTCCCGATGTCCTGCGCGGTTGCGTCGACGCCGGGATTGAACCCGACTCTGTCGGAGAGCCCGACACCGCGGCGATCGAGCAAGATGAGACGGCCCATTCTGGCGAGGGAGGACAAAAACGCCCGGCAACGTGGCTCCTCCCACACCCGCTCGACGTGGGAGACGAAACCGGGCAGAAGCAGAACATCGATCCGGCCGACGCCGCAGGCCTGGAATGCAAGATGGACGCCGCCGCCGCCGACGTAGCGCGTCGACGGCGGATCGTCGATGGACAAGGCTGCGCTGTCGCTCAGCAGCGCGCGCGTCTCGGATTCGGGCGCCACATGAAGCTCGTCGCGAAGGCGGCGTGTCAGGGCCTCGAGGTGGCGCTGGGCCGTGGCCCGGTCTCCGGCAAGCAGGAGATTGCGGATGAGGTGACGGCCGTACACTTCGCTAAGCGGATCGAACTCGACAAGACGGCCGGCGTGCGCGGCCGCCGCAGCGTACTCACCGGCCGCATTCCTGTCGTGCACCACTCTCTCTAGCGCCTGGATCGCCCGGCCTCGCAATGCTTCCCGGCGAAAGAAGGCCCACTCGTCGAACTCCGGGCAGTCGCCGGGTGAAAAACCCTCGAGAAAGTCGCCCGAATACGCGCGGCACGCCCGCTCGAACTCCCCGCGGTCGCAGGCTTCTTCGAATAGCCGGGCATCCACCTGCAGTTCGATCGATTCCGACCATCGAACTGTCGAGCGGTCGATGGTCAGAACACTGTCGCCAAGCGAGAGCTGGAGGCGATGCAGCAGACGCCGCAGCCGCGCCCGCACAACCTCTTCGCAGTCTTCCGGCCACAACATCGTGGCGAAGGTGTCGCGCCCGACCGACGTCCTCGCTTCGGCCAGGTAGACGAGCAGAGCCAGTCCCTTGCGCAAGGCCAGCTGGCACAGCCGGCCGTCCCGACGGATCTCCGGAAATCCAAGCGTTCGCACGCTGAAAAAAGCCATGGCAAGACAGCCCTCGACGACGGCGTCCCGGGGACGCTCAGGGGACGACGCAATCCTAGCATTTGCCTGCAGACGATGGCCGCTGTGCTCATCGCGACAGACTGAACTGGGGGATTGCCATGAAGAAACTCGGCGAGCATGCCATTGTGATCGGCGCCGGCATAGGTGGGCTCCTGGCCGCCCGCGTCCTGTCGGATTTCTATACCAACGTCACCGTGCTCGAACGCGATGCGTTTCCCACCGACGACAGCCCGCGCAAGGGCGTGCCGCAGGGTCGTCATACTCACGGGCTCCTGGCCCGCGGCAGTGCGATATTCGAGGAATTCTTCCCGGGATATAACAATGACGTCGTCGCGCAAAGCGGCGGTCTGATCGGCGATGTAGCCAACGATGTGATCTGGATCGGCCGCAACGTCAGGCTTGCCAACGGCACAAGCGACCTGAGCGGTCTGCTTGCGAGCCGTCCGGTGCTCGAAGGCCATTTGCGTCGACGGCTTCTGGGATTACCCAACGTGCATGCCATCGAAAATTGCGCTGCGCGGGCGATTGCCACCGGTCCCGATCGCAAGAGCGTGACGGGCGTGCGCACATTCGCCAAGGGCAAGCCGGAAGAGATCATCGACGCGGACCTCGTCGTCGATGCGACCGGTCGCGGCTCATCCAGTGCCGCGTGGCTCGATGACCTCGGCTACCCCCCGCCCGCCGAGGAGAAGGTCGAGATCGGCATCTGCTACACGACCCGTACCTATCGGCGCCGGCCGACCGATCTCGACGGCAAGCACGGTATCGTCGTCGCTGGCAGCGCGCCGAACTGGCGCAACGGCGTCATGCTCGCACAGGAAAGCGAAACCTGGATTGTCAGCGCCGGGGGTTATCTTGGCGACGACGCCCCGGACAACGACGCGGGCTTTCTCACGTATCTGGCGACGCTGCCGACGATGGAGATTCATGACGTCGTCGCAAGAGCAGAGCCGCTGACCGATTACAGGCGCTACCGCCACGTCTCAAGCCTGCGCCGGCGGTATGAAAGGCTCGCGCGCTTCCCCGAAAATTACCTGGTTTTCGGCGACGCTATCTGCAGCTTCAACCCCGTCTACGGGCAGGGCATGACGGTCGCAGCAGAGGAGGCGCTGACGCTGCATCAGTGCTTGCGTGCGGGCTCGATCGACCTTGCGCGTCGATTCTTCGGGGCGGCCGCAAAGATCGTCGATATTCCGTGGGACATCGCGGTTGGCAACGACCTGCGCCATCCAGACGTGAAGGGCGCGCGGCCGCCGACGATGCGTTTCATCAACTGGTACATCGGCAAGCTTCATCTTGCTGCGACACGGGACAGCACGTTGGCGACTGCGTTCCTGAAGGTTGTCAACTTGATGATGCCGCCGTCGTCGCTGTTCAGCCCTGCGATCGTCGGACGCGTCTGGCACGGCAACCGGCGGCCTGTACCCATTCATTCCATCGCCTGCAACCGAAGGAACGAGGCGCAATAGCGTGGGCGGTTACGGTTTGGAACGGATACCTGAACGTCTGACCGACGTTACATGCGAATCTCGCTTCATGGCCGGCTCCTGCCTGACGGGTTCCGTGGAAGGGCTGGGAATTCGATCGCCGCCAGGGCGTCACCTAACCTGCGCACTGCGCCGCCCAGTCGCTGAAACCGGGCCCGTCGTAAATAGTTTTACGGCTCGCCCACTCGACTTCAGCGGCGGTTCCATACGTCACGCCTGGCTCCCACCAAAGCGCGCCCTCCTGCTGGAAAGACGGTCGTCTTTGCATTCGCGCCACCAAAGACTCGAGCTTGGGTCGGCCTGGAGCCCGCCATGATAGTCGCAGTGGCCGGCGTTCGATGAAGTGACAAAAACATGCGAGCAGGATGTCCTGGGCGGAAACCACGCCGGGGACGAAACCGTCGTCGGCGCCGAGTAGCTGAGCCTCGAACCAGTCGAGAAGATGCTGATTGCGAATTGCACATCGCCCGGCATGTCCATTCTCTTCATGCCGGACGCCGGACCATTGCAGTTGCGACACCGTCGTCGTCGACACGCCGAAGGTTTGCAACGTGGCCAGGACGAGCTTATCGTGCCAGCCCACTGTCGCGCGCACGTAATCAGCCGCTAACGGCGCCATGCCTTGTGGCGCAGGACGGCCTGCATAGCTGGACATGAGATAGTCGATGATCACGGCGGAATCCCATAAGGTCAGCTCGCCATCGACCAGGGTAGGAACTTGCAGAGTGGGCGTCACCTTCGCACGGTCTTCAGCGCTGGGCGTGGTATAGGTTTCCGCACGCTCGAAGTCGAGTCCTTTTTCAACAAGCACGATCCTGTTGTAAAGAACAGCTTGCGCATGTTTTCCTCCGTGATCGTCGATCTCGTTGAGTTCACCGACGGCTTGCTTTGCTCTTCTACGCCTTGGCACAGACTGATCGACTGCCGGGCGATATGCCCGGAAAAGTTATGAAAAGGCTATTCCGATTACAAAGCGAAGCATGACGCACTGAAGGCGTATATCAGCGAATCCAAATTCCAGTACGCGGTAGGCGACCTTCGACATCCGTCACCCAAAACAATGTTTTCCCAGACTCCTCTCTGCCTAAATAACCCGAACGATCGAGCTTAACGAATCGCTGTGTAGTAAACCCTGATTAATATGCGAACGGTTAGCATGTTTTAATGCTACAAAGGTTGGACGGCACTTGCAGCTATTTGTACTGCCAGACGAAACCACGAAACGACGTACATTAATAGCGATTTAACCTATGAATGTGCACGAGTTACAGCGGAGAGAGCTTTCGCACCTCGAAAGCATTGTGGCTCATCTCGAATGGTTGAGAAGCTGCGGTTCATTTGGCGCCGGTTCTATTATTTATAGTTCCGAATATTGGCGATCCAGGGTGCTCGCGCTTTGCAGTCCAAATTCGGAGGCCGACATCCAAGAGAGAACGCACCGGCTTCTAGAATGCTTGCCAACGGTCGATAGGGGTCAATCAGCGGCGTCTTCTGTTGAGCGCGCAGCCCGTAGGCGCCGCCCAAAGCCAGATGCGTTGCCGGATGAAAAGTCGCCGGTCGACAAAGAGAATCCGAGAGAACGATAGCCGGAGTAATGGCTTCCCGCGCGGCAGGCAATTGTCGAAGGCTGCATCGGAACTTCAAGAGCGGACCGAATTGCCAAGGGAGGCCCTGTGCTTCGTCCGAAGACATTCAATCTGAAATACACGCGCCAGCAAGGTCTACAGCGCACGTACGACGTAACGGTCACTGTCGTCCAATATGAATCGGGAATCTTCAGGTACCAGTCGTGGGTGCATTTTGCCCGGGAATTCAAGGGCAACGGTCTCGTGTTTCCATTGTGCGCGAGAACGCCCGAGCTGGCAGCAGCCGAAGCAAAAGCACGAATAGAGAGCCACATCGAGACTCTCGCTGGGCTCCATGAGTAAGCATCCTCCGCCTCGGATCGAATGCCGCGAGCAGCCTTGCAATTGATAATAGAGACGCTATCGCTTCTCTATCTGCATGCATTGCCGCGCGGAAGGCCGGATCAGGACCGTCTCCCCGTGTGATGACGATGTGCGCCCTTCGTGAACACGAAAAGGCTCGCGCCCGCCGCTGCGATTGCGAATCGACTCGGGTTCGCCTTCACTGCATCGAGCACCTTTGCGATCACCGGCAAGCCGGTCCGCGCGACGCGATGCTCGGAGTGCACCGCGGACGCGGATACGATCGCATGTGCGGCAACGGGCGCCGCTTGCGCACGGGTGTTCGCGGGCAGGTTCATCGGCGCAGCGCGAGGCGTGCGCTCCCCGTTCGATGCCTTTCCTTCGCTTTCCCCTGCCTCGCCTTCACGCGCTTCCACTCTCGTTGCAGCAGCTTCGGCGCCGAGCAGCATGACGGCGGCGGCGAAATACAGCCACATCAACAGCACGGCGAGCGAGCCGGCCGCGCCGAACGCGCTCGCCGTGCCGGCGTGTGTGAGATATAGCGCGAAGAGCTTCTTGCCGACGGAAAACAGCACCGCGGAAATGACACCGCCAACGAGGGCATCGCGCCAAGGTACGTGCCCATCAGGCAAATACTTCAATAAAGCGGCGAATGCGCACGAAAGAATCGCGAGGCCGAGCACGAACTGCACGATATCGCCGATGACGACAAGCGGCGAATCACCGAACACCCACTTGCCCGCGGCCTGCACGGCGGTGTCCATCACGAGCGACACGATCAGCAGGAACGCGACGCCCATGACAAGGCCGAACGAAATCAGCCTGACCTTGACGAGCGTCGCGACGCCCGACTTGCGTTCGTTAGGCGTCGGCCAGATGATGGAGAGCGCCGTGTTCAGCGACGAGAACGTCGCGGACGCGCCCACCGCGAGCAGCACGAACGACATCGCGGCCGCGATGCCACTGTCCCCGCTCCGATGCGCATGCGAGACGATCGTCTGCACGCTTTCTGCCGCGTCCTTCCCGAGCATGCCGCTGATCTGGTGAAAAAGCTGCCCGCGGGCGGCCTCCGCACCGAACACGAGGCCGGCGACGGCGATCACCATGACGAGCGTCGGCGCGAGCGAAAAAGCGGAATAGAACGCGATACTCGCGGCCATCGGCGCGCCGCGATCGGCGCCGAAACGTTTGAAGGTGCGTGCGGGCCATGCGAAAACCCGGCCCAAAAGCGATTTGCCGTTCATGAATGTCTCCGGTGATTCATGCGCTGGCCTTGAAGCATTGACGATGCCCGCCGCAGGAAAAAGTCGAATCGCATGGCCCGAAAACGAGTTTTCGTTCACGACAAGCGTCTGCGACACACGTATCGCGTGAAGCTGCGTTGCCTGCTCTGCGCTATCCGATGCTGCGTTCCAAGGGCCGCACCTTCACGCGCTCATCGTCCACCTGGGCGGCGGACTTGTCGCTGGCAATGCCAAATTCCCCTATGTCATTTATCGAAGGATGCCTAATTCATTTCATGCCCTCATAGCGAGCCGCGAAATCGCATCGGCGATGCAGTCTTGAATCCGCCGCGCTGGCAACCTACGATGCTTTAACAGTTGCCCTGGCTGCCGACGACGCCCGGCGCAGAGACCCGCGTGGATGAATATGCTTGCGTTCGCTGGAGGCGGCGGTCACGATAGCTTGGGCAGAAGCAAAGTCAGCGCGCAAGGAGGTTCTAATGAACTCGAGATTGTTCGTAGCCTTGCTTTTCTTCTGTTCGACCCTGTCGTTTGGCGACGATGCGGCGCGCAGCGGGCATCGGCCCGACGATCGACGCGTCCCCAAATTATTCGACGCGCAGGGCAAAGTCGTGGGGCCGATCGAGTCGTTCCGAAGTGAACCGGGAGTGTATCTCTCGATTAACGGCGCCTTGACTTTCGTACCCGTACGCCGCCAGAACACCGCTGATTATCAGCAGTACTCCGCCTCGCAATTCCAATGGTCGGATACGGGATTCGTCCCCTACACCGGTGCGAATTGCAGCGGTTCCCCTATCATTGTTTATTATGATGGACCGCGCCCGTCGATGGCCGTCAGACAGGGCACCGATGTTATCGTGTACGTCGCCGCCGATGCCTATTCCACACCCGCGGTAGCCGCTTCAGTTCGGCAAAACCCGAATTTGAGCGAGTGCACGTCCTACTCCGGGACGATACCTTCGGCGTTCACGCCCGAAAGCAGTTATCCCATCACGCAGTTCTATCCGGAACCGCTCACTATCCGATATTGAGTTATCCAGATGGCACCGTAAATTCGCGAAATCATTCGAGACTACATTCGGCGATCGAATAAACCAAGCCGGTACGCTGACACGCTTCTTCGATGCGTTCACGCGGCAAGCTGCCGATTGTGCCACTCCTGCACTGTCCACTCCGGCGATGGAAGTGGACAGTGATCGATTCGTGCCATACCGTACTGAAAGGCGAAGCGCAGCGCTTCGATTGGACAGGGAAAATCGCCAAGGACGCCGGTCGTATGCTGTATGCCATCGGGCGAGCGAATGACGAGCTTGACGGCATACATGCCGTCGTCTTCCGCGAGGCCGGGCACAAGCACCAGTTCCTTGTATCGCATTTCAGGCCATTCCATGATGCGCTTCCTGACCGAACTGACTCGGCGACTGCCACCTGCTTAATATTAGGCAGCGCGCAGACCGTTCGCCTGGTGTAAATCAAAAGGCAGTCACGGCGTGGGCACCGAGCTGAAAGAACGCTATTACGCTTCGGGCAAGCAACGGTGCCGGGCTTCGACGCATACGGCATCGGGATTGCTGAGACCCTGCATCGCCGCTTCGGAGCCCATCATGAGACCGCTCGTTTGCACCATCCTCGCCGTGAGCCTCGCCGCTTTTGCGCACGCGGGCATCGCACAGGAAACCGCCAGCCGGTCCGAGAGGCACGGCGATGGCACAAAGCTCCAGCTCATCGCGACGTTCGAGCATCAAGTCACCGGCGTCACCGTGACCCCGGACGGCCGCACGTTCGTGAACTTTCCGCGCTGGACGGAAGATGCGCCCATATCGGTCGCCGAACTCGGCAGCGCGGGCGATCTGCGGCCTTATCCCGATGTCGAATGGAATAGCTGGCGCAATGCCCGCCGCGATCAAGTCACGCCGCAGGATCATTGGGTCTGTGTGCAGTCGGTCGTCGCGGACAAGCGCGGCAATCTCTGGGTAATCGACCCGGGTGCGCCGGCCCAATCGCTCATCGTCCCGGGCGCGCCGAAGCTCGTGCAGGTCGATCTGGCGTCGAACCGCGTCGCACATGTCTATTCATTCGATGAAACGATCGCGCCGCAAGGCAGCTATCTCAACGATGTCCGCATGAGCCCAGACGGCCGGTTCGTCTACATAACCGACTCCGGTGTGCGCGGCGCGATTGTCGTGGTCGATACGACGTCCGGCGCGGCGCGGCGCGTGCTCGACGGCGATCCGAGCACGCAGGCCGACAAGAGCGTGACCGTCAAGGTCGACGGCAAGCCGCTGCAGCAGACCGACGGGCGGCGCGTGAGCTTCTCGGCGGACGGCATCGCGCTGACACCCGATGGGCGTTATCTGTACTGGCAGGCGGTAAAGGGTAAGACGCTCTATCGCATCGCGACCGATGCGCTTCAGAACACGCAATTGAGCGCGCAGCAGGTTTCGGCGCGCGTGGAAGCGGTCGGTATCGATGGCCCCGCGGACGGCCTCTGGTTCGACGAACGCGGCCGGCTTTACGTGTCGTCGGTGGAACATCACGCCATTCGCGTGCGCGATGGCGAGCGCTTTTACACCCTATTGCGCGATAAGCAACTTGTATGGCCCGACACGTTCTCGCAAGGCGCGGACGGCACGCTCTACGTCACCGATTCGCGGATCCCGGACATGAACTGGTTCGATCCGCAAAGCCCGATTGCGCTGCCGACTCGACTCTATGCGATCAGGGGGCGTTAGCAGAACGTCAGCGGCACGGCGATTGCGTTGCTGAACATGTCTCTCTTCAAGCGAGCCGCAGAATACCGAACTTCACAATGCCCAAGGAGGCAAACATGGCTGACAACGATAGCTCTCTGCAACCCGTCGACGCGCTCAAGACCGAAAAAGCCGGCAATGCCTACGAGTTTCCGACGAGCGAAAGCGTCGCTGCATCGAACGGCGATAACGAATCATCCGCAAACGGCGGAACTCACACGTTCCGCGAATCGTCGCGCTCATGGGACGCAAGCAGCAATTCCTCGGCGTCCGCGGATCTGCGTTCAGTGGCGAAGAACAAGTTTTCCGACGTGCAGGACGCCATGACCAGGAAGTACAGAGTCGCCGCGGACACGACCGACGATTTCGTGCACGACAATCCGTGGAAGGCCATCACGATGGCGGCGTTGGCCGGGTTGGTGATCGGGATGCTTGCCTCGCGTTAGTACGCATTTATCGCGTAATTAACTGAACGCGGAATTGCAGGCAAGACGGGAACGGAAAACATCGCGATACCGCTTTGACGTTGCGGAGATCGGGCGCGCCCTCGCCTAGCTGACGAAGACGACGTCGCAAGTGATCGAACTGGTGCAAGTGAAATACGCGATCCGCCCGATCCGCAACTGCAGCAAAACCTGCTCGAGCCCGTGGACCTCCCCGCCATCTTTCCGCATGCCGACGACCGTCGCGCGGCATGCTTCCATCACATCGCGCTTGATGGCCATGACGCGCCGGATGGCTCCTTGCTTGTCGGTGAAGTATCGATTCATTCGGCACACTCGCATTGTCCGGCTCTGATCGTAACGCCGCACGCCTTAAGTGAATGTTATGAAGAATACGTTTAGCGCGCGATGCTGCATGGTCCGCTGCGCTTGAACCACGCGTTGATAGGAACCTCATGAATCACTTTTGTTACAGCTCTTACCGAGGTTTATTAATGATGTTACGAAAACCTTTCTGACCTGCGGTTATACTCGGCGCCGTCTAAAACAAAACGTCCGAACAATGTCGAAGCGAATCATTCAGCTTATTGCTATTGCAGCGGTCACGGCCGCGACGTCGATCCCAGCCGTCGCTGGCGACATGAATAATGCGCTAGGCGGTGCGCTCGGCGGAGTAGCCGGGGCCGCGCTGGGCGGCGCCGTAGGAGGCAGCACGGGCGCGGTGCTCGGCGGCGCAGTGGGTGGTGGAGCGGGCGGTGCGGTCACGTCGAATCGTCGCGAACGCACGGGCGCTATCGTCGGCGGCGCGCTGGGCGGCGGTGCGGGCACGGCCGCAGGCAATGCCATGGGCGGTCCCGGCGGCGGCCTGATCGGCGCTGCGCTGGGCGGCGGCGCTGGTGCCGCGCTGGGCGGCAATGTTTCTCGATCGAATTCGTATGGGGACGACTACAGCCGTGGTCATCGCGGCAAGCATCACAAACGTCATCGTCATGATTGAGGAATGAGTCCACGCGGGGCGTGGTGGCCATGATGTCGCGTACATGATCGCCACGTGCTCCGTGCGGTGTCGTATTTCGGACCAAAAGCGGACAGGCTGGCGAGACGGGCTAAAAACTAGCTGGAGCATTGTCGATTTCCGATCATCACATTCGTCGTCACTGAACTCCATCCAAAGGATCTCCGATGAAATACCTCGGCTTGGCCTACTTCGCCCCTGAAAAATTCGCCGCGATGGCTCCAGACGACATCAAGGAATTGGTGAGCCAATGCCCGGCATTGGACGAGAAGATGCGCGCTACCGGCAAGGTTCTGATTTCCGCCTCGCTTGGCGATCTGGACAAGTGGAGAACGCTTCGCCCGCGCGCTGGACAGACGCGCGTCACCGATGGGCCCTACACCGAGTCGAAGGAAGTCGTCGGAGGCCTGTTCATTATCGAGGCGGATAGCCCTGACGAGGCGTTGCGCATCGCGTCCATGCACCCGGCTGCCACACTTGGCGAAGAAGGCGGATGGGCTGTGGAGCTTATCCCCTTGGATTTCTATCTGGCCCAATGAAGATTTGGACGCCTTTCTCCAGAAGGCGTTAGCGTTCTCTTCACCACAGACACCTTCACCGCGGCGGGGGTCATCGCGGCGATGTCCGCTGCTCTCTTTTTTGTCGACGACCGATGAGCGCAAGCGCTCCGTTCACGAGGCAAATCGAAACCGGTGAAGAGTTTCGCGCAACGGATGCGGCGCAACCACAGGTTACGCCACATGCCGCCGCAGCCTGCGCAATGCGCTCACTCGGTCAGCCGCGATATCTTCGTGCCCTGAAGGGAGGCGTCGGCCATCAGGCCGGCGTTGGTCAGCACGAAGACCTGGACCGGCTTGCTTGCGGTGGTCGTGTCGACCATGCCGTTCGCGCCCATTCTGACGAGTGCCACGGACGCGTCCGCACCGGCCGACCAGCCGTCGGAGTTGCGGAATTTGCTGAGCGCGTCCTGCGTCATGAACAAAAAGATGAGCGCCTTCGATTGCGCGCCCGCCTGCAGGCCGAGCGAGCCCGAAGTGGTGCTGTAATAGCCTACGGTACGACCGCCCACGCGCAGTGAGCCTTTGCCATACTGCGCGCCGACGACGAAGCCGGCCTGGAGCACGGACGGGAATACGAGTACGCCGCTCGCTTTAGCGACCAGTTCACGCGAGCCACCTACCGTGGAATAGAGACGCTGCAAGGTGCCATCGACGTCGGCATCGATGGAGCGGCGCAGATCAGCGGCGCCCGCAGCCTGTTCGGCTCCTGTGTTTCTGTTCGTCGTGCAGCCGGCGAGCGCGAGGCCGCCCAGCGCCAGGACGGCGGTCGACTTGAGCACGAAGTTCCGTCTTTGCATGGTTGTTCTCCGTCGTGGAATTCGGGAAACCGCATAGATCTGGAGCGAGAGGCACGTTGAGTTATAGCACAGCATAGGGCGATGGGAGTTTCGCAAGGCGAAAGCGAGTTCTCTTCACCCGGACCTTCAAGCTGCCACGGTAATGCTGGTCAGCGCCGCGCCCGACAAAACTCTTGCCGAGGAATCAACTGAACATTTCCGGTCGCAAATCGCTTACCTCGACGATCACGTCGGCTGGAAGATTCGCTCGGCGTGCCGCGGCGCGGATGGCATCGACACTGGGTGCTTCATATAAGCAATAGGTCTTTTTCTTGTCCGCGCTCAGAAACGAAAAAAGCCACTCGACACCTTCCTCGTCGTTGATTCGCTTTACGGTCGCCGCGCTGTCGTTCGTGACGTCGAGTTGCTCCGCAAAATTACGTTCGATCATGAAACGTGGCATGACATCCTCCTCGGGTATCGACAGCACATCGCACATCATCTTGCGCGTGAGCCTGTGCTAGTTCCTGGTCCTTGCGCAAATCTGCCCTCCTCCGATGCGCTCGATGAGCGCGAACATCTTGAGTCTCCTCGCTTCGGCCGCCGCCATCGAAAGCAGATCTTGCGCTCGTGCTCTGTCTTCGATGCGATTGCGCGCCACCAGCATGAGCGCGTATTCGTACCGGCTATGCGCGAGCCAGGGCCACGCACGCAAGCGTTCGTCCAGGTGAAGGGCGTATTCGAAATGCTGTTCGGCCGCTGCCCAGTCGCCAAGCGCGTGCGCGAGCATCCCGAGAAACCTTGCCGTCGATCCGCAGCAAAGGGTAAAGACAGGAACCGTGACGGCCTGATCCCGAAATGGCAGAAGAAGGGAGTAGATCTGTTCGGCATGCTTGACGTCCCGCAGGCGCGCGGCAACCTCCGCCAGATACGCCAGGGTGACTAGCCGCTTGCTGTCCACGGGAATGCTGTGCTCCGATTCCGCAAGCCGCTCGAGATTGTCGCGGGCCTGGGCTTCGAACCCGAGATCGCTGCAGATCAACATGAATCCCGGCCGCCATGTTGCATCCTCGGAATGCGCGTCGACAAAGCGCTTGAAGATCGGCGCCACCTCGGCGAGTCTGCCCTGCTCGCGGCGAACCGAGAACATCTGCATGCCATAGACGCCCGTTGCGAGATTCGCGTCGGCGCTCTGCGCCATCCGCAGGGAGTCGCGCGTCTTGTGCTCCGCCTCGGCAAAGTCGCCAACGAGTATGGCCCGCATTGCCTGTGCCCCCGTCACGCACCACTTGTCGACGAAATGCTGCCCGCTTGCGGCAATCTGCCGATACCGTTCCAGCGCGCTCTCGAATCGGTCGGCGTCGCCGATCTCCAGGTAGCCAGCCAGACATCGGGCGCACGCGTGACCGATGGTGTGCGCATCGCCGAGTTCTTCCGCGATCTGCCTCAACTCCAGCAACACACTTTCACGTTCCGCAAACCTGTCCGCCGACAGCGGCAGAGCACCGACATGCATCACCTCGCAGGCCAATGCGTCGAAGAGACTCGGCAGATCGTTCAGGCGTCGCGCGAGGGCAACGGCCTTCCGGGAAAATTCGCTGCTCTGCTCCCGAGCGCCTGTCATATGAACAGTGCGGACGAGCCGGCTCAACAGGCGGCAGCGCATGACCGATTCCTCGGTCCCGGTGAGGGCGAGCGCCTCCTCGAGCAATGAAAGCGAAGCATCGCCGGAGCCTTCGAGGAACGTCTCCGCGGTGTCGAATTCCAGCGCTGCCTGCACGAGATACGACGTGGATTTCTGGTCGCGGGCGATTCGCGCGGCCTCGCGGAAAGTCGCGATCGCCTCGCGTTGGGCCAGGCGCAGTTCCGCCCTGCCTCTCGTCAGCAGCATGGGCAGCAGGCGCGCGGCCCGCTCGGGCTCACTATAGTGGCATCGCTCGACCAGTTCGAGTCCGCGCCGCACATGGGCGATGGCCTCCTCGTAGGCGGCGCCTGCGAGCGCGTGTTCGCCGGCACGCTGCCAATAGCCGATCGCGCGTTCCGGCAGGTCGGCCGCAGCGAAGTTCTGCGCAATCAATTCGGGTTGCCGCTCGACGATGTCCGGATAATGTTCCTCCAGGGCGGCGGCAATTCGAGCGTGGAAATGCCGCCGGCGCGCAAGCAGAAGCGATTGATACGCAATCTCCTGGATCAACGCATGCCGGAACACGTAGGCATCGCCGTCAGCGGGTTTGCCCGGAGCGGGAACGATGATTTCGGCGGCAATCAGGCGATCGAGCGTTCGCTGCAGTTCAATCTCCGACCTGGACGCGATCAGACCCAGCAGCTTCCTGCCGAACTCCCGTCCCACCGTGGCGGCAATCTGGGCGGTCTCCTTGACGCTCGCCTCCAGCCGGTCAAGCCGCGAGAGCAGCGAGCCCTGCAGCGTGTCCGGAATCGCGATCGTCTGCGGCGTGCCCTTCAACTCGTAACTGATGCCGGCATCCCGCAACAGGTCGCCCTGGAGAACGGCCTTGGTCAGTTCTTCCACGAAGAGCGGCACGCCGTCCGTCTTCGAGACAATCTGATCGAGAACGAGATCGGGAAGCCGCTTGCCGCCCGTCAGCCGCTCGATCATCGCCGCGCAGTCGCGGCGCGACAGCCGGTCGAGATTCAGTTGCACGAGATGCGGAAAAGTCCATCCCGCCTCGAATTCGGGCCTCGCCGTGAGCAGCACGAGCAGCCTTGCGGAGATCAGCCGTTCGAGCACGAGCCGGATAAATTCAAGCGACGATGGATCGATCCAGTGCGCGTCCTCGACAACGAGGAGCACTGGCTGCGCGCGTGTCGATGTTTCGAGAATGCCCACAAGAACGTCGAGCGTCCGGCGTTTGAAGGACGGAGAAGAAGTGTCGACTGGCGGATGCGACGCGTCCGTCGGAATTCCGATCAGGCTCGCCAGAACCAGAAGCGTCTCGTCGACATCCGCTCCGAGTTTCAGGATTCCGGCCTTCAGCCGCTCACGATCCGACGCATCCGCCACGCTCAGACCGACGCCAAACGTGCGCTGTAGCCAGCGAAGGACCGGCCAAAAAGGGCTATCGCGATCATACGCAGAGCAGTGAAGCGAGACTGTCGCGTGCGACTCTTCACCGATGCTGTCGCAGACCGCGCGCAGCACGCGGGATTTCCCGATTCCCGGCTCGCCGATCAAAAGCACGCAGCGCATTTCGCCTTCGACGCTCTGCTTCCAGCGCTGCAAGATCACTTCCAGTTCCGCGGCCCGGCCGATGAGCGGCGTCATGCCGCGGGCCGCCCTGAGTTCAAAACGGTCGATCGCATCGGCCGGCGCCAGAACGCGCTGGACTCGGACCGGACCGGTGACCCCTTTCAAGTCCCGGTAACCGAGGTCTTCGAGCTTGAACGATCCCTCGATCAGATGTTGTGCCCTCGGCCCCACGACGATTGCATCGGGCGGAGCGAGCGCCTGCAGCCGTGCCGCGATGTTGGGCGCCTCGCCGACGATCGCCTGGTGATCCAGCGAAGATCCCGCGCCGATCGCGCCAGCGACGACAAGTCCCGTTTCGATTCCGATCCGCACCCGCAGACGCAGCCCGTACTCGGCCTCGACGTTATCGTTCACCTCGCGAAGCGCCGCTACGGCGGCGAGCGCGGCGAGTACCGCGCGCGTGGCGTCGTCTTCGTGCGCGTGGGGATAGCCGAAATAGACGAGCAGGCCATCGCCGATATACAGCGCGATATGGCCTTCGTGAGCTTCGATCGCGCGTGCACAGGCTTGGTGATAGACGCCCAGGAGGCGCCGCATATCCTCTGGATCGAATCGCTCGCCCAGCGATGTCGAGTCGATGAGGTCGACGAACATGACCGTGACTTGCCGCCTCTCGGCCTCGGTGGACTCACGTGTGCGCGGCGAAGCTGAGTCCGCTCGTTCCTTCGCCCGCTTCGGCGCATTCGCGTGGGCTTCGCTCAGGCCCGCAAGCCCTATCGCAAACCGCTTGCGGTCACCGAGCCCGAGGCCGAGCTCCTTCAGGTCGCACTCGGAAAGGTCCCCAAGCACATCCCAGTCAATTCCTTGCGAAATGAACTTCGCAGCGTGAGCGCCGAGGCCAATCCGCGTCAACCATGTCGCCAGATCGTCGGTCATCGCAGAATCTCTGCTATTTCTCCAATGTCATCATCCCCGTGGCAGCGCGACTTGTCACGCGCCTTTGCCCATCCCGGTAATGCCGCATCGCCGTGTGGCGGCGGGACTTCTTGAAGTATGTGGATAAACCGCGCACCCGATTCTGCTGAAATCGCGGATATCACCTTGAAACACCGTGCGTGGGGTTCCTCTCATCTCGTTTCGTATGAGTGCCTCGGCCTGCCCTTTGATCCGGCGAACGCGGGCCATTAGCCGCGCCTCATCCTTCGATGTATGCATGCACGATATTGCGTATAACGTAAGGGGTGAGTGTCACTTCCAGCTGAACCCGTGTTGCATGCCAAGAATAAAAAGCCGACAAAGACCAGGCGTTCTTCACCAGATCCCTCGCAGCGTCTGGGTGCTCGGATGCGTCAGCCTGCTCATGGACGTCTCGTCGGAGATCATCCATAGCCTTCTGCCAATGTTCATGATGGCGAGCCTCGGCGCGAGTGCCACGACGATTGGCGTCATCGAAGGCATCGCGGAGGCAACGGCGCCTGTCGTCAAGGTGTTCTCCGGCGCGCTGAGCGACTATCTCCGGAATCGCAAATGGCTCGCCGTCGCGGGCTATGGGCTCGGGGCACTGAGCAAGCCTCTGTTCGCAGTAGCGCCGACGATCGGCGTCGTCGTGGGCGCGCGCGTCATGGATCGAGTAGGGAAAGGCATCAGAGGGGCGCCACGGGACGCGCTCGTGGCTGACGTGACGCCGCCGCATCTGCGCGGCGCTGCGTACGGTTTGCGTCAGTCTCTCGATACCGTCGGTGCATTCCTCGGCCCGCTGCTCGCCGTCTGGATCATGCTCGCCTGGTCGGACAACTATCGCCTCGCATTCTGGATCGCGGTCATACCGGGAGTGCTTGCGGTCGCACTGCTCGCATTCGGCATCAAGGAGCCCGAGCACGCGCCTGGCACCGAAGGCGCCAAAGCCACCAATCCGATCCGCTGGCAGAAGCTCGTCGAACTAGGCAGCGGCTATTGGTGGGTCGTCACCATCGGTGCGGTGTTCTCACTGGCGCGCTTCAGCGAGGCGTTTCTGGTTCTCCGTGCGATGGGAAGCGGCGTGCAAGTGGCGCTCGTTCCGCTCGTCATGGTCGCGATGAATGTCGTGTACGCGATTTGTGCCTATCCGTTCGGCAAGCTCGCGGATAGAGTCAGCCATACGCGTCTGCTGATCGGTGGACTTCTCGTGCTTTGCGCCGCTGACATCATGCTCGCGCAGAGTGCGCATTGGGGCTTCGTGCTTGCGGGCGTCGTCCTATGGGGGATGCATATGGGCATGACACAGGGTCTCCTCGCGACCATGGTTGCCCACGCTGCGCCGGCTGACTCGCGCGGCACGGCGTTCGGCTTCTTCAACCTGTTTAGCGGGGGCGTTACGTTGCTGTCCAGCATTCTCGCTGGAGCGATATGGGATCGGGTGAGTGCAGCAGCGACGTTCTATGTCGGTGCGGGGTTTTGCGTCGCGACCATCCTGCTACTTTCTTCAGTTCACCAACGCCGGCGTCGCTGAATCGCTGCGCGACGCCCGCAAGCTCGCAACTTGCGACACAGTGCGAGCCCGTCTATACGAAGCAGAGGCAGGCACGAACTCGGCGGGCACAAAAAAACGGCCACCGGTGCGAAGACCGATGGCCGCTCGTGTACTTCAGCGAAACCGCGAAGAAACCTTGAACGTTATTCTTCGCTCTTCAGCTGCGGCAGCGCCGAAGCTTCTCCCGGCGTCAGCAAACCGACCTCGGAGTAGATTCGCAGCTTGTCGCGCGTATCGGTGATGTCGAGGTTGCGCATGGTCAGCTGGCCGATGCGGTCGCGCGGCGAGAACGTCGAAGCGACTTTTTCCATCGACAGGCGCTCCGGCTGATACGTCAGGTTCGGCGACTTCGTGCTGATGATCGAGTAATCGTTCCCGCGGCGCAGTTCGACGGTCACTTCACCCGTGATGGCGCGCGCGACCCAGCGCTGCGCCGTCTCGCGCAGCATGATGGCCTGCGGGTCGAACCAGCGGCCCTGATACAGCAGGCGGCCCAGACGACGCCCGTTCTCGCGATACTGCTCGATGGTGTCTTCGTTATGGATGCCGGTCACGAGCCGCTCGTACGCGATATACAGCAGCGCGAGCCCGGGCGCCTCGTAAATCCCGCGGCTCTTCGCTTCGATGATGCGGTTCTCGATCTGATCGCTCATGCCGAGACCATGACGCCCGCCGATGCGGTTCGCCTCCAGCAGCAGCTCGACCGCGTTCGGGAACGTCTTGCCGTTGAGCGCGACCGGCTGGCCCTCCTCGAAGCGGATCGTGACTTCTTCGCGGTCGACCTTCACGTCGTCACGCCAGAACGCGACGCCCATGATCGGATTCACGATGCGGATGCCGCTTTCCAGGCTTTCGAGGTCCTTCGCTTCGTGCGTCGCGCCGAGCAGGTTCGAATCCGTCGAATAGGCCTTTTCCGCCGACATCTTGTAGGCGAAGCCCGACTGGCGCATGAACTCAGACATCTCCGCGCGGCCGCCGAGTTCGTCGATGAACTGCTGGTCGAGCCACGGCTTGTAGATCTTCAGATCCGGATTCACGAGCAGACCGTAGCGGTAGAAACGCTCGATGTCGTTGCCCTTGTAGGTGCTGCCGTCGCCCCAGATGTTGACGCCGTCTTCCTTCATCGCGGCGACGAGCATCGTGCCCGTGACGGCGCGGCCGAGCGGCGTCGTGTTGAAGTAGGTGACGCCCGCCGTCGATACATGGAACGCGCCGCTTTGCAGCGCGGCAATGCCTTCCGCGACGAGTTGCGCGCGGCAGTCGATCAGGCGCGCGCCCGCTGCGCCGTATTCGGTCGCGCGGCGCGGGATCGAATCGTAGTCGTCCTCGTCGGGCTGGCCGAGGTTCGCGGTATAGGCGTAGGGCACGGCGCCTTTCTTCTTCATCCAGTGAAGCGCGGCGCTGGTGTCGAGACCGCCGGAGAACGCGATGCCGACCTTCTGGCCGACCGGAAGATTTTCGAGAATTGTGCTCATGAGCAATACCGTCTAATCGATTAATGGAAAACTGGTCGGACTATCGAGTCCGCGATGGCCGGACAAATGACAAGCGTAACCGGAAATGGCGGCACGCTTCGCCCCGGCGTGTCGGGGCGGCTGCCGCCCGGTTCGCGGCTGGAGGAAACCGAGCTTTTCCGAGCGCTTCGCATGCTCGCGCACGCCGGTCCGCGAGGCGCTGCGGCAGCTCGCATCGGAGGCGCCGATCACGCTGCGTCCCCGCCAGCCCGCAATGCGATCTCGCTCTCGAGCGTCGTCAGAAGCTCGTCGCTCGCGTGGTCACGTGTATCTCCAGAGCCCATTGCCTGTATTTCTTGCGGGCTCGATTGTCGCATGAATCGATGCGTTCACCGCCGCAGACAGCATGCCGGGCTATCTGACGAAAGTGCGTCCATATCGTCGATGTCATCGCGACCATCACCCTCATTCCGAGCCGAGGGCGCGGAGCTCGACTAGTTCGCGCCGCGGCGTGATCGGCTCCGCTGGCGGAGTCGGCGCGCTATCCCGAACGGCCCGCCGACGCCTCAGGACAACGCCACGACAGCGTCGAGCGCGCCGCCGACCATATCGCGCAGCGTCGGCTGGATCGCTTCGGCTTTTGCCGGCAGGTAATCGAACGGGGGTGCTTCGTCCATGTAGGCGGACTGGCACATCTCCAGTTGCACGGCGTGAATCCCGTCCTGCGGCGCCGCATAGTTCCGCGTGATGAAGCCGCCTTTGAAACGTCCGTTCGCGATCCATGAGTAATCGCTCCGCGCGGCCGCATCCGTCACGGCTTTCATCACCGATGCCGCCGCCGTGCGGCCATCCTGCGTGCCGATGTTCAGGTCCGGCAGCTTGCCGTCGAACAGACGAGGCAACACGCTCGCAATCGAATGCGCTTCCCACAGCAGCACATTGGCGTGCCGCTCGCGAAGGCGCGCAAGCTCGACGACGATCCTGTCGTGATACGGCTTCCAGTACTTCGCGACGCGACGCTGTTTTTCGGCGGCATCGGGTACGCAGCCTTCGCGGTACACCGGCTCGCCACGGAACGTCAGATCGGGGCACAGGCCGGTCGTCGTCTGCCCTGGATAAAGGCTTTCATCGGACGAAGGCCGGTTGAGATCGATCACATAGCGCGACATGCGTGCGCCGAGGATCGTTGCGCCGAGCTGCTGCGCGAACGCATAGAGCCGGTCGAGGTGCCAGTCGGTGTCGGCAACCGTCAGCGCGATATCCGTGTACCGGTCGCGCAGATCGTCGGGGATGATCGTGCCGAGGTGCGGGATCGAGAGCAGCAGCGGCCCATCGCCGCGTTCGAGCGTGTAGAGATCGTCCATTGAATGATGTCGATTGTGAAGTGGTTTGCGACAAGGAAGTCATAACAGCGCATCGTCCGGCAGCGTCGGCACGGCGCGCGTGAGTGCGGGACGAATCAGGTGATCGAGCACGCGGCGCGTGAGCGTGACGGTCTCATCGACGAAATCGTCCCATTCCCCTTGCCGATGCAGCACGAAAAACTCGCGTCGCGCGAGACGTCCTTCGGGCAGCGGCAATACGGCGATCGCGTCGAGATAATGCCGCGCCTGCCAGAGACACAAGGGCGTCGAAATGGCGAAACCGAGTTTCGCGCTGACGAGGCTCAGCAGCGGATCGGTTGCGTCGAATTCGAAACGGCGCGGGCTTTCGATGCCGAGATGCCGCGCGAAGCGATCGACCTGCTGGCCGATGACGGAGCGCGCGGTATAGCGGATCAGCGGCAGCTCATCGGCGAGCGTGCGCCACGCCGACGCATCGTGTCGAAGCGGCTCGCGCTCTTCGAGCCAGCGGCGCGATACCACGGCCACGAACGCCTCCGAAAACAACGGCACTTCGACGATGCGCGCGTCATTCAACGCGGTCTGCGTGCAGACGACGACATCGACTTCGCGCGCGTGCATCTGCGCCGACAGGCCGGGCGTCAAACCCGACCATAACGAGATCTGCCGCGCCGAGCCGGACATCGCGCGGATCAGTTCAGGGCCGACCGTTGCCGCGAAGGAATCGACACAGCCGAGCCGCAACGGCAACGCGCCCGCAAGCGACGCATCGCCGATGCGCGCGCTCACCATCTGCGCGTGATCGAGCAGCGGACCCGCGAGTTCGAGCAGCGCGCGCCCGGCGCGGTTCGGACGCGGCGGACGGCTGTCGCGATCGAACAGCGCCGTGCCCTGCTCGCGTTCGAGCGATGCGATCGACTGGCTCACCGCGCTCTGGCTCAAACCAAGGCGGCGTGCAGCCGCGGTCATCGAGCCGGTCTCGCAAACGGCGACGAAAGCCTGCAGCGCGCGCAGGTCGAGCGGTGATGGGGTGCGTCTCATCGAGACTCCGTGATGCTGCCTGGTGCATTGGATCTGGAAACCGCGGCGCGGCGCGGCGCGGCGCTCATCATGCGCCTTTCGGGGGATGGCCCTGGCGTCATCAGCAAACCGCCGATGACGACCATCAGTTTGTCTTATGCTAAATATTCGCACGTCACGACCCACGATGCGCGGGCGTCGTGTGCGGTCGCACAGGCCGAGTCGGATTGGTGACAGTAGATGTCGAGTTTGTGTCGGTCCAGCCGATTTTGGCCCGTTACATTCGACCAACGCTGGCATCGGTGCGCGGGAGGGCCGCAGTGGATACACTGGTTTTCATCTGGAATAACGCGGCATCGATCGGGCATATGCTCGTCGATCACATGCTGCTCGTGCTGGCCGGGGTCGGCTGCGCGATCGTGACGGGCGTCGCGCTCGGCATCGTCATCACGCTCGATGAGCGGCTCGCCCGCGTCGTGCTCTACACCGCCGCGATGCTGATGACGATTCCATCCATCGCGCTTTTCGGCCTGCTGATTCCGGTGCTGTCGCTGATCGGCCAGGGCATCGGCTTTCTGCCCGCCGCCATCGCGCTATTTCTCTATTCCCAGTTGCCCATCCTGCGCAACACCTACGCCGCGATCCGCAACCTCGACCCCGCTCTGCGCGAAGCCGCGCTCGGCATGGGGATGACGCCGTGGCAGCGGCTGTATCGCGTCGAAATGCCGATCGCCGTGCCGATCATCATGGCGGGCGTGCGCATGGCCGTGGTGATGAACATCGGTATCGCGGCGATCGCGACGTATATCGGCGCGGGCGGGCTCGGGCGGCTCATCAGCCGCGGCATCTCGCAGTCGGACCCGCGCCAGCTCGTAGCGGGCGCGGTGATCGTCGCGCTGCTCGCGATCCTCGCCGATCTGGGCCTCGCCGCCCTGCAATGGCGTCTTACGCCGGAAGGCATGCGCCCGCGCCGGGTGCGCTTCCTCTGGCGGCGCGGCGGGCTGCAGCCGCCGCTCGCGGCGCCTCTCGTCAATGCGGCAGCCACCCCGGCGGAGGGACGATGATCGAGCTTCGAAACCTGACCAAGCGCTTTGCGTTGCGCGGCGCAAAGCCGGTCGTCGACGACATCTCGATGACGGTCGAAGAAGGCGAACTGTGCGTGCTGCTCGGGCCGTCCGGCTGCGGCAAGACCACGACGCTCAAGATGATCAACCGGCTCGTGCAGCCGACGTCGGGCCAGATCCTGATCGGCGGTGTCGATACGGCCGGCTTCGACATCGTCGAGCTGCGGCGGCGCATCGGCTATGCGATCCAGCAGGTCGGCCTCTTCCCGAACATGACGGTGGCGGAAAACATCGCGCTCGTGCCGCAGATGCTCGGCTGGGACAAGGCGCGCATCCGCGAGCGCACGGAAACACTGCTGGCGATGGTATCGCTCGATCCGGCGACCTTCATGCCGTGCTATCCGCGCGATCTGTCAGGCGGACAGCAGCAGCGCGTCGGCGTGGCGCGGGCGCTCGCCGCCGATCCGCCGGTGATGCTGATGGACGAGCCGTTCGGCGCGATCGATCCGATCAACCGCACGTCGATTCAGGACGAATTCCGCCACATCCAGAAGAGCCTGAGAAAGACCGTGATGTTCGTGAGCCACGACATCGACGAGGCGATGAAGATGGGCGACAAGGTGGCCATCTTTCGCGACGGCAAGATAGAGCAGATGGCGAGCCCGGACGAGCTGCTGGCGCGCCCGGCAAGCGCGTTCGTCGCGGATTTCGTCGGCGCCGACCGCGCATTGAAGCGCCTTCGCCTGATGCGCGCAGCCGATGCGGCGCTGGAACCGGCACGCGTCGCGCGTTTGGGCTTTTCGAGCGCGGATGCGCGTGCGCTGCTGCGCGATCACCTGGCCGACACGCTCGTCGTGCTCGATGCGCAAGACAAGCCCGTGGGTCATATCGGTTCGATGGAACTCGCCGCTGGCGGTGCCACGCTCGAAGCCGCGCAACTGCGCCCGCTGCCTGCCCTGGCACGTGCGACCGACGACCTGCGCTCCGTCATGTCGATGCTGCTCGCGCACGGCGCGACGTGGCTGCCGGGCGTCGATGCCGACGGGCGCTTCATCGGTTATGTGACGCACGAACGCATCGCGCTGATGGCGCGCGCGGCGTGCGCGTCGGGCGAGGCGTCGCCGCATGTTCCCGCTGCCACGCCCGATGCGCCCGAACCCGCGCTCGTGCTCGGAGGTGCGCGATGAACGGACGCGCCGCCCGCATCGCTACCGGCTCGCTGACGGCAGTGCTCAGCGCATCGGCGCATGCGGACAACTGGTTCGCGTCGATCGGCCAGTATCGCGCGGACATCGTGTATCAGGCCGGCCAGCAAATGCTGATGGTGCTGATCGCAGGCGTTGCGGCGATCGTCGTCGCGGTGCCGGTCGGCATCTGGCTGAGCCGCCCGGCGAACGGCCGCGCCGCACAGTTCGTGATGTTCGCGCTCAACGCAGGTCAGGCAGTGCCGAAACTCGCGATTCTCGCGCTCGCGATGAGCGCGTTCGGCATCGGCGCGAAGCCCGCGATTCTCGCGCTGTGGCTCGCCACGCTGCTGCCCATCGCGATGAACACCTACGAAGGCATCCGCGCCGTGCCGCCCGCGCTGATCGAAGCGGCCAACGGCATCGGCATGACGCAATGGCAGATTCTCCGCAAGGTCGAACTGCCCAACGCGATGTTCGTGATCCTCGCGGGCGTACGCACCGCGCTCGCGATCACCGTGGGCACCGCGCCGCTGGCGTTTCTCGTCGGCGGCGGCGGACTCGGCGAACTTATCTTTACCGGCATCGACCTGAATGATTTTTCGATGTTGCTTGCCGGCGCCATCCCGACCGCCCTGCTCGCGGTCGCCACCGATCTGTTCGTCGCGCAGCTTCAGCACTGGCTGGTGCCGCGCGGCGTCAGTCCTCAACGTTGATCCTTCTCGGGGAACCGAAGCCCATGTTCAAGCCGCTATTGTCACGCAAGCTGTGGTCGCGCCTGCTCGGCGCATCTTTGTTCACGCTCGCCGTCGGCGCGCTGGGCGTCGGTCAGTCCGCGCGGGCTGCATCGACCATAACCGTCGGCGGGAAAAACTTCACCGAGCAGGTGCTGCTCGCGGAGATGACCACGCAACTGCTGCAGGCGAAGGGCTTCACGGTCGTGAAGAAGGACGGCATGGGCAGCACGGTGCTGCGTCAGGCGCAGGAGAACGGACAAGTGGACGTGTACTGGGAATACACCGGCACGTCGCTGATCACCTATAACAAGGTGACCGACAAGCTCGATCCGCAGCAGACCTATGCGCGCGTGAAGGAACTCGACGCGCAGAAGGGTCTCGTCTGGCTCGATCCGTCGAAGGCGAACGATACGTACGGCCTCGCGATGAACCGCGACGTCGCGCAAAAACTCGGCATCGCCACGCTCAGCGATCTCGCGAAGGTGCTCAACGGCGGCAAGGAGCTGACCTTCGCGTGCAATTCCGAGTTCTACGCGCGGCCCGACGGTCTGCGTCCGCTCGAGAAGGAATATGGCTTCCACTTCGGGCCGGCGCAGATCAAGCGGATGGATTCGGGCCTCACGTATCAGGCGCTGAAGGATCGTCAGGTCGATACCGCGCTCGTCTTCACGACCGATGGCCGCGTGCCCGCGTTCGACTTCATCGTGCTGCGCGACGACAAGAACTTCTTCCCGGCGTATGCGCTGACGCCGGTCGCGCGCAAGGCGACACTCGACGCCAACCCGAATCTCGCGGGCGTCCTGAACGCGCTGTCCGCCAAGCTCGACGACGCAACGATGGCGCGCCTGAACGCCGAAGTCGACGTCCAGAAGAAGTCGCTCGGCGACGTATCGAGCGCGTTCCTCAAGTCGGCCGGCCTGCTCTGATCCATGCGCGCGACGCAACCCTTGCTCGTCGCGGCCGCGCAGGTCGAGACGGTCGTCGGCGATCTCGCGGCGAATGCCGCGGCGCATCGGCGGGTGATCGAAGAAGCCGCGGCGCGCGGCGTGCGTTTGCTCGTGTTTCCCGAGTTGTCGCTCGTGGGGCATGGCGCGGGTGAGCACGCGCTGAAGCTCGCCATCACGCGCGACGACGAGACGCTGCTCGAACTCGCGCGCTGCTGTACGTCGCTGTGCGCCGTGGTCGGTTTCATCGAGGAGGCGCCGGGCGCGTCGTTCTACAACAGCGTCGCGACGCTGCATGCGGGGCGCGTGGCGCAGGTGCATCGGAAGATCGCGCTGGCGACCTACGGAAAGCTCGACGACGGCAAGTACTACGGACACGGCGAGTGCCTCGACCAGTTCCCGATGCCGGACGATCCGCGCTGGCGCGTCGCGACGCCGATCTGCGCCGACCTGTGGAGCCCCGCGCTGATGCATCGCCTGGCGCGCGACGGCGCGACCTTGTGCGCCGCGCCGGTCAGTTCGGCCGTCGAAGCCGTCGGCACAGAATTCGACAACCCGCGCGGCTGGGACACCGTGTTGCGGGCTCACGCGCTCGTCTATGGCCTGCCGATCGTGTTCGCCAATCGCGTCGGACGGGAAGGCACGCTGCAATTCTGGGGCGGCTCGCGCATCGTCGGCCCGCGTGGCGAGATCCTCGCGCAGAGCGAGTCGGCACGCGAGGAGCTCGTGATCGCGGCGCTCGACTACGGCGCCGTGCGCAACGCGCGTTTCGACCTGCCGACGGTGCGCGACGCCCGCGCCATCGACACGATTCTGGCGCAGCGCGGGTCCGGAAACGACATCGTGTCGGTTTCGTGATCGGGTTGGTCGTCTGTCTGTGCGCATCGGCGAAATCAGCGACAGACAATCGGTTTAACTGATCGTTTGCACGGAGAGCATGACGATGATCGACCCGACGCGCGTGCGCGCCGCCCTCGCGCAACGCCGCGACAACTTCTCGCTGCCGCAGCCGTTCTATACCGACGAAGCGTTTCATCGACTCGATATCGACGCCGTCTTCAACAACGAGTGGCTGTTCGCGTGCAATAGCTGCGAGTTGCGCGAGCCGGGCGACTATCTGACGCTCGAAATCGGTGCGACTTCGGTCATCGTGTTACGCGACGAGGACGGCGAGATTCGCGCATTTTTCAATACGTGCCGTCATCGCGGCTCGCGCATCTGTCTCGACGAAAAGGGGCATGCGCATCGGCTGACGTGTGCTTATCACCAATGGGTCTATGAGCTCGACGGCTCGCTGCTGCATGCGCGGCAGATGCCCGCAGGCTTCGAGCGCGAAGCGTATGGGCTGCGTCCCGTGCATGTCGGAATCGTGTGCGGCATGGTCTACATCTGCCTCGCGGATACGCCGCCCGACATCGCCCGCTTTCGCGATGCCGTGACGCCGTACATCGCGCCGCATCAGCCGTGGCGTACCAAGGTCGCCGCCGTCTCGACGATGATCGAGGACGCGAACTGGAAGCTCGTCATCGAAAACAATCGCGAGTGCTATCACTGCGCGGGAAATCATCCGGAACTGCTCGCGACGCTGGTCGAATTCGCATTGCCCGACGATCCCGCCGGCTCGCGCGACTTCCGCCTGCTGATGGACGCGCAAGCCGCGAAGTGGGAACGTCACGGCCTGCCGCATCTGCCCGCCGATGGCGGCGACGAGTTCCGCTGCATTCGCTTGCCGTTTCATCGCGGCGCGGTGTCGTTCACGCCGGATGGATCGCCTGCATGCGGCAAGCTGCTCGGCGATCTCACCGAACCGGATCTCGGCTCCGTGCGCATGTTCCGCGTGCCGAACAACTGGAATCACTTTCTCGCGGATCACATCATCCATTTCCGCATCCTGCCGCTGTCGGCGTCGCGCACGGTGCTGCGCACGACCTGGCTCGTGCACGAAGACGCGGTGGAAGGCGTCGATTACGACATCGACAAGCTGACCTCCGTGTGGAACGCGACCAACACGCAGGACGCGCGGCTCGCGGCCAACAATCAACTCGGCGTCGGATCGATCGCTTATACGCCGGGGCCGTATGCGCCGTCCGAATTCATGCTGCGCAACTTCACCAACTGGTATGCGAACAAGCTGTCGACTCATCTCGATAGCGCGCTTGCGCATCGTTCGTTCGAGCTGAAGGTGTCGAATGGCTGATGTGCTGATCGACGCGGAAAGCGCCCACGCTTTCGATGAAGCGCAAGCGCGCACGCTCGAATGCATCGCCGTGCGCGACGAAGCGCCGGGCGTCAAGACTTTTCGCCTGCGAGATCCGCATCCCGACGGCGTGCGCCTCTTCGCGCCGGGTCAGGCGATGCTGCTCGCGCTGAACATCGACGGCGTGCGTCATGACCGAATGTTTTCCATCGCATCGTCGCCCGTCGAGCGCGACGTGATCGAACTGACCATCAAGGCGCAGGCGCATGGTGTGGTGACGCGCTGGCTGCACGAGCGCTGCGCGCCGGGAATGCGGATCGACGCGCGCTATCCGCTCGGCCGCTTCACGCTCGATCCATCGAACGCGACGCCGCTTGCGCTCGTGTCGGCGGGATCGGGCGCATCGCCGCTCATGTCGATGCTGCGCACGCTCGCGCTCCGCAGGCCGGATGCCGACGTCGCATGGCTGCATTGCGCGCGCAACGCCGACGACATCCTCTTCGCCAGCGAACTCGCGACGCTTCAGTCGCGCATGCCGAACCTCAAGGTCAGCGTGTGGCTGAGCGCGCCCGCGCCGGGATGGTTCGGCTTGCGCGGGCGCATCTCGCGCGGCACGCTCTGGGCGATGACGCCGGACTTCGGGCGGCGCACGGTGTATTGCTGCGGGCCTGCGGGTTTCATGCAGAGCATCCGGCAGATTCATGCAGCCGAAGGCGCGCGACGCGCGGCGTTTCATATCGAGCATTTCGGGCCTTCGCCTTGCGCGGCACCCGAACACGATGCAACCTCCTTGCCCGAAGAAATGCACGGCGTGGTTCATCACGCCACCCTCGGCGACAAGCGCTTCCAGGTGCACGCGGGCGAAACGCTGCTCGTCGCGGCGACGCGTCAGCAGGTCGTGATTCCGTGCGGCTGCGCGAGCGGCATGTGCGGCACCTGCAAGGTGCGCCGCGTGTCCGGCGAAGTATCGATGCACCACGCGGGCGGTTTGTCGGCAGCCGAGGAATCGCAAGGCTGGATTCTCGCGTGCTCCAGCCGCCCCTCCACCGACGTCGAAATCGCCTTCCGATGATGACCGCCGCCCTGCCTTTGCTCGACGACGCAAGCCGCTTCACGCACGCGTTGCGCTTCGAGATGCTGCCCGATGCCGTGGTGCGCGATGCGCAACGCCGTCTGCTCGACCTCTTCGGCATCGCGGCGGCGGGCACGTCTACGCGCATGTCGTCGATTGCGCGGGAGCATGCGCTCGATTGCTTCGCCGCAGGCCGCACGCCCGCGCGCATGCTGTTCGACGGACGCATCGCGAGCGCGGCGGGCGCGGCGTTCGCGGGCGCGGCGACCATCGACAGTTTCGATGGTCACGACGGCCACGCGCTCACCAAGGGACATGCGGGCGTCACCGTGCTGCCTGCGCTGCTCGCAATGACCGAGCGCGTGCCCGGCATGAGCGGGCGGGAATTCATCGTGCAGACCGTCCTCGGCTACGAACTCGGCACGCGCGCGGGCATCGCGCTGCACGCGACGAGCCGCGAATATCACACCTCCGGCGCGTGGAATGCGCTCGCGGCGGCGGCCATCGCGAGCCGCGCGCTCAGCTTCGACCTGACGACGACGCGGCATGCGCTCGGCATCGCGGAGTATCACGGGCCGCGCTCGGACATGATGCGCTGCATCGATCATCCGACCATGCTGAAGGACGGCTCGTGCTGGGGCGCGCTCGCGGGCATCAGCGCGGCGCTGCTCGCATCGCGCGGCTTCACCGGCGCACCGGCGACAACCGTGGAGCGCGATGCGCCCGCGGTCTGGGCCGATCTCGGCGAGCGCTGGCTGATCCTCGAACAGTATGTAAAGCCATATCCGGTTTGCCGCTGGGCGCATCCGTCGATTGCAGCGGCGCTGGCGGTGCGCGCGCAGGCCGGTTTCGATGCGGCCGACATCAAGCGTGTGGAGATCGAGACCTTCCACGAGGCGAAGCGCCTGTGGTCCGGCGCGCCCCGCACTACCGAAGAAGCGCAATACGGCGTGCTGTTTCCCGTCGCCGCCGCGTTGCTGCATGGTCGCGTGGATGCCGGCACCATCGGCGATGCGGGTCTCGCCGATCCTGCGGTGCGCGCGCTGCTGCCGCGCCTCGTCACGCGCGAGCATGCCGAATTCAACGCGGCGTTTCCCGCCGAGCGCTGGGCGCGCGTGCGAATCGAACTGCGCGATGGACGCCGTCTCGATTCCGGCGCGATGCAGGCAAGCGGCGATCCCGCCCGTCCGATGACGCCGGGCGCCGAGCGCGAGAAATTCCGCACGCTGACAGGCGCGCGCTTCGGCGCACGTTTCGCGAGCGAACTCGAAGCGGCCGTCGATGCGCTCGCCGAACCGGACACAAGCGCCGCCGCCTTGTGCGAGCTCGTGCTGAACGCGCCGACCGCCATCGGCGAATCGGATGCGCGGCGGGACGACGCGCAAGCCATGACATCCTGACTTCAAAGAGTCGAACCCGTGGAAAACGAAGCCATGCAAACGCCCTTCTACGATCCCGCATCCGTGGCGGGCAAGGCGCCGCCCGTCGATGAATCGACCGATCTGCTCATCGTGGGCGCGGGTCCGGCGGGCATCGCGGCCGCGCTCGAAGCGGCCGGACGCGGCATCGGCGTGACGCTCGTCGATGAGAATCCCGTGCCGCTCGAAACGATGGGCGAGGACGTGCCGCTGCATTTCGGCGCTCGCATGGGCGCGGCGGCCGGCAACGCCAACGCGATGCTCGAAGCCATGCTCGAAGCGCGCCCTGAACTTGGCGATGCGCTCGAAGCAGGCATCGACGTGAAGCTCGGCACGGCAGTCTGGGGCCTCTTTCCGCACGGCCCGGCGAGCGCCTGGATGGACACGCATGTCGCTGGTCTCGCCGATTCATCGCATACGTGGCTCATGAGTTTCAAGCGGGTGATCGTCGCATCCGGTCGGCGCGACATGGGCCTCGCGTTCGACGGCTGGCAGCGTCCCGGCGTGATGGGCGCAAGCGCCGCGTGGCGGCTGGCGGCGCTGTACGGCGCACTCGATGCGCGTCGCGCGGTGTTGATCGGCAGCGACACGGACGCGCTGAACGTGGGCGTCGAACTGATGACGCGCGGCGTGCAGATCGTCGCGGTGATCGAACAGTCCGATGCGATCCTCGGCGATGCCGCACTCGCGTCGCAACTCGAAGCGGGCGGCGCGCGCATGCTCACGCGTCATGTCGTGCGCCACGCGCACGGGGATGCGTATGGCGTGACGTCGGTCGAAGCGGCATCGCTCGATGCGGGCGCGTCGGCTAGGTTCGATTGCGACACGGTGCTGCTCGGCATCGCCGCGCTGCCCGCGATCGAACTGCTCGAAGCGGCAGGTTGCGCGACTGCGTTCGATGCGGCGCGCGGCGGTCACGTCGTCAGTGTCGATGCAATGCAGCGGACGTCGCTGCCGTTCGCTTACGCAGCAGGCGACTGCGCGGGCGTCTGGGCGGCGAAGAGCCGCGATGAAGCCATCGCGCGCGAAGAAGGCCGTCGCGCGGCGCGTGCGGCGCTCGATGCGTCGAGCGTTGCGGACCTAGCGCAGGTCGTGCAGCCCGAAGCACCCGCGCACGATATCGCCCGATCGCGCATGGAATGGGTGCGCGCGAGCGTTCTCGGCGCGGCGGGCGAGCCGTTCGTGTGCCAGTGCGAGGAAGTCACCGCGCGCGAAATCCTCGATGTCCGCCCGCCGCGCTACCTCGACTGGCATCCCGCCGATCCGGCGCACGACACGCGCGGCGTCGCCGGCCTCGCACGCAGCGGCCCGCCGAATCCCGATGCGGTCAAGCGTCTCACGCGCGCCTGCATGGGCCCATGCCAGGGCCGCCGATGCCGCGAGCAAGTGGCGGCACTGCTCGCGATCGGCGCCGGCTGTGCCCTGCCGCAGATTCCGCTCGCGACCTTTCGCGCGCCGGTGCGCCCGCTCGCGTTGCGGCAACTCGCCGACGTGGCCGAAGCGTCATCGACCGCGGCGCACTGGGATAGCTGGTTCGGCATGGCCTCGCAATGGGTGCCGTTCTGGCGTGTCGATCCGCTGTATCGCGCGGGCACGCGGCGCGTCGGAGAACCGGTTGCAAGCGAATAGCGGACATCGGCATCGGCTTTTCATCGAAACGAAATCTCGCAATCAAGGCTCGCAAGCATGAACACGTTGGCAGCAGGCAATATCAAGGGCGCATCGGTCGTCATCGTCGGCGGCGGCGTGACGGGCCTCTCCGCGGGATGGTGGCTCGCGCGCGAAGGCATCGACGTGCTGGTGCTCGAAGCGGGCATGATCGGCTGGGGCGCGTCGGGGCGCAACGGCGGCGGCTGCTCGCATCATCACAGCCCGCTCTTCATGGAAGAACAACGCCTCTGGCCGATGATGGACGAACTGCTCGGCTATCCGACCGAATTTTGCCGCGAGCGCATCCGCATTGCGCTCGACGAACATCAGTTCCGGCTGTATCGGCGTGCGCTGGAGAACGGGGCGCATCACGGCCTGCGCTCCGACGTGCTCGATGCGAAGCAGGTGCGCGAGCTCGTGCCGCTCGCGGGCGACAACGTGCATGCCGGCTATTTTTATCACTTCGGCGGGCATGCGAATCCGCATCGCACCTTGCAGGCTTATGCATGGGCGATGGAGGATCACGGCGCACGCATCCTGCAGCATACGCCGGTGACGGGTTTCGTCACGCAAGGCGGACGCGTCAGCGCGGTGAAGACGTCCAGCGGAGACTTTGCCTGCGATCACCTCGTAATCGCGGCCGGACCGCATACGGGCGTGCTTGCCGCACAACTCGGCATCGACGTGCCGCTCGCGGCGGCGCGCGCGGAGATGATCGTCACCGAACCGCTTCCGCAGATGCCGCTCGGCGGCGTCGACGGCAACGGCCTGTACGGGCGGCAGACGCTGCGCGGCAACCTCGCGTACGGCGGCGGTCCGCACGAATGGATCGGTCTCGACGACGTGCCGAAGGTGCGTCCGCATTCGACGCCGCTTCAATGCAGCATCGCGGCGCGGCTCGCGGCGCTGCTGCCGAAGGCCGCGCATGCGAAGGTCATCCGCAGCTGGGCGGGTTACATCGAGAACACGCCGGATGGACGGCCCGTGATCGATCGCCCCGATGCGCAGGGCAACGTGACGGTCGCGACGTTATCGAGCGTGGGTTTCGGGCTGTCGCCGGCGAGCGGCCACGCGATCCGCGATCTCGTGGTGGACGGGCGATGCGCGTTCGCGGATCTCTCGTCGCTGTCGCTTTCGCGCTTTGCGCACCTGGAACCGAACTGGCGCGAGCTGCAAGGCTGGCTGCCGTTGCCGCTGCGAGCCGCAGCGCCGGAGCTCGAAGCGGCATAAGCCCTTCACGACCTCGGCTGCGCGGCGCGCAACTCCGTCGGGCTGATGCCATACGCCCGACGCACCCAGCGCGCCAGATGCGACGGCGACGCGAAACCCGTCGCCACCGCCACATCGGCCACGGGCACGCTCGAATACGTCAGCATCTCGTGCGCGCGCTCCAGCCGCAACTGCACGTAGTAGCGCGCGGGCGTTGCGTTCAGATGCCGCAAGAATAGCCGCTCCATCTGGCGCGACGTCATGCCGATGGCCGAGCCGATATCGTTGATCTGCAGCGGCGTTTCCACATGCGCGCGCATCATCTCGATGGCCCGGCGGATGCCGCGCGGCAGGCTCGCGTGATTCTGGTCGCGCCAGCCGCGCTGATTGTCGGCCGTATCGCGCATGCGCTCGTGGTGGAACTGATTGGCGACGCGCACCGCCAGATCGCTGCCGTGCTGCGTCTTGATGAGATGCAGCATCATGTCCATTGCAGCGATGCCGCCCGAGCACGTCATGCGGTCGCGGTCGATTTCGAACAGCTTGCTGCTGCATAGCAGGTCGGGAAACGCCTCCGTGAACGCCGGCAGATTCTCCCAGTGGATCGTGCAATGGTAGCCGTCGAGCAATCCCGCGAGCGCAAGCAGATACGTCGCGGTCGAGAGCGAACCGATGACCGCATCGGTGCGGGCCGCGCGTTTCAGCGCCGCGACGAAGGCCGGTTCGAGCGCGGGCGCGAGACGAAGGCCGCCGCAGACGAACACGTAATCGGCATTCTTGTAGACGTCGTCGAAGTTGCGCGCCGCCAGCGCGATGCCGCCCGACGAATGCACCGGCTCTCCGTCGAGACTCGCGAGCGTCCAGTCGTACAAGGTGTCGCCCGCGAGGCGGTTGGCCGAGCGCAGCGGCTCGATGGCGGACGACAGGCTCATCATCGACAAGCCGTCCGCGAGGAGGAACACGAACCGGCGCGGCATGGCGTCGGACGAGGAAGTGTGATTGACCAAAGCGCGCGATGTGGGGTTGACCTGCGTGCCCTCGCATCAGCCCATGTCCATGCGAAGGCGCCCGGTTCGATACATGTGCCGCTATTATGGCCGCGAAAACCGCCCGATGGACAGGGCGCGACGAGGCTTATGCGGCAGAATAGGCCCGGGAGGAGACCATGCGAAATACATTCGTCGGGGTGGACCTGCGTGCGTTGCAGGCGTTCGTCGCAGTCTGCGAGACGCGTTCGATGACCGAAGCCGCGCGTGTGCTTGGCGTCACGCAGAGCGCGGTGAGCCAGCTCATCGCCGCACTGGAGCGCGAACAGGGCGTGGCGTTATTCGATCGCGAGTTCCGGCCGGTGCGGCCCAACGCGGCGGGCCGCATCCTGCTCGAACAGGCGGGCGGGCTGCTCGAACATGCGCAGGCGGTCTCGCATAACGTGCGCACAGCAACCAGCGAAGGCGTGCCGAGCCTGCGCATCGGCTGCGTGGATTCGTTCGCCGCCAGCGTCGGGCCGCATCTCGTGCAGCGCCTGTCCGATCGCATGAAGACGCTTTCGATGTGGTCCGGCCTCACGCCGACGCTCAGCGAGCAGCTCGCCAATCGCGAACTCGATCTCGCCATCTGCACGGAAGCCACGCTCGATCCGCGGCGTGTGGAATTGCGCCCGCTGTTCTCGGAGACCTTCATCGCCGTCGCGCCGAAAAAATTCGGCGCAGGCCGCAAGCTGCGCGATTTCCACGACGTCGCGCGCGAACTGCCGCTGTTGCGCTACACGGGCCGCTCGCTGATCGGGCAACAGGTCGAGCGGCTCGTCAAGCACATGAACTTCCATGCACCGAACCGCTACGAATTCGATGCCACCGATCCGCTGCTCAGTCTCGTCGCGTCCGGCTTCGGCTGCGCGATCACGTCGCCGCTTTGTTTGTGGCAGTCGCGCGCGCATCTGCCGGACGTGACTGTCGTTCCGCTGCCCGCAACGCGCATCGGGCATCGCCACTTCTACATTCTCACGCGCCGCTCCGAATGGTCCGCGATGGCCGATGCGGTGTCGCGCGAGTCCATTGCGGTGGCGCGCGAGGTGATCGCGCCGGGCTTGCACGCCGCCCTGCCCGGCATGCCCGCCGAACTGTTCGACGCCTATGCGCACGACTTCGACGCGCAAGGCGCAGCATGACATTAGCGAAACTGCTTTAAAACATAAGAGTTTCTGATTTGGTCAGATGGCTTAATGGCCGCGTCACGTTCGCCACTACCATCCATTGCAGACCAGGCTTTGCGGGCAGGCCGCCGCCGTTTTCCACCTCTCATTCAGACAGGCATAACGATGACAAGCAATCGCCGTACATTTCTGAAGCAGGCTTCCTGGATCGGCGCGGCAGCGGCCACGGCGGGCTTCACGACGGCATTCGCGCCGCTCGCGCGCGCGGCGACCGCCGTCAATTACGGCGGTTCGGCATGGCTCGGCCACTACGCGGCGTATGTCGCGATGAAGACCGATATCTTCACGAAACTCGGGATCGACTGCCGCTGGCAATCGTTCTCGACCTCGTCGGCACGCATGGGCGCGGTGATGGCGGGCAACATCGATATCGCGGGCACGGGCGTCGTCTCGGCGCTCGCGCTGATGGCCAACGGCGCAAAACAGTTCCAGCTGATCTCGACGCCCAATAACTTCGGCAAGTCCGAAGGGCTGCTGGTGCGCAGCAACGTGAAGTCGCTCGCGGATCTGAAGGGCAAGAAGATCGGCGTCACGTATGCGTCGAGTTCGCACGTGCTGCTGCTCGACGTGCTGCGTCAGGCCAACATGGACCCCGGCAAGGACGTGAGCATCATCAATCTGCCCGCGAACGAACTGCTCACCGCATACCGCGGCAATCAGATCGATGCCGCCGCCGCATGGACGCCGACCTTCGATCGCATCAAGGCGCTGCCCGACACGAAGCTCCTGCTCGACGATTCGTCGTTCTCGCTCTACAAGCAGTATCAACTGACGCCGGGACCGGACGTGCTGCTGGTGCGCACGGCGTTCGCGAGCGCGCATCCCGAGGTGCCGAAGGCTTTCCTGCAAGGTATCGCGCAGGCCAACGACATGATGACGCAGCATCCGGAGAAAGCCGCGCCCATCCTGATGACGCTCACGAATCTCTCGGAAGACGAGCAGATGGCGGTCCTCAAACAGACCCAGTGGTATTCGCACGCGCAGCAAAAATCGCTCTTCGTGGGCAGCGGCGGCAAGCCGGGACCGTTCGTCGACGGCGTGCAGAAGCTCTCTGACATGCTCGTCGATCTCAAGCAGATCGATCAGTCGCCGAAGGTGGCGGACTGGATCAACGCAAGCTATCTGTGAGCATCGACGAATGGCATCGAATCGCAAATGGAGGGGCGGCCTGCTCGTCGTGAGCGCGTGCTCGCTGATCGGCTTCCTGCTGCTGTGGGAACTCGTATGCCGTGCCGGGCTGGTCGATGCGGTCTTTCTGCCCGCGCCATCGCAGGTGCTGGCGCGCGGCATCCGCATGTGGAATCAGCATGCGCTGCTCGACAACGTGCTCGCGTCCACACGTCGCGTGATGGTCGGCTTCTTCGCGGCCGCGGTCGTTTCGATTCCGCTCGGCATCATGCTCGGCACCTCGCGCGTGGCGCGGGCGGTATTCGATCCGCTGCTGTCGTTTCTGCGCCCGCTGCCGTCGATGAGCTGGATTCCGCTGTCGCTGCTGTGGTTCGGCATCACCGAGACGCAGAAGTACAGCATCGTGTTCATGGGCTCGTTCGCGCCCGCGCTTCTGTATGTGATCGACGCCACGCGCAACATCGATCCGATCTTCATCCGTGCGGCGCGCAATCTCGGCGCGAATCGCTGGCAGGTCATGTTCGAAGTCATTCTGCCCGGCTGCATCCCGCAGATTCTGTCGGGCATGAAGGTGATTCTCGGCCTCTCGTGGACCTGCGTGATCTCGGCGGAACTCGTCGCCGCGCAACAGGGTCTCGGCTTCATGATCATGAACGGACGCGAGTTCTTCCAGACCGATACCGTCGTGCTCGGCATGGTGCTCATCAGCATCACGGTGCTCGTTACGGATGCCGTGTTCCGGCTCATCGAACGCGGAGTGCTGTCATGGCAACGATGAACCATCCGATGATCCGGCTCGAAGGCGTCGCGAAGAGCTACGGCCCGTTGCAGGTACTGAGGGAGGTCGATCTCGACATCGCAAAAGGCGAGTTTCTCGTGCTGCTCGGCGCATCGGGCTGCGGCAAATCGACGATGCTCAACATGATCTCCGGCTTCGAGCAGCCGACGCAGGGCCGCGTGCTCGTCAACAACAAGGTCGTGAAGGATGTCGAGCCGGCATGCGGCATGGTGTTCCAGCAGTACGCGCTGTTTCCGTGGAAAACGGTGAGCGAGAACGTCGCGTTCGGCCTGAAGATGCGCGGCATGGGCAAGGCGCAAAGGCGCGAGGCGGCGCGGCGTCATATCGAAGCGGTGGGTCTGAAGGGCTTCGAGGACAGCTATCCCGGCAAGTTGTCGGGCGGCATGAAGCAGCGCGTGTCGATCGCGCGTGTGCTCGCCAACGACCCGGACGTGATGCTGCTCGACGAGCCTTTCGCCGCGCTCGATGCCATGACGCGGCAAGTGCTTCAGGAACAACTGCTTTCGCTCTATGAAAAGAGCGGCAAGACCATCGTCTTCATCACGCATTCCATCGACGAGGCACTGATGCTCTCCACGCGCATGATCGTGATGGGCGCGAAGCCGGGACGCATCGTGCAGGATATCCGCAACGATTTGCCGTTGCCGCGCACGGCCGAAGTGCAGCTTTCGCCTGCGTATCTGGAGATGAAGAAGTCGATCTGGGAAACCGTGCAGGCCGAAGTCATGAAGGGCCTCGAAGGCGCCGCGTGAATCCGCGGTATGCATCGCTGCTTCTGCTCAGCATCGGTTTCTCTTATGACGAGGGCGAAGTGCAACTGGCGCGGCACACTGCGTCCATGATCCGCATGAGAAAGGAAGCGCAACAGTGAATACCTATGACGTGGTGGTGATCGGGGCCGGCGTGATCGGCAGTTCCGTCGCGTTCCATCTTCAGAAGCTGGGCGCGAAAAGCGTGCTCGTGCTGGATCGCGCGACCATCGGCGCGGGCACGACGTCGCAATCGTCGGGCATTCTGCGCACGCATTATTCCGTGAAGGAAAACGTCGAACTGGCGCGCAAGTCATGGGCGGTGTTCAATGACTTCGCGGCCTATCTCGGCGACGACGAAGCATCGTGCGGCCTCGTGAAAAGCGGTTATATGATTGTCGCGGCCGAGGGCGACAAGGTCGAGCCGTTGCGCGCATCGCTCGAACAGCAGAGACAGCAAGGCATTCCGCTTGAATTGCTGAGTGCGCAGCAGGCGCACGAACTCATGCCGATTGCACGCTTTTACGATGCCGCGCTGATCGGCTTCGAACCCGAGGCCGGCTTCGCGGACGCCTATCTCACCGCGACGAGTTTCGCGCGCGCCGCGCGACGCGGCGGCGTGACGATCCGCGAAAACGTTACGGTGAACCGGCTGCTGATCGAGCACGGCAAGGTGCGCGGCGTATCGACGAGCGTGGGCGATTTCGCGGCGTCGACGGTCATCAGCACACAGAACATCTGGACGCCCGAACTCGCAGGCTGGACGGGCAAGTCGCTGCCGGTCTCGCCCGAGCGTCATGCGGTGCTCGCCCTCGAATGCGAAGGCGCGGCCTACACATACGCGATGCCGGTGTTCAAGGACCTCGCATCGAGGGGCATGCTGTATTACCGCAGCTACGGCGGCAATCAGATGCTGGTGAGCGAAGGCACTGCCGGCGAAAAGCTCGACACCGCCGACACCGAACAAGGCGATATCCCGATGGACTATGTCGTCGAAGTCGGCGCGCAGGTCGCCGAGCGCTTTCCGGCGTATGAGGCGGCGGGCATCGCATCGTCGTGGACGGGTGTGTATGACGTCACGCCCGACTGGAACCCCGTGCTCGGCGCGTTGCCGGGTATCGAAGGGCTCGTGGTCGGCTACGGTTTTTCAGGCCACGGCTTCAAGCTGTCGCCCACCGTGGGCAAGGTGCTGGCGCAGGCCGCGCTCGGCTTGCACACCGATGTATCGCTCGCGCCGTATTCCGTCGAACGTTTTGCGACCGGCGCATTGCTGACCGGGAAATACGGTGTCGGCGCAGTGTCCTGAAGCGCGCGTGCCGGACGGCATCGAAGTCCGGGCGTTGACGTCGTTCGAGACGCAGCCCTGGCGCAACGGCGGCGGAACGACGCGGCCCCTCGCTTACGACCAGGATGGCGCGTGGCGCATCAGCCTCGCAACGGTCGTGCGTGACGGGCCTTATTCGCGCTTTGCGGGCATGACGCGTTTGTCGCTCGTCATGCAAGGCGCGGGCGTCACGCTACGCCATGGAGATGTGCAATGTCGCCTGAGCAGCGGAGCCGTCGCGGATTACGACGGCGATGCGGCATGGGACGCCACCTTGCACGATGGACCGGTGCTCGCCCTCAATGCGATGGCTGCGCGTGGCGTCTGTCGCGCGAGTATCCGGCCGCTGACTGAAACGATGACCGTGCCATCGGGATGCTTCGTAGTCGCGTTGACGATCGAGGCGGAATGCACGTTCGCCGTCGAAGGCTTCGAGGCCACGCTCGATGCCGCGCATGTCTTATTGCGCGGCGAACGAGGACCGCCGCTTCATCTCGCGCCGCATCGCGGCTCGCAGGCTGCGCTCGTCGTCATCGAGTTCATTGACCCTCGCTCTTGAGATTCGAACCAGGGAACGCAACCATGAAGATCATGGCCGCAGTGAAGCGTGTCGTCGACTACAACGTGAACGTCCGCGTGAAAGCGGATCAGAGCGGTGTCGAGACGAGCAACGTGAAGATGTCGATGAATCCGTTCGACGAGATCGCCGTCGAAGCGGCCACGCGCCTGAAGGAAGGCGGTCACGCCAGCGAGGTTATCGCGGTGACATGCGGTCCGGCGCAGAGCACGGAGACGCTGCGCACGGCGCTTGCCATCGGTGCGGATCGCGGCGTCCACATCCTGACGGACGTCGAATTGCAGCCTCTCGCGGTCGCCAAGTTGCTGAAGGCGGCTGTCGAACGTGAACAGCCGCAACTGGTGATTCTCGGCAAGCAGGCCATCGACGACGATGCGGGCCAGACGGGCCAACTGCTCGCTGCGTTGCTCGACTGGCCGCAGGCGACATTCGCCAGCAACATCCGGATCGGCGCGAATACCGCCACGGTCACGCGTGAAGTGGATGGCGGTCTCGAAGTCCTCGAGCTTACGTTGCCTGCCATCGTCACGACGGATTTGCGCCTGAACGAGCCGCGCTACGTCACGCTGCCCAGCATCATGAAGGCGAAGAAGAAGCCGATCGAGACATGGAGCCCTGCGGATCTGGGCGTCGATGCTTCTGCACGCCTGAAGACGCTCAAGGTCGTCGAGCCGGCGGCGCGCAAGGCGGGGGGCCGCGTGAACGACGTCGCGGCGTTGATCGACAAGCTCAAGAATGAAGCGAAGGTAATCTGAATGACCACTCTCGTCATTGCCGACCACGAAGGCGCGCGGCTCAAGGCGGCCACGCTCAATACCATCAGCGCGGCGCGCCAGTTGAACAACGGTGTGCACGTGCTGGTTGCAGGTCACGATGCGCGCGGTGCGGCGGATGCCGCGCGCATCATCGAAGGCGTGGACCGTGTCGTTCTCGTGGATGCGCCGCATCTTGCGGACGGTCTCGCGGAAAACATCGCAGCACAGGTGCTGATGCTTGCGACGTCCTACACGCATGTGCTTTTTCCGGCCACGGCGGCGGGGAAGAACGTCGCGCCGCGCGTGGCCGCGAATCTCGATGCGTCGCAGATTTCCGATGTGATCGCCATTCACGATGCCGATACGTTCGACCGCCCGATCTATGCTGGCAATGCGATCGCCACCGTGCGATGCGATGACGCGATCAAGGTCTTGACGATTCGAACCACTGCCTTCGATGCCGCACCTTCGGCGAGTGCGCCGGCGCCTGTCGACACGAAGGCGGCTGTTGCAGGGACGCAGCGTGCGCGTTTCGTGCGCCGCGAGGTCCCGGTGAGCGAGCGGCCCGAGCTCACGTCGGCGCGCATCGTCGTGTCGGGCGGCCGCGGTATGGGCAGTGCGGAAAATTTCGCGCTTCTCGATTCGCTTGCGCAAAAGCTCGGGGCGGCGGTGGGGGCTTCGCGGGCGGCCGTCGATTCGGGCTTCGCACCGAACGACTGGCAGGTCGGACAGACCGGAAAGATCGTCGCGCCGCAGTTGTATGTCGCGGTCGGCATCTCGGGCGCGATTCAGCATCTGGCTGGCATGAAGGACTCGAAGGTCATCGTTGCCGTCAACAAGGATGCTGAAGCGCCCATTTTTAGTGTCGCGGATTACGGACTGGTCGGCGACTTGTTCGAAGCGATACCGCAGCTCACGCAGGCGTTGTAGAAAACCGCCAACCGTCATGGCCGATTGCGCGAGCTTCGCTTCGGCATGGTCGCGCTTCGACGACTTTGTCGAAGCGCGCATGGAACGACGATTGCTGGCCGAATGACACTGATTCCATGGGGGAGCGATCATGAGCTATCGACCCGAGGAAACCGACAGCTTTACGCCGTTCGCCGCCGGCCTGATCACCGGTCTGGCCGCCGCTGCCGCCGCGTTGATCGCGCGTCGGGCGGCCGCTGTCATGAGCGTGGGCGCCGGTCATTCGGCCAAACATCGCGCGCTGGACTTCGCTGCCGGCATCATGCAGCCGAAGTATCCGCTTCGGGCGATGAGTACATGGCTGAACGGATTTCACTTCTACGCCGACGACATGGGCCGGCAGGTGGAAGCGCATCACTTCTGCATTCATCTGCGTCACGATCTGCATCAGTGCGTGATCTTCGATTCGAACGCACCGTGCGCGCGGCTCATCGGCATCGAATACATCATTCCGGAAGAGCGCTTTCTGCAGCTCCCCGAGGAAGAGAAGCGGCTGTGGCACAGCCACCACTACGAGGTGAAGTCGGGCGTCCTCGTGGCGCCAGGCATTCCTGAACTGGCCGAACGTGCGTATTTCAAGGACCTCGTCACTACATACGGCAAGACGTTCCACAACTGGCAGATCGACCGGGACGATTTCCCCTACGGCGCGCCGCAACTCATGATGGGTTTCACGCAGGACGGACAGGTCGACGAAGCGGCCGTCGCCGCGCGCGACAAGCGCCTCAAGGTGTCGCACGAGAACAGAAAACGCAAACGCTACGACATTCCCGTGGGGGATATCGCGCCGGGCGCGAACGCGTGGGAATCCGGCACCTCGCTCCAGACGAGGCTGGAGGAAGTGCCGTTCGATCCACGGCGATAAGCGAAGCGCGTGCTCAAACGCCGGCGTCACCGCTCTCGCGGGTGGTCGGGCCCTCGCCCGGCTTCGTTTCCGTCAGATCGCCCTCGCGCACTTCGGCCTCGCGTATCGTCGTGCCTTCATCGTCGGTCTCGGAGACATCGGTGGTAAAGGTTTCATCGCCACCTTCGGGCTTTTCCTGCTCGGGATTCTGTGCAGACGTGCTCATGACGCGCTCCTAATAAGATGTTGATGATCGGCTCGATGCCGATTCATCTGTCCTCCCAGTCAGCAATTGGAGTGCCGAGCTTCGCGCGCTGAACAGGGAGGCCCTGCTCGATCGCCCCGCCTTGTATCGCAACGTGTCCCCTGCGCAGACGGATAAGGACGCATACACAACGCCTCGTTTTCGACACGTGCGGGATACGTTCGCAGGCTTCAATACGCTCATCGCGCGCGCCCTTGAGCGTCGCCGGGAAGAGGGCACGACCGTCCTCCCGTAACGGGTGCTGCAGGCGCCGCGGCGCAGCATCGGCTGGAGTCTCACAGCCCTGCTGCTTGCGAACGGACACACGGTGCGGGCGCTCGCGACACACGCGAAGTCACTTTTGCCGCTGAAGGCGCAGCGCCTATCTTTCTCCAGGAGTTCTCATGTCGGATAACACAAGCCTCCCCCAGTCACCCGCGCGCCGTCGTTTCGTGGAAGCCGCGGCCGCCGGCGTTGCTGCCGCATCGCTGAGTCAGCTCGCTTTTGCCTCGACCACTTCATCAATCACTTCACTCGGAAGTTCAGCGACCGACGACAAGGAAGCGATTCGCCCACTTCGCGTGCACGTGCCCGAAGCGCATCTCACCGATTTGCGCCGACGCATCCGGTCGGCACGCTGGCCGGAACGCGAGACGGTCTCCGACGACTCGCAAGGCGTGCCGCTCGCATTGATGCAGGAACTCGCGCGTCACTGGTCGACGGATTACGACTGGCGCAGGTGCGAGGCGCGAATCAACGCGTACCCCAACTTCGTGACCGAAATCGATGGACTGGACATTCACTTCATCCACGTTCGCTCGAAGCATGAGAACGCCATGCCGCTGATCGTCACGCACGGCTGGCCCGGTTCGGTCATCGAGCAGTTCAAGATCATCGATCCGTTGACCAACCCTGTGGCTCACGGCGCGAGTGCATCGGATGCCTTTCATCTCGTCATTCCTTCTTTGCCCGGCTATGGATTCTCGGGCAAGCCGACGCAAACCGGCTGGGGCCCCGAACGGACCGCGCGCGCCTGGGTGACGCTCATGAAACGGCTGGGATACGACAAGTTCGCGGCGCAGGGTGGCGATCTGGGCGGTGTCGTCGCGAACGTGATGGGCAAACAGGCGCCGCCCGAGTTGCTCGGCATCCATGTGAATTTTCCGGCGACGGTGCCCGCGGACATCGTCAAGGCGCTCGCCGCAGGCGATCCCGCGCCCGCCGGCCTCTCGGATGACGAGCGTCACGCGTACGAACAGTTGAGCAGCGGCGCCAAGAAGCGGCGCGCCTACGCGCTCGAACAAGGTACACGTCCGCAAACGCTTTATGGATTGTCGGATTCGCCCATTGGCCTCGCGGGATGGCTGCTCGATCACGGCGACGGGTACACACAGCCGGCGGCGGCGCTGACGTCCGCCGTCTATGGGCGCGCGATCAACGGTGAATCGTCCGGAGCGATGACGCGCGATGACGTCCTCGACGACATCACGCTCTACTGGCTGACCAACACAGGAATCTCCGCTGCGCGGTTCTATTGGGAGTCGCACATCAACTTCACTGCCGCGGCGGATGTGTCGGTGCCCGCTGCCGTGAGCGTCTTTCCGCGCGAGAACTATCAGGCGCCGCGGAGCTGGACGGAACGCGCCTATCACAACCTCATCTGGTACAACCGGCTCGACAAGGGTGGACACTTCGCCGCGTGGGAACAGCCGGACTTGTTCGCCGAGGAAGTCCGGGCGGGATTGAGGCCGCTGCGCAAGTAGACCGTTTCGGGTGACTCCGTCGCCCACAAGTCGATACGGCGAAGCGCAAGCGGTCTTCCTGTCGAGCCCGAACGATCCGGCCACGCGTGTGCAAGCCATCGAGGCTTGCGCGCGCACATCCGATTCCTTGCTTCTGCTTCGCGTCCGGCGCAGCGCCAGCCCTACTTCCCGTCTCGAACAAGGACGGCCACGCCTTTCGCAGCGGGCCGAAGGTCGATGCTTTGGTTCAGGCTCATCCCTTGCCGAGCGGCGGCCGACCGGGGAACCCGGCCAGGTTGCTCAATTGGGCCAGTTCGTTAGCCGCCTCGCGCAAGAGCACCGAATATTCGTGGATCTTCTCGACCGTGAGCCGCACACGCGGACCGGCCAGGCTGATGACGCCGACGCAGCGTGTGCCGCTGACCACGGGCGCCGCCACCGCTGACATGCGCGGGGCAAACACCTCGTCGATCATCGCGTAGCCGCGCACGCGCGCAGCGTGCAGGAAACCGAGCAGTGCCTTTAGCGTCGTCGGCGCACTGGGCCCGAACTCGTTCGGCTGTCCAAAGCCCTGCTTCAACACCAGCGCTGCCGCCTGTTCGTCGGTCATCGTCATGAGCCATGCGTGGCCGGTCGACGTGCACGATAGACGCGCCGCCTGCCCCATGTCCGGATCGTAGCGAAAGCCGGTGCGCTGGCCATCCGCCTTCCCCACCCAGATGATCGCTTCGCCGTCGACGAGCGACAGTCGCGCCAGTTCGCCGGTCCGCGCAGCGACGCGCTCGATGATCGGCTGGGCGATATCGGCGATGCCGGTCAGGCTCAGGAATTCCAGTCCGTTCGAGGTCATGCGCATCGTCAGGATGTAGCGGCCGTGCTCGACGAGCTGCCTGACGTATCCGCATTCGACGAGATCGACAAGCAGGCGGTGGCACGTGCTGCGCGGCAGGCCCAGGGCATCCGCAATGGCAAGGAGCCCGGCCCCTTCGCCTTGCGACGCAAGGAAATCGAGAATTCGCAAGCCGTTCTTAAGCGACATTTCCGCGTGCTCTCATGATATGAAATGTAGTTCCGGTGCGGAACGCCCCCCTTTTATAGCGCAAACAATAACACTTGTTCGTGACAGAAACGAACGCTTCACATATCGAAAATGGGGGGAGACGAAATGTCAGTTCTTGCTGACTCAGACATCGCGGCGAGCGAACGAACCGCACAGACTCAAATGATGGCGCGTCGCGCGGTGGCGGGCGCGACCGTCGGTACGGCGCTGGAATGGTTCGACTTCGCGTTGTATGGCGTGGTCGCAGCCACGATTTTTCCGAAGCTGTTTTTTCCGTCGCTCGACCCGACGGCTTCGCTGCTCGCGTCGTTGGCGAGCTTCTGGGCCGGGCTGGCCGCGCGCCCGCTCGGCGCGGTGATCTGCGGCGTGCTCGGCGACCGCTGGGGACGCCGCAACCTGATGCTGCTCACGGTCTCGGTGATGGGCGCGTCGTCGTTTCTGATGGGGCTGCTGCCCACTTACCAGCAAGTCGGCATCCTTGCGCCGACATTGCTCGTCTCCTTGCGCATCGTTCAGGGTTTCGCGCTCGGCGGGGAATCGACGGGTGCGCAACTGATGGCAGTCGAACATGCGTCTGCCGAACGGCGCGGGCTGTATTCCGGCCTGCTGGGCATCTGCTCGCCGCTCAGCCAGATCCTCGCCAATCTCTCCTTGTTCACGCTGTCAGGCCTGCTTTCGCTCGAGGACTTCGAATCGTTCGGATGGAGAATCCCGTTCCTCGCGAGCTTCGTGCTCGTGTTGCTGGGCATCTATATCCGCATGAAGGTCAGCGAGACGCCCGCCTTCGAAGCGCTCAGGAAGAGTGGACAACGCCCGCGCGCTGCCAATCCGCTCGGCATCGTTCTCAAATTCCATTGGCGCACGGCGCTGCGCCTGACGCTGTTCTTCTGCGGCCCGGCTGCGCTGTTTTATCTGATCGTCGTGTTCTCGCTGAGTTACCTGACGAAAAATCTCGGCGTACCGAAGCAGACCGGCTTCATGCTGTTGATGATCGCCAATGTCTGCGCCATCGTCGGCGCGCTCGCGGGCGGCTATCTGAGCGACCGGATCGGACGCAAGCGTGCGCTCCTGATCGGCTCGTTCTGCACGCTGGTGTGCTGCCTCATCTACTTTCCGATCCTCAACCACAATTCGATCGCCATGACGGCGGCCGTGATGGGTGCCTTTCTGGGCTTCACACAGTTCCAGAGCGGCATCCAGCCGGTGTGGTTCGCCGAATCCTTTCCGACCGAAGCGCGCTATACGGGCTCCGCACTGTCGTACTCGGGAGCCAACCTGCTCACTGGCGGGCCGATGCCTATCGTCGCCGTGGCGCTGCTCAATGCCTTTCACGGATCGCCGTGGGCGATCGTCGCGGTCTGCGGCTCGTTGAACCTGCTCTCTTTCCTCATGATCGCGGCGTCCCGGGAAACCAAAGGCACCGCCCTCGAACGCTGCGCTACACACTGAAACCATGACTCGCAAGCTCTATATCCTCAACGGCTCCAACCTGAACATGCTCGGCGTACGGGAGCCTCAGCTTTACGGCAGTACCACTCTCAAGGACATCGAACGGAACTGCCTTGCGTTGGCCGACGCGCTCAAGTTCGACTGCGTCTTTCGCCAGACCAACAGCGAAAGCGACCTGATCGACTGGATTCAGGAAGCGTTCACGCAGGACGCTGCGTTGATCATCAACCCGGCCGGTTTTTCGTTCGGGCGGATTCCGGTGCTCGACGCGGTCAAGCTGATCGGCCGGCCGGTGGTGGAAGTCCACATCACGAACATCCACCGGCGCACCGAAGAGTACCGTCACTCGACGATATCCGTGGCGGCCACCGCCGTGATATGCGGAGCGGGCGCGAACGGCTACCTGCTGGCGATCCGCGCGGTTGACGATCTCTGGGCCAATCAGGGTTGAACCTGTCGCTCAGTCCAGGGCGCACGCGGACTCTGCGAGGAGTCCGCTTTCACTGACATGCGTGGGCTGAGCATCGGGTGAATTTCGGACCCGAACGTCGGAAACGGCGGCAAGCGCCGGTCCGCGCCCAGCGCAACGCCATGACGGCCCGCAGCGAACGTCTCGCCGTCACGGCCAGATACACATATCGGCGTGCAAGCCAAGTACGGATGCCGGGCATGGACCGGCGCCGCATCATCTTCCTCCCGACGTACTCTCCAGGTCATCCCCTCCCGCCGCGAGAGGTGCGTGTCGTAACCACGTCGCTCTATGATCGGGTTCGATGCGTGTCGAATGCGAGAAGCCTCGTGACATCGAGCCTCGTCATCGTCGGCCACGCCGACGTCGCGTCCCCCGGAACGTCCGCCAGAAGTACATCCCGGCCATAACGGCTCAGGGGTCTCACATCGGCCGCGACCTCCAGTCGTCTTGCGATACGGCACCCGCATTCGACAAATACTTCGACGCTACCGCAGCGCTCGGACATATTCATTCGGAGAGACAAATTGAGCTACACCGCGCCGCTGAAAGACATGTTGTTCGTGATGGATGAACTCGCCGACATAACGCGCATTTCCACGCTGCCCGGTTTCGAAGACGCCACGCTCGAAACCGCACAGGCCGTGCTCGACGAAGCCGCGAAGTTCAACGGCGAGGTTCTGGCTCCGCTCAACGCCGAGGGCGACAAATACCCGAGCACCTGGCATGACGGCCAGGTCACGACGACGCCCGGCTTCAAGGAAGCATTCCGCCAGTACGGCGAAGGCGGCTGGCAAAGCGTCATGCATCCGACGGAGTTCGGCGGACAAGGGCTGCCAAAACTTATCGCCACGCCGTGCATCGAGATGCTGAACGCCGCGAACATGTCGTTTGCGCTCTGCCCTCTCCTGACCGACGGCGCGATCGAAGCGCTGCTCACCGCAGGTTCCGACGAGCTGAAGCAGCGTTATCTGCCCAAGCTCATTTCGGGGGAATGGACTGGCACCATGAACCTCACCGAGCCGCAGGCGGGCTCCGACCTCGCACTGGTGCGCGCACGCGCCGAACCGCAGGGCGACGGCACATACAAGGTCTTCGGCACGAAGATCTTCATCACATACGGCGAGCATGACATGGCGGACAACATCGTCCATCTCGTGCTCGCGCGCACGCCGGGCGCGCCCGAGGGTGTCAAGGGCATCTCGCTCTTCCTCGTGCCGAAGTTCATGGTGAATGCGGACGGCTCGCTCGGCGAGCGCAACGACGTGCATTGCGTATCGATCGAACACAAGCTCGGCATCAAGGCGAGCCCGACTGCCGTGCTGCAATACGGCGATCATGGCGGCGCAGCAGGCTATCTGATCGGTGAGGAAAATCGCGGCGTCGAATACATGTTCATCATGATGAACGCCGCGCGATTCGCGGTCGGCGTGCAGGGTATCGCGCTCTCCGATCGCGCCTGCCAGCAGGCGGCCGCCTATGCGAAGGATCGCGTGCAGAGCCGTCCCGTCGACGGTTCCGCGAAACATGCCGTCGCCATCATCCATCATCCGGATGTGCGCCGCATGCTCGCGACGATGCGCGCACTGACCGAAGGCGCCCGCGCGCTTGCCTATGTCGCGGCGGCGCACTCGGACATCGCACATCACGCGATCGACGCCGAAACGCGCGCGCGGCATTCCGCCATCTACGAATACCTCGTGCCCGTCGTGAAGGGATGGAGCACGGAGATGTCGATCGACGTCACGAGCCTCGGCGTGCAGGTGCACGGAGGCATGGGTTTCATCGAGGAGACGGGCGCGGCGCAGCATTACCGCGATGCGCGCATTCTGACGATCTACGAAGGCACGACCGCGATCCAGGCGAATGACCTGATCGGCCGCAAGACGATTCGCGACGGCGGCGCGACGGCCCGCATGATTCTCGCTCAGATCGACGAGACGCTTGCCGCGCTCGGACGGCATGACGGCGCGGCATTCGATGCGATGCAACGGCGCCTCGCGGCCGGACGCGCTGCACTTGCGAGCACCATCGAGTTCATCCTGCGTAGCGCGAAAGACGACCCTAGAGCGGTGTTCGCGGGCGGCGTGTCGTATCTGAAGCTCGCAGGTATCGTGCTGTCGGGCTGGCAGATGGCGCGCGCACTGCTCGTGGCGCATTCGAAACACGCCGACGATCCCGCGTTTTACGGCGCAAAGATCGCGACCGCCCATTTCTTCGCCGACCATCTGCTGCCGCAGGCCGTTGCGCTCGAAGCGTCGATCGTCAGCACGAAGAGCGATCAAGGCGTGTTCGCGCTCGACGAGGACCAGTTCTGAACGAGCGGCTACATCGTGACGATCCGGGCGCGGTCCCCCGACGCAGAACATCGCGCGGGTCAACGCCCGAAGCTACCGCCAACCGGGCTATATGAACATGCGGATCGCATGCGGGCCCGGACCGAACGCGGCATCCCGATGCGTCAGGCCCACTGCCTTCGATCCCGAACCGAACGAAGCATTGCGTCGAGCAGCGTTTCGGCCGATGCCGCGCCGGACACCGCAAACGACTCGTCGAACACAAACAACGGCACACCGCGGATTGGGTGAGACGGCTTCTGCGATCGCCGGTCCATCGCCCGATGGAACCGGCCGTACCAGCCTGCCAGATGCTCGCGCACGCTACCACGCTCCATGCCGCATTCGACTGCGCGCTCCTCCAGCACGGCCAGGTCGCCGATATCCTCGCCCTCCATGAAATAGGCGGTGAACAGGCTTTCGATCAGATCCGCCCGCAACGCCCCGGTGCCCGCGTCCCCCGCGAGAGCAACAAGAGCATGCGCGGCCGCGGTATTCGGCAACACGCCGATGCGCTCGAAGCGGAAGTCGATACCTGCCGACTTGCCCGCCTCCCTGACCTGCCGCCGCCGGGCGGCGACATTCTCCGCGCTGCCGAGGCGCGCAAGATAGAACGCCTGGTAATCGACGCCGCCCGCAGGCGTCTCGGGCAAAAGCTCGCATGAACGCCATCTCACGCCGTCGGCGCGCAAATCGGCGAACCGGCTCATCGCGGCCTTCAGTTGGCGACTGCCGATCAGGCACCACGGGCAAACGAAATCGAAAAAGACGTCGATCGACAAAGCAGGTGCGGCGCCGTTGGAGTTGCGCTCCATCGACGCCGGAATCGTACTGACACGTTTCATGGGTAGCCCTTCGGCTTGTGGATTTTCGCAGGCTTCAAATCGTCCCTACTGCTGCATGAGAAAGTCACGCACCAGAGGGCCGACTTCGCTCGTTCGCGTGATGAGAAACAGATGACCGTCCTCGATAACGTGCAGCCTCGCCTGACGGATGCAGCGCGCAAGAATCTTCGCGTTGACGAGAGGAACGATGGGATCGTCGTCACCGTGCATGACGAGTGTCGGCTGGCGCAGCGAACCGAGCCAGAGCAGGCTGCTCCATCCGCATGTGGCCAGTAACTGATACACGTAGCCGCGCCCGCCCGGCGCCTGGATGTGACGCCCGTGTTCGGCCAAGAGTTCGGGGTCGCGCCGGTACGCGCCGCCGTAGATCTCCGCGCCGATCTCGCGCAGATAATCCGGGTCCCGGTAACGGCGCGCGCCGATCAGCTTGGAAAGCACCGAGAGCCTCCCCGGCACCATGATGACGCCCGGCGATGTGGCGGCAAGCACGAGCCGCCGGCAACGGTACGGATACAGATACGCGAACTGCTGCGCGAGCGCACCGCCCCAGGACACGCCGAGGACATCGACCGGTCCGGCATAGCCGAGCTTCGCGAGCAGCTTGTCGGCCAGCACGGCCAGCGTGGAGAAGCGATACGGCGCGAGCGGCGTGGACGATCCGCCCACACCGGGAACATCGAAGATCACGACTTCCACGTCGCCGAGCGCGTCGGCGAATGGCTGGACCAGTTCCAGATTGGCGCCGATGCCATTGAAGATGAGGAGCGGCGGCGAGGCGTTACTGCCCCGCCAGATGCCGACGCGAAGCAGTTGACCGTCGAGCGCGACGGTCTGTATGTCCATTGTGCGCACACTTTTCATCGTTCTTGTCCATGTGAATGTCGGCGTAAGGCCGCGCCAACGCGCGGCACTTTTTTCGATCCGCCTTTCTGCGATCACAACTTTGCGTCTGACGAGACCGTGATTCACATCGATTGAAGCCCCGTGTATCAAGCCTCGATGACATACGTTCCCGGCGCATCGGCAAGGCGTTCATGCCGCTTGTTGCCGAGTGTTTTGGGCGCCGCGCGCAATTCGCCCGAGCGCTCTGCGAGCCACTCGCGCCAGTCGTTCCACCACGAACCCGTCTCGGGCTGGGCACCGGCAAGCCATGCGTCGGCGTCCTCCGGCAGTTCGGCATTACGGAAGAACCTTGCCTTCGCATTGCCCGGCGGATTGATCAGGCTCTGGATATGGCCGCTCGAACTCAGCACATAGCGCGTGTTGCCGCCGAACGCGCGCGCCGTGTTGTAGACGCCTTTCCACGGCGTGATGTGATCGGTCATGCCCGCCATGACGTAGGTGTCGCACGTGACCGCTGACAAGTCGATCGGCGTGCCGAGGACGTCCAGCGCCCCCGGCGTGCTCAGCATATTGCGCGTGAAGATGTCGAGCAGTTGGCCGTGCAGCTTTGCCGGCAGACGCGTCGCGTCGTTGTTCCAGTAGAGAACGTCGAAGGCGGGCGGCGCCTCGCCGAGCAGATAGTTGTTGATCCAGAAATTCCATACCAGATCGTTGGGCCGCATCCAGGCGAACACGCGACCCATGTCCTCGCCGGCCAGCACGCCCTTCGCCTTGCTGTTCTGCTTGGCGATTTCGACGGTCTCGGGCGTGGTGAAGAGCCCGAGTTGCGACGGCGAGCTACTGTCGAGCACGGCCACCATCAGCGTGGCCGCATGCACCGTCTTGTCGCCGCGGCTCGCCAGATGGCCGAGCAGCGCCGAGATCGTCATCGCGCCGGAACATGCGCCGTGCAGGTTCACGTCCGGGTTGCCGGTGATGTCGCGCACCGCCTCGATGGCCTCGATGAGCGCGGCGACATATGTGTTCATGTCCCAGTCGCGATGTTTCCCGGCCGGATTACGCCAGCTCACGGCGAATACCTGAAACTCGCTCTTCACCAGATACTCGACGATGCTCTTGTTCGCCGACAGATCGAAGATGTAGAACTTGTTGATCTGCGGCGGCACGATCAGTTGCGCGCGCGCATGGACGTTCGGCGTCGCCGGCGTGTATTGGATGAGTTCGAGTACTTCGTTGCGAAACACGACGGCGCCGGCGGAAGTGGCGAGATTCTTGCCGACCTGAAACGCGCGCTTGTCGACCTGGGACGGCATGCCGTTGTTGCCGAGCGTATCGGCCAGCATGTTCTTCAGGCCGGCGACGACGCTCGCGCCGCCCGACTCCACGAACTTGCGAAGCGCCGCGGGATTGCCCGGCAGCGTGTTGGTCGGCGCAAGCGCGTCCGTCACGAGCGACGCGACGAACTGCGCGCGTTCCTTGCTCCGGTCGTCCAGCGCCGAACGCTCGACGAATCCCGCAAGCGCATTGCGCCAGGCCAGATAACCCTGGAGCGTCGTGCGGTAGAGCGACTGCTCGCGCCATGCCGGATCGGCGAAGCGTTTGTCGCCCGGCGGTGGCGAGGGGGTGCCGTTGCCGCTCGCCGCCGACGTCAGATCGCGCGCGAGCGCCGCAGTCTGCTTCAGCAGCAGTGCGGGATGAAGCATCGCCTGCGTGCAGATCTGCCCGGCGGCTTCGAACATATCCGTGGCGCGCAGCCCGACGAACGGGTTGGGCCCGAGCATGCCGTCGGTTGCGCGAGCCGTGATGTCGTTGTCGTCGCTGCTCATGTTTGCTGCCATGTCCGTCTCCGTACTCTCTTTCTTGTCACGCTTCACGCCACGATCATCGCGAGCGTCTGCGCGATCAGCGCGGGCTTGTCCTCGCCTTCCACCTGCAACTCGTTGTCCGCCTTGACGACGATGCGCCCGCCGCCCTTCCTTTCGACTCCGGTCAGCACGACGCGGCTTCTGACGCGGCTGCCGGACCGTACCGGTGTCATGAAGCGCACCTTGTCCAGCCCGTAATTCAGCGCAGCCGAGGCGTCCGCCGGGATGAGGCCGACTTCGATCGCGAGCGTCGCCAGCAGCGAAAGCGTCAGGTAGCCGTGCGCAATCGTGCCGCCGAACGGGCCCTCGCGTTTCGCGCGCTCCTCGTTCATGTGAATCCACTGCGTGTCGCCGGTGCAGTGTGCGAATGCTTCGATGCGTGCCTGGTCGACGACGACCCACTCCGACACGCCAAGCTCCCGGCCGACGAAGTTTTCGATCGTCGCCATGTTGTATCCGGTCATGCTCATGCTTTTTCTTTCCTTCGAACGATCACGCGAACGCTTCGCGCAGCCGCTTCTTGTTCAATTTGCCGACGCTCGTCTTTTCGAGGCATTCGACGATCCGCACGACTTGCGGCACGGCGTACTTCGAAATCCGCCCTGTCTCGCTGAACGTCAGCACGTGATTCCTGATCTCCGCCTCCGTCACGGCCGGCGTGAACTCCGGCTTGGGGACCACCAGCGCCACGGGCCGCTCGCCCCACTTCTCGTCCTTCACGCCGATCACGGCCACTTCGGAGACGCCCGGATGCAGCGAGATCAGGCTCTCGATTTCGAGCGATGACACCCACTCTCCGCCGGACTTGATCACGTCCTTGATGCGGTCGGTGATCTGCAGATATCCGTTCGGATCGATGTTCGCGATGTCCTGCGTATGCAGATAGCCGCCCTCCCAAAGCTGGGCCGACGCGGCGGCATCCTTCAGATAGCCTTGCGTGAGCCACGGCGCGCGCACGACGACCTCGCCGCTCGCGCGCCCGTCGTGCGCGACGTCGATCCCTTCCTCGTTCACGATGCGCAGGTCGACGAGCGGCAGCGGCAGACCCGTCTTGCAGCGCAGCGGCACCTGCTCGTCGAGGCCGAGCGTCTCGCTGCCGGGCTGCAACTGCGCGAGGCTCATCAAAGGGCAGCTCTCGGACATGCCATAGCCCGCGAAGACATCGATGCCGCGATCGAGCGCGGCGCGCGCAAGGCCGTGAGGCAGCGCGCCCCCGCCGATGACCACTTTCCATCTGCTCAGATCGATCGCCTTCGCCTCTTCGCAGTTGAGCAGCATGTGCAGGATGGTGCCGACGCAATGCGAGAACGTGACGCCTTCGTCGCGCACCAGCCCGACGAGCCGCTCCGGCACATAGCGGCCGGGATAGACCTGCTTCACGCCCAGCACGGTCGCGATGTAGGGCATGCCCCACGCGTGGACGTGGAACATCGGCGTGATCGGCATGTACACGTCGCCGCGATGAAAGCGCTGTCCCGAAACCGGGCTCGCGAGCGCCGCCATGCCTGTGATCGTGTGCAGCACGAGCTGGCGGTGCGAGAAGTAGACGCCCTTGGGCAAGCCCGTCGTGCCCGTCGTATAGAACGTGGTGGCACGCGTGTTCTCGTCGAAGTCCGGGAAGTCGTATGCCGGCTCGCTTCTGGCGAGCATGTTTTCGTACTCGTCCGCGAACGGGATCGCGTGCGCGCTGGCTGCGCTAACTTCGTCGTCGATCAGAATGAAGGTGCGCACCGATTCGAGCTGATCCCTGATCGATTCGACGACGGGCAGGAAGTCCGAATGGACGAGCAGGATCTGCGCGCCCGCATGATTGATCGTGTAGGCGATCTCCGCCGGCGAGAGCCGCACGTTGACCGTCTGCAGCACGGCGCCCATCATCGGAATGGCGAAGTAGCATTCGAGGTAGCGATGGCTGTCCCAGTCCATCACCGCGACGGTGCTGCCCATGACCGCGCCGTGCCGGCCAAGCCCGTTGGCGAGGCGCGCGATGCGCTCCTGCATCGCGCGGTAAGTCAGGCGTGTCTCGCCGCGATACACGATCTCCTGATCCGGCGCGTGGGCGAGCGGTGTGTGCAGGAGATGCTTGATGAGCAGCGGGTACGCATACGCCGACTGAGAAGGTTCGAACATGTCGTGATTCACTTGAGTTTCCTTGATGCCAGGCGGCGCGCAACGGCACCGCCCTGCTCTGCACGCTGCATGGACTACTGCGCGAAATTCCGTCTGATGGTCAATTTGTTCGTCACCGATACGACGCCGGGAACACCCTTCGTCAGCGCGGCGACCTTCTCGCTCTGCGCGGCGTCGCTGACCGTGCCGGTCAGCGTCACGGCGCCGCTCTTCACGCCGACGCCGATATCGCCGGCGTCGATGCTTTTGTCTTTCGCGAATTCCGCGTAGACGAGCTTGCGCAACGCGCGATTGTCCTTGCGCGTGGCGACAGGCGCGCTCGCGCTCGACGCAACCGCAGGCGCGCTCGCCGCCGCGACGCTGGCGCCGGCGTGAAAGATGCCTGCGATGGACGCGAGGACGACCAACGCTGCACAACCTGAACTGAGTGACTTGATGCTCTTCATGGACTGTTCCATTTATTGTTCAAGGGATGTTCGGCCGCGAGTCAGAAGTTATGGCGAACGCCGATCATCGCTGCCGTGGTCGATTCGCCGGGCGCGACAGGCTGTCCATATACGATCGTCTGATTCATCGTTCCGTGGTTGTCGACATGACCGACCTGCGCATAAGCGAGCGTGCGCTTGGACAAGTTGTATTCCGCGCCCACCGCAAACTCGCTCGAATGATTCGTCGAGTTGTTGTTGTCCTTCAGGTAATAGAAACCGGACGTCACTTTGAAAGCGGGGGTGAATCGATAGCCGAGACCAGCTGAATACATATCGATATCGGCACGGCTGCTGTTTGCCGGATTCTTGCCATGGCCGTATGAGCCGGACACCGAGAAACCGTAAAACGTGTATTGGGCGCCGGCGTAGAAAAATCGGTTGTTCGCTTGCCCTGTCGCCGGAATCGCCGGGGTGGCGGGATACGTGGCGGGAAACGGGTTGGCGTCATGCCCGTTGTAATACGCCATGGCGAGGTTCAGTCCGTAGTTCGAATACTTGAGCACGGCCGACTCGCGCGTGCCGCCCTGGAAATGCCCGGGCACACCGCCGGGCGCGTACTCCAGCGCGAGGGACGCGCCATAGAACTTCGGCGATTCGTAGACGAGCGCGTTGCTGTCGTACAGCGCGCCGATCGCGCCATTCGTGCTCGTGCCGGGCCAGCCCGCGGCCTGGTTCATGCCGAGCCACGCGGTCAGGATGCTGCCGAAGTACTGCGCGCCGCGCACGTCCGTGTCGTACATCGCCCAGATCATCGGGACGATCTGGCGGCCCGCGTCGAGCTTGCCGAAAGGCCCGGATACGCCGAGCGTCGCGTACTGGTTGAACTGGGCGGTCACGCCCGGCGTGTCGCTCAGGCCGAATCTGCCCGTGCCGCTGTCGAATGAACTCTGCAGCTTGTAGTTGACGCGATAGCCGCCGCCGATGTCCTCGGTGCCCTTGAGGCCCCAGCCGCTCGAATAGATGCCGCCGTCCTTGAACCGATACACCTTGCCGAGATTGGGGGCGTTCGGGGCGAACGATGCCGCCGCCGTGCTTTGGTAAAGCAGCCCGGAATCGACCACGCCGTACAGCGTCATCGAGCCTTGCGCGTTTGCGGCGCCGGAAAAAGCCAGCAGCACGGCCGCACTGGTTGCACATCGCTTCATAAGGTATCCATATTTTTGTCGCTTGCACGTGCCAATGGGCGGAAGAATGTGGGCCAGGGCCGGGCAATCGGTTAAGGGGCCCCTTCACAAACGCATCGTTCGACTGGCTGCCGATGCAGCGTTGCGGGCCAACCCGACGGCATCGGGACAGTGTGTGAAGGATTGCAGCAAGAATACGAAACGAACGCGATTCAAGCCCCTCTCGCGGTGGGAGGGGCCACGGCGTTCGACAAACCTGGCAGCGCGTCGCTCTATTCGACGAGGCGCGGGCCGCCTATCGAAGGCGAGCGTGAAAAGCGCTTGAGAAGGCTCCGTAGCGCTTTGGGGGGCGACCCCTCCCTACGCGAGAGGGTTGCAGAAAACCACCCTGCACTACGATGCGTATCAGTTCACACACCCACCGAATTTGCGTAAAGACGCCGTGCATCGGCTCTTTATCCACTGCGAGCCGGTTAGCTCGCGTGCATGAATGGAGAAACAAATGGCACATGCGATCCGCTTTCACGAAACGGGCGGCCCCGAAGTCCTGCGATGGGAAGAAGTCCCGGTCGAAACGCCCGGCCCCGGCCAGGTCAGGCTGCGTCACGAGGCCGTCGGCCTGAACTTCGCCGATACGTACTTCCGCAGCGGCCTGTATCCGGTCCCCCTGCCCGCCGGCATGGGCGTGGAAGCGGCCGGCGTGGTGGAGGCCGTCGGAGCGGGCGTCGATCAGGTGCGCGTGGGCGACCGCGTGACCTACACCGGTTTCATCAACACGCTCGGCGCCTACAGCACCGAACGCCTCGTGCCCGCGGCGGCCCTCATCCGCTTGCCGGACGGAATCGAATGCGCGACGGCGGCCGCGATGACCATGCGCGGCCTGACCGCGTCGTACCTGATGCGCCGCATCCACGCGTTCAAACCGGGCGATTCGATCCTGCTGCATGCCGCGGCCGGCGGTGTCGGCCTGATCGTGTCGCAGTGGGCGCGTCTCCTGGGGATTACGGTCATCGGCACGGTGTCGAGCGACGAAAAGGCGCAGATCGCCCGCGCGCACGGTTGTGAGCACGTCATCAACTACAGCCATGAGGATGTCGCGAAACGCGTGCGTGGACTGACGGACGGCGTCGGCGTGAATGTCGTGTTCGACAGCGTCGGGAAGAGCACATTCGAATCGTCGCTCGACTCGCTGCGCCGCCGGGGGCTCATGGTCTGCGTCGGCACCGCGTCGGGTCCGATTCCTCCGTTCAATCCGCAATTGCTCGCGATGAAAGGCTCGCTCTATCTGACGCGCCCGGCGCTCGCCGACTACATCGCCGATCCGGCCGAGAAAAGCGCGCTCGCAGGCGAGCTTTTCGACCACGTGGCGAGCGGGCGCATCCGCATCGAGATCAACCAGCGCTATGCGTTGCAGGATGCGGCCCAGGCGCATCGCGATCTCGAGTCGCGCAAGACCACCGGTTCATCCATTTTCGTCGTGTAAGGAGAAAACTATGCGCGTCGACCAAATCACCTGCGCCATCGGGGCGGAACTGAGCGGCGTCAGCATCGCCGATGCGGTGCACGACGACGGCCTGTTCGCGGAAATCCGCGCGACGCTGCTCAAGCATCGCGTGCTGTTCCTGCGGGATCAGGACATTACCCGTGCCGAGCACGTCGCGTTCGCCCGCCGCTTCGGCGAACTGGAAGATCACCCCGTCGCCGGCAGCGATCCGGAGCATCCGGGTCTGGTGCGAATCTACAAGAACCCCGACCAGCCCAACGATCGCTACGAAAACGCCTGGCACACGGACGCCACATGGCGTGCCGCGCCGCCGTTCGGCTGCGTGCTGCGTTGCGTCGAGACGCCTCCAGTCGGCGGCGACACGATCTGGGCCAACATGGTCCTCGCATATGAGAACCTGCCCGAGCACGTCAAGGCGCAAATCGCCGATTTGCGGGCGCGCCACAGCATCGAAGCCAGCTTCGGGGCCGCCATGCCGATCGAAAAGCGGCTCGCCCTGAAAGCCCAGTTCCCGGACGCGGAGCATCCCGTCGTGCGTACGCATCCCGATACGCAGGAGAAGACGCTGTTCGTGAACGCCTTCACCACGCACTTCACGAACTATCACACGCCGGCGCGCGTGCGCTTCGGGCAGGACGCCAATCCCGGCGCGGGTCAGTTGCTGAGCTACCTGATCAGCCAGGCATACATCCCCGAATACCAGGTTCGCTGGCGCTGGAAGAAGAACAGCGTCGCGATCTGGGACAACCGCAGCACGCAGCATTACGCGGTCATGGACTACCCGCCTTGCCATCGAAAGATGGAACGTGCCGGAATCATCGGCGACGTGCCGTATTGATACCGCGCGGCGCACACCTCTAATCGAATTCAATTTCAGCTGGAGCAAAACATGCAATTCCTCGACGATTCGCTTCACCCCGAAAACCAGGACAAGGTCGTCATCACGGTCGCGCCCTATGGCCCCGAATGGATGCCCGCCGACTTCCCGGAAGACATTCCGGTGACGATGGACGAACAGGTCCAGAAAGCCGTCGACTGCTATAACGCCGGCGCCACCGTCCTGCATCTGCACGTGCGCGAGCTGGACGGCAAGGGCTCCAAGCGCCTGTCGAAGTTCAACGAGCTGATCGCGGGCGTGCGCGCCGCCGTGCCGGACATGATCATTCAGGTCGGCGGCTCCATCTCGTTCGCGCCGGAAGACGACGGTCAGGCCGCCAAGTGGCTGTCCGACGATACGCGCCACATGCTCGCCGAGCTCGATCCCAAGCCCGACCAGGTCACCGTCGCGATCAACACGACGCAGATGAACATCATGGAGCTGCTGTATCCGGAGTATCTGGAAGGCACCTCGCTGTCGAATCCCGCGTTCATGGCCGCCTACAGCGAAATGACCGTTCCCGCCGGCCCGGCATGGGTCGAGGAGCATCTGCGCCGCCTGCAGGCCGCGAACATCCAGCCGCACTTCCAGCTCACCGGCATCCACGCGCTGGAAACGCTCGAACGCCTCGTGCGCAAGGGCGTCTACAAGGGGCCGCTGAATCTGACGTGGATCGGCATCGGCGGCGGCTTCGACGGCCCGAACCCGTTCAACTTCTTCAACTTCGTCCATCGTGCGCCGGACGGCTGCACGCTCACGGCCGAGTCGTTGCTGAAGAACGTCCTGCCGTTCAACATGATGGCGATGTCGATGGGCCTGCATCCGCGCTGCGGCATCGAGGACACGATCATCGATCAGCACGGCAACCGCTTCACGTCGGTGCAGCAGATCGAGCAGTGCGTGCGCGTGGCGCGCGAACTGGGACGCGAGATCGCGAGCGGCAAGGAAGCGCGTGAGATCTACCGTATCGGCGTGCAGTACGAGACCGCCGACGAGACGCTTGCCGCCAACGGCATGGCGCCGAACCGCAAGCCGGGCCAGGTCAACATGCCGCTGCGCGCGGCCTGACATACGGCGCGCGGGCGCGGCGCTGGCCGCCGCGCCTTCACACTTACACTGAAACGCCACGGCGCAGGCCGGGAAGTACGTCTTCCCGGTCACAACGAACAAAGGCACGCTGCGCACGCATGCGCATGACGATGCCCACGCCGTACATTGGAGGAGACAATCTTGGAAATCGACTGCATCGAGCCGGGCGCGCGCAACATCGACGCCACCCGCGCCGTATCGCGCAAATACGCATGGATCGTATTCGCGCTCACGTTCGGACTTCTGTTGTCGGACTACATGTCCCGACAGGTCCTCAACGCGGTATTCCCTCTGCTGAAACAAGCGTGGGGCCTCTCCGACACGCAGCTGGGCTCGCTGAGCGGCGTCGTCGCGCTAATGGTAGGTCTTCTGACCTTCCCGCTCTCCGTTCTCGCGGACCGCTGGGGCCGCGTGCGCAGCCTCGTTCTGATGGCGGCGCTCTGGAGCGTCGCGACGCTCGGCTGCGCCGTCGCCACGAACTATGGCGAAATGCTGATCGCCCGCGCCTGCGTCGGACTCGGCGAAGCTGCCTACGGCAGCGTGGGTATCGCGCTCATCCTCAGTATTTTTCCGTCGCATCTGCGCTCCACGCTCACTGGCGCGTTCATGGCCGGCGGCGCGTTCGGCTCGGTGCTCGGCATGGCGCTGGGCGGATTCGTCGCCGTGCACTTCGGATGGCGAGCGTCTTTCGGAGCGATGGCAGCCTTCGGCCTCTTGCTCGTGATCGCCTACCGGCTGGTGGTGTCGGACAAACGCATCGCCGCACGGTTTCCCGATGTCCCGGCTGCGAAACGGCGCGCGGACGGTGTGCGCACGAGCCTGCGCACGCTGCTGGCAGGTCTGTTCTCGACAGTCTCGGTGGTCTGCGCGTATATCGGCAGCGGCTTGCAACTCTTCATCATGGGCGCCGTGATCGCGTGGATGCCCAGCTTCCTGAATCGCTACTATGCGATGCCCGCCGACAAGGCAGCCGCGGGCGCAGCCGTCTTCGTGCTGCTGGGCGGCGTCGGCATGGTCGCGTGCGGCGTGCTCACGGACCGCATCTGCAGAAACGCGCCGTCGCGCAAGTGGATCACCGCGCTCGCCTATTGTCTGTTCTCGCTCGTGTTTCTCTCCATCGGCTTCAGGCTCGATGCCGGCCCGCTGCAACTCGTCCTGCTCGGCGCGGGGATTCTCGTCGTGGCGGGCACATCGGGACCGGCGGGCGCGATGGTCGCGAACCTGACTCCGGCGGCGATCCATGCATCCGCATTCGCGACGCTGACGCTAGCCAACAACCTGATCGGCCTCGCGCCCGGTCCGCTCGTCACCGGCGCGATCGCCGACCGTATCGGTCTGCTGGGCGCCCTGCAGCTGATTCCGCTCGTGAGCGTCGCGGCGATGATCGCCTTCGCGATCGGCAGATCGAGATATGCGCGTGACCTGAGCCGCATCGACACGCTGCGTGGAGAAGCGGCGAACGATGAGCCTTTGCAGAAGCCGCTTGCGTAGCCTCTGCTATTCAATTTCCACGGTCTTGAGCGTTCAAGAGTGTGTGCATTCCATCGAAGGAGATTCAAGCATGTCCGTTGATGTACGAAACACCAAGCCAACGAATGGCGCCGATGCCATCGAACCGAAAGCGGTTCTGGAGGCGAAGGCTGTGCCATTGCAGGTTGCAAAAAGCCGCGTATTGGCCGTGCAGACGTGGTCGTGGGGAAAACAGCACGACCCGTACGACTGGATGGATGCGCATACGCCCTGCCATGATTTGAGCGCGTGGCATTGAGTATCGTTTCAGCGACGCCCGATTCGTCGGCATGCGCGCAGCCCTCTCTCACGGAGAGGGTTGCACGAAGCGTCGCTGCACCAGGATGCAGACACGTTCACCTAGGCACCACACAAATGACGCGAAACATATCGATATCGATCGCCGGCGGCAACGCGCCGGAGCCGGGCTCACGCGTGCTCCGGTTCGTCGAAGGGCGTAGCGTCGTGCTTTTCAATGTCGAAGGCGTCATTCACGCCATCGACAATTCATGCCCGCACAATGGCGCATCGCTCGCGAACGGCCGTCTCGACGGTCACATACTGCAGTGCCCCGCGCACGGACTGCGCTTCGATCTCAGGTCGGGCTGTGTCGTCGGCGCGAAGGGCTTGTGTCTCACGAAGCTCCACGTCGAAACGATCGATGGCGAAGTCGAGATGCGAACCGGCGATTGACATGAAAATCCGTCGCACGCGTCTGCGAACGGGTTGACGTGTGTCAATCGCACACCGGTGCGTGAGTGTAACTTGACAGTACGGCTCCGCGTCTCACAACTGCCAGACCTGCAAGGCAAACGCCATGGGAATCCTGTTATTGGCCGCAATTTTCCTCACATCGGCTGGCGTTCTCGTCCGTGCGGCGGTAACGCCGCCCCCCTCGGAGGAAATCGCACCAGCGGCAACAGTATCCGTATCAGAAGGCGAGCGCGCGAACCTTCAGCAGAGTCCCTGGCTGTTCTCGGCCGGAACGAATGATGTGGTGCGTCGATAAGACTGATCACGCATGTGTTCGCCGCATGCGGCGGCTTCAATTGCCACGCGAGCGTGACGTTTCCGCAACCTGAGCGCTGTCGTCTGCTTCGCGATGCTGATGGCTGGCGCGACCGATGTGATCCATACGGCCGCCGCCAACGCGCCCGTTGAAAGCGACCGCGCAGACTTTCCCCTCGCTTCACTGAACCGGCGTCTTCTCCTGCTTCGCTGGCGCGGACGGCGGACACGTCACGCCGGCCCCTTTGGATACATCCACGTTCTTCAGCGAAACGAGCAGCCTGCTTCCCGTATTCGCCGTGATGATGTGCCCGTAACTGACGGTCGGGATGAACTTGATATCGGGCGCGACCGCGACGGGCGGGCTTTGCGCTCCGTCGACAGTCAGGTCGAGTTCGACGGTGATCGAGTCGATCGCAACACCGTAATCCTGTTTGCGTTCGGCTTGAGCCTTCTTGAAGTTGCACACTCCGTCCAGGACATTCTGGAGCGCCGTCGGGATATCCACCGACTTTCCCGGCGGAATGGGTGGCGTGTTGCACCCGGCGAGAGGAATCAGAAGTGCAAGAACCGGCAGCGAGACGTAAGCGCGCATCGAAACCTCCCGGCCTTTGGGGAGGGCACAGTATCTGGCAGACGAGCCGGTCCTTCCGTGCGCTTTCGCACTACAGCAGCGAAGATCGACGCGACGCGCTTCATGCCATTGCCTCGAATACGGGGAAACAACCGCTTGAACTGGACCAGTTTTCGTCTACAACCTAATCTGACACGTGTCCCGTCGGACCGGGCAGAGACAGGAAACAGCAGACGCTCTGCCGGTACGAGCACGAACCACGTGACAAGACGCCGTGAACGGGAGTCTTCATATCGAGAAGACGATGCGCAACTCTGCGGTGACATTCATCGCGATCGTAGGCGCCGCGCTGCTCGCGCTGCTGACATCGTCGGTCCCCGCCTTCGCGGCGGGATCGGTCACGCTCGCGCAGGTCGAGGCGCGAGGCGTACTGCGATGCGGCGTCAGCGACGGCATCGCAGGCTTTTCTCAACAGGATGCGTCCGGGCACTGGTCCGGCATCGACGCGGATTTCTGCCGGGCGGTGGCCGCCGCGACGCTCGGCGATGCGAACAAGGTCGCCTTCGTCCCGCTCAGGACGTCCGCCCGCTTTCCGGCACTCCGAACAGGCCGCATCGATGTGCTCGCGCGCAACACGACATGGACCCTGCTGCGCGAAGGCACGCTCGGCGTTCAATTCGCGGGCGTGCTGTTTTACGACGCGCAGGCCTTCATGGTGCCGACGGCCAGCGGCATTCGCACGCTCGCATCGCTCAAAGGGGCGACCATCTGCGTTCAGCGCGAGACGACCAGCGAAACCAATCTCGTCATCTACTCGAATGCGAACGCGCTCGATCTGAAGCCGCTGGTAGTCGGCTCTGCGGCGGAACTCGAGCAGGCCTTCACCGCCGGGCGTTGTCGCGCCGTGACGGCCGACGTCTCCTTGCTGGCCACGCTGCGCAGCCGCGCGCCCGGCGGTGCGTCGGCGTTGACGATCCTGTCGGAACGAATCTCGAAGCAGCCGCACGCGCCGGCCGTGCGCCGCGACGATGAGGCGTGGCTCGTCATCGTGCGCTGGGTGCTCTTCACGCTGATCGCCGCGGAAGAACTCGGCGTGACGCGTCAGAACCAGGCCGAGCGCGTCCGCGATCCGCTCGTCGCGCGCGCGCTCGTTCCGGACGCGAGCGTGACCGCAACGCTGGGCATCGCACCTGGCTGGACGCTTCGCGCGCTGAAGAGCGCTGGCAACTACGGAGAAATGTTCGACCGCAATCTCGGCACCGGAAGCCCGATCAAACTCGAGCGCGGTCCGAACGAAATTTTCCGGCGCGGCGGCCTGATGTACGCGCCGCCGATGCAATGACGCCTGCGCGAGCCCATCATGAGCGACTGGCAAATCTACCTCGTCGTCGGCGTGTTTTCGGTGGTCATACTCGTGATCGCCTTCGATCTGATCGACATGGCCGTCGCCGCGCTCGTCGGCACGAGTGTGCTGATCGCGCTCGGCATCATCGGCGAGCAGGATCTGCTCGCGACCGCCCGAACCGCGGCGGGGCCGATAAGCCTGCTGTTCGGCGGCATGATCGTCGCGCGAATCCTGGCGACCACGGGCCTGTTCGATCTCGTCGGCGACTACTATCTGAGGGCCACGGGCGGTAGCGGCAAGCGCTTTCTGCTCCTGCTGATCGTGATCGTCGCGCCGCTGTGCGCGCTGCTTCCCAATGCGACGACGGTGATCCTCCTCGCTCCGATCATCATTCGCGTTGCCCGCGCGCTCGACATCGACATCGTGCCGCCGATGATCCTGACCGCCCTCCTCAGCAATGCCGCCGGTCTGCTGACGCTCGTCGGCGATCCGGCGACCTTCCTCGTCGGCAGTTCGATCGGCATGAGTTTCGGCGAGTATCTGCGGCGCGCGAGCCTCGGCGGCGTGCTTGCGATCGCCGTGGTCATTCCGTTGCTGCCCGTGCTGATGCGCGGGATCTGGCGAACCGTCGCGCCCCTGCCGCCCCGCGTCGCGCGGGCGAAACTGAAGCGGCCGGTCTACGCCGCGCTGGCGGTCGCGGTGCTCGCGCTCATGATGGTGCTCTTCGTGTTCGGCGAGGAACTGCCCACGCGCATCGTGCCGCCCGTCGTCGCGGTGATCGCGAGCGCGCTCGCGCTGCTCGTCGCGTATGCGTTCAAGGTCGAGCCCACCGATCGCGTGCTGCGCGATGTCGACTGGAAGACGCTGCTCTTCCTCACCTGCATCTTCTGTCTCGTGCAGGGCATGGCAAAGACGGGGCTGCTGCAGGTGATGTCGCTCAAGCTGTACGAGGTGTTCGGCACGCGCCTCACGCTCGTCGCGCTCGCGATGATCTGCGGCATCGGCCTGCTTTCCTCGCTGCTCGCCAATGTGCCGGTCGCGGCCGCGTCCATCCTGATGGTCAAGGGCTATCTCGTCACGGCGGAGTTCGTTCCGGAGTCAGCCATGTCGGACCAGTTCACGCAGTGGCCCGCGCCTGTCATTCCCGTTTTCATCGCCATGATGTACGGCGCGACGCTCGGGGGTAACGCGACGCTCGTCGGTTCGGCGGCGAATGTCGTGGCTGCGGGCATCTGCACACAGGAAGGCGCGCCGATCAGCTTCGGCCGGTTCCTGCGCTATGGCCTTCCGCTCACGGTGTGCCAGCTCGCGGTCACGGCGGCGTATGTCGTCGTGCTCACGCGCTTTCTTCATTGAACGCTTCACGATGCCGATCCATGCCAACTGATCACACGGCCCGGTCGCGGCGGGCCGCCCCCGACGCAGTGCGGCGCTGGACGCGCCATCTGCCGGTCGTCGCGATGTTGAGGGACTATCGCGCAGCGTGGCTGAAGAACGACATCGTCGCCGGTCTCGTGTTGACGACGATGCTCGTGCCCGTCGGCATCGCGTACGCGGAGGCGTCGGGCGTGCCCGGCGTGTGCGGCCTCTACGCGACGATCGTTCCGCTGCTCGCCTACGCGATCTTCGGTCCGAGCCGGATTCTCGTGCTCGGCCCCGATTCGGCGCTCGCCGCGCCCGTCCTCGCGGTCGTCGTGATCGGCAGCGCGGGCGATCCGTCACGCGCCATCGCCGTCGCGGGCATGATGGCGATCGTCTCGGGCGTCGTGTGCATCGTCTTCGGCTTGCTGAAGCTCGGCTTCGTCACCGAGTTGCTGTCCAAGCCGATTCGCTACGGTTACATGAACGGCATCGCGCTGACCGTGCTGATCAGCCAGTTGCCGAAGCTCTTCGCCATTTCCATCGACGATCAGGGGCCGCTGCGCGATCTGCTGACACTCTCCGAAGCCATCGCCGCCGGGCAAGCCAACTGGACGAGCTTCGCCGTAGGCGCGGGCAGTCTCGTGCTCATTCTGCTGCTCAAGCGCTTCGACAAGGTGCCGGGCATTCTGGTCGCCGTCGTGCTGGCGACCGTCTGCGTCACGGTGTTGCATCTCGACCGCGAAGGCGTGAAGGTGCTCGGCACGATTCCGCAGGGATTGCCCGCGTTTTCGCTGCCGTGGGCGAGCGGCGCCGATTTCTTCCGCATCGTGCTGGGCGGCTGCGCCGTGGCGCTGATCGCGTTTGCGGACACCAGCGTGCTGTCGCGCACCTTCGCGGCGCGCGCCAACATGCGCGTCGATCCGAATCAGGAAATGATCGGGCTGGGCGTTGCCAATCTCGCAACCGGGCTATTCCAGGGCTTTCCGATCAGCAGCAGCTCGTCGCGCACGCCGGTCGCCGAAGCAGCGGGCGCGCGCACGCAAGTGACGGGCATCGTCGGCGCGCTCGCCGTCGCGGCCGTCCTGCTCGCGGCGCCGAACCTGCTGCGGCATCTGCCCAACAGTGCGCTCGCGGCCGTCGTGATCGCGGCGGCGATCGGCCTCTTCGAGTTCGGCGATCTCAAACGCATTTATCGCATCCAGCAGTGGGAGTTCTGGCTTTCCATCTGCTGCTTCGTCGGCGTCGCCGTGTTCGGCGCGATACCGGGCATCTGCATCGCCGTGGTGATCGCGGTGATCGAGTTCCTGTGGGACGGCTGGCGCCCGCACTTCGCGGTGCTCGGCCGGGTGGAAGGATTGCGCGGCTATCACGACCTGAAGCGCTACCCGAACGCGGAACAGATTCCCGGACTGCTGCTGTTTCGCTGGGATGCGCCGCTCTTCTTTGCGAATGCGGAGTTGTTTCAGCAGCGCGTGATCGAGGCGGTGGATCACGCGCCGACGCCCGTGAAGCGCGTCGTCGTCACCGCCGAGCCCGTGACGAGCGTCGACGTGACGTCCGCCGACATGCTGCGCGAGCTGAATCGCGCGTTGAGAGAACGCGGCATCGACCTGCATTTCGCCGAGATGAAAGACCCCGTGCGCGACAAGCTCAGACGCTTCGAGTTGACGTCGGTCTTTCCCGCCGAGCGCTTTCATCCAACCATCGGCAGCGCGGTCGATGCGTATCGCGAGGCCGCGCGTGCGGATCAGGCGTCTTCCTTCTGAGGGTCGTCGAAGCGAATTCCGGGCGTCCTGGGTGCAAGCGGATGCCTCGGATCGAGACGGTTAAGGATCTAGACGAGACCCGCCGTTCGGCACCGGTGACTGCAGCGCAATGCTGCTTGTCGCCGTCTCGATCGATCTCCGTTCGAACCATTCAATTTCGGACAATTCGTGTTTGCCCATAGCGATCGGTAAGCTAAATTTCCGGCGCGTCGCCGCAGGATTGGGCAACAGCCTGCGCTCACGCGATCAGGTTGCACAACGTCAAACGCACTCAACGTCCACCTGACCGCCGAGCATGCCCATCCTCCCCCGTAGTCGGTTGTACAGCCTTTTGCTGCCCGTACTCTTTCTCGTCGTTACGCCCTCGGTTGTTTATGCGCAGGTTGCATCGCCGGACCGCACGGTCGTCGGCGCCAACGTCAGGAAGTACGCGAATGGCGTGCTCGCGATCATGTCCTATACCGCGGTGCCCGACGTCACGACGAGTTCGCTTTCCATCAAGAACGGCACGAGCGGCAATCCGGGCTTCGGCCAGACGCAGTTCGGCGGCGGCTTCACCCTCAGCCGCTCGTTCCCGCTCTATCTCGAAGGCACCGTCGCATACAGCCGGTACGATCCGATCTTCATCGCAACCAACGGCAATCAGCAACGCCCGGTGCCCGTGAAATGGAACACGGCCAGTTCGACCATCGGCATCGGCTGGGATTTCCCGACCACCGACGAGTTGCGCCTGCGGCCGATCGTCAACGGCATGGTCGGCCGTGTGGCGAGCGATCTGCACGTCGCCGAGACCGTGTTCAACCATGTCGCCAACACCAACCTCCAGTTCCTCGAAAACGGCGCGCTCAATGCGTATGGCGTGGGCGGCTCGCTGATGCTCGACCTGGAGCATTACCGCGAGCACTACGAGGTCGATCTCGAACTTCGCGCGACCGATATCTATTTACGCAGTTTCGGCGGATCGTCGGAAGCCGTGCGGGGATCGGCGACGGCGCAGCAGTTCAGCCTGTGGGGGCGCTGGCGCGCGCCCACAGGCCTTTCCGCGCTCGACCGCCCGGTGCGCTATGTGCTCGAAACCGCGTATTCGCATTACTTCGGCGACAGCGCCGGCGTGCTCGGCTTCAACGATCTGACTTCGCTCGGCGTGGGTCTCGAACTCGACAGCAGCAAGTATCCGGTCGTCATCACGCCCACGCGCGCGATGGCGCGTTACGTCTTCGGCCATAACGTGCGCGGCGTGTCGTTCGGCTTCGCCGTCAGCTTTTGAACGCGCTGTCACTGCCGTTTGATTTTCCATTGGCCGCCGCCTTTCCTGCACGCGGTCGGCGTCCACGATTGCGTCTGCCCTTTTGCGACCGCAACGAGCGTGACCTTACGGCACGTCTCGCTCCCGCTCTTCGCAGTATCGCGAGGCGTGACTGTGCCTTCGATGTGCACCGTATTGCCGGTGCCCGCGTTACTCCACTTGAGCGATTCGCCGTCCTTCTTCGTGTCTAGCGCTTCCTGTGCCGCGCGGTTGAGCGCCTGGCGGTCGGCCGGTCGCATATAGGTGATGGGCGTGTCCTTGAGGAAATTGAGATTCCCGGCGCAGGCGAGGGAGCAGGACATCGCCAGTGCAGAAATCGCGGTCCGCCGTGCGAAGCCGCGAACAATACAAGGCAAGCGCGCGCTCATGCTGACTCCTTCCTCGTAAATCGATCCGTTGACGGAGCGGCCTTTGCGTTCGCTTCCTGCGCGCCCCGAACATCGAAATAACATTGAAAGAGCATACGGTCGATGTTGGACTCTTCGCGTCACCCCGCAACGCCGTTCCGATTCGATCCAGGCTCACTGCTCCGCGTTTTCCCACCCCTGCGAGCTATTGACCCGATCGCTTGGACCGTTCTCGAGGAAATCGTCCTCGTAGCTTCGGCCGATCAATTCGTCGTACTTCGCTGATTCAGTGTCGACGATTGCCCGGAACATTTGTATCAATGCGTTGCCGTCGTGCAGATGCGCCACGATCACGCGCGCGGTACGCAGGGAAACCGATTCCCGCACGGGCGGCGCTTCGCTTCCGTCCTGAAGTTCAAACGCAAAGCGATGAATCTCCTCATGGCCGTCTGGCAACAGGCTATGGCCCCAAATAGTCGCTTTCATCATGCTCCGTCCATAGTTCTCGTGCGCAAAGCAAACGGAGTGCCACGCTTAAGCCTGCAATGACAAAGTGGCGCATCGTCAATTAAGAACGGTCGTTCGCAAACCTGCAAAAGCCGCCGGCACCGCATATCAGATGGCTCGCGCACAACGTCTCAGTGCTGCATCGACTGCCACTGCAATACAGGATACGTCGCGTCGGCCGGCATTGCCCACACACCGGACCGGCCGAAGCGATGGAGCCGCTTCCATCTGTCCGGCCCCACCACGGAAAGCGCGCTGCCCGACATCGCAATCGAGCCTCACACGCGAGCGCCTCTTTTATTCCTTCATCCCCCCGAAAATAAATTGTCGATCGCACGCGGAAGAAACGCGCGCACCCCGTTGTTCTGATATCACGGTCGCCGCAACCCGTGGCGATCCGAACGGCGCGTTTTCATCCGCCGAACCGCACGAACAGGGGGAATCATGCACCGCGCAATCTTTATCCTGGACCAGAGCTTTTTCAGTTTCGGCTGCTTCTACCGGGTGGACCTGCGCAGTCGCAGCGGCCGCCTGATCGAAACCCACTACGTGAAGCTCAACGATATCGCGTGGTGCTAGGGCGGCGCGGCGCAGCCAACGATCACATCCGGTTCCGAGGAGACCCATCCATGCCCTACGCTTACGCCAGTTTGCCCGACATCGTTCGCCACGATGAATGGCTGAGAGGAACGTCGTCGCTGCTTCAGGTGCGCAGTGCAGCGTTGAAAGATCTGGACGAGCAGATCCTGCTGTACCAGAGAAACCGAACCGTTCACCGGTTCCACAGCCTTGTGCGCGCCTTCGAGCGCTGGCAGCAGTCGGTCGGTCCCGGCGATGCCTGGAAAACAATGTCCCGCAATGGCGCGAAGTGCTTCACGCTGCTCGACCAGCAACTGCACGGCCAGGGCGACTCCGATGCCGCAGGCGGCGCGCTCGACTTCATGGCGCCCGCGCTCATCAATTCGCGGCTCGGCGTCCTCTATCTCTTCGGCAACATGGAAGTCGAGGACGACACGTTCCAGGTGCTTCTCGAAGGCGCTTTCGAAGTCACCAATGTCGGTCTCGGCTTCGCGCCGGAGGCCAATGTCGCGGCGTCGCGCGCCGCCGAGGTACTGGACAACAGTCTCGTGCAGAAGTCGGCATCGCTCGCACTCGAGCAGGTTCAGAAGAAGATAAAGAAGCACAAGGAACCCACGCTCGTGAGTTCGAATCAGCTCACGCTATCCACTGTCACGCTGCCTGCGTTGAGCAGTGCGGCGCGCCGTCTCTACGATGCCATTCGCGCCAAGGTCGAGGAAGGCGCGAAAAAACTCTGGGACATGATCCGCGAGAAAGTCACGGATATTCGCAATGACCCCGGCGGCTTCGCGCTCGATACGATGCCCGCGCTCTTGCGCAAGCTGGTGGACGTGCTGTGCGGCAAGCTGCTCGCCACGCTCGCACCGTTCATCGGCGCGGGCCTCGACATCGCCAAGGGCATCGCGAATACCGTCGACAGCAGCATCACCAAGTATCGCGAATGGGTGCAGGGCCGCGATGTGCAATTGCTCGCGGGACACCCCGGTACCATCGTGGAGGCGATCAGACGCGCGATGAAGCTGAGCATCGGCTCCGGCGTGTACGACCTAGTGAAAGGCGGCGCGAGCCTCGGCTTGCAGTTCGCGAGTCAGGGTGTATCGACCATCGTCGACGCGGTCGTCTCCATCATGGAAACGCTCGCGAAGGTCATCTGGAAGATCGTCGAAATCAAGCGCATCAAGCGGTTCTGCGAGCAGGCGAAGGAGTACTGGGACGCCCGCATGCAGCGCGATGCACTGCATACCCGGCCGATCGCGTTCAACAACTGGTTCAAGCGCTACGCGGTATCGATTCCGGCGCTGTCGGTGCTCGCCCTCAACTCGGGCATTTGCGGCGACAAGATGCACTTTCTCGCGATGTTCAAGGACGACGAGACCATCATCACGCAGGCGGCCTACACGGCGGGCTGCAAATACGTGGATAGCCTCAAGGTCTGGGGATCGAGCTATCTCGGGGATGCGGGTTTCGCGTTCAAGTCGGACGATGCGATGATCAGCGGCCTGCTCACGCTCGCCGCGAACCACGCGCAAGAGCAGACGTGGGACCTGAAACTGCGCAAGGCCGTTCTCGGTTTCCTGAACGCGTAACACCCCGCGATCTTCGACACATCGGACGCCCTCGCGCTCGCGAAGGCGTCCGCCGTTCAGCCGCTCATCTTTGCGGCTCGAGCATCACCGCGAAGCTCACAGGCGCGGAGCCCGCGAGCACATCGAGGTTCATCAGCGCGCGCAGCGCCTCGACCTCGTCTTGCAGGCCATAGTCCTTCAGGTTCACCACGATCGGCAGACGAGTACCGACATAAAGCGCGCCGTTCGCGAGCTTCACGACGCGCAAGCTGGCGCTCAGCGGTCGTGCCACGCCGCTGATCGCGAGCGCGCCGCTCACGTCGATGTCCATGCTCGCGCCCGTATGGAGCGCCTGCACGCGCCGCATATCGACGGCACCGTTGAACACGGCCTTCGGATGATCCGCGACCTTGAACAGCATGTCCTTCAGCCGCTGATTGCGCAGGTCGATGTTCGTTTCGACGCTTGCGAGATCGACATCGAAGACGAGCTTGCCGTCATCGCCGATCGAGCCGTCGATCTGCCTGAACGTCTGCACTTCCGCGAGCGCCGCCGCGCCCGGACGGGCGGCCTTCGTGGTCGTGAAGGAGAACGTGGACTGGCCGCTGTCGACGCGCCACGCCGCCTGGCTCGTTGCGCATGTCAGCGAGGCGGCGAGCGCGAGCGCGCCGGCCACGGCTTGTGAAGCAAGTTTGCTCATCATGGAGATTGCCCTGGTTGAGTGGTCCGAGTGTGCGAAAGCGACGCGCGATCACGAACGGCATCGCGCGGCGGTCTCGTCCTGCCGACAACACCGGGCGGTGCCGATTTGTTCCATCGGCCATAGGGGAAATTCTCTGGAATAGAAGCGGTGTCCCGGCTGTTTTCGTCGCAATCCCTCCATGCTTCGAGGCATCGACAGCGATGAACGTCCGAACCCTTTCTCACGCTCTGCGCTCAGGCTTCGCCGTTGCGTCTCTATGCGCGCTTCAGTGCGCATACGCGGGCCAGCCCGTCCTGCTGCCCGACGGCGCGGTCACGCTGGTCCGCGGCAAGACGGTCGTAAGCGTCGATGCACCCTTCGCTGTGGAGCCTGGCGATCTGCTCGCCACCGATGCCCACGGCGGCGCGCAAATCGAAGACGACGACGGCACGATCGTCGCCCTCGGTGCCGATACGCGCCTCGCCATCGATGCGGCGCCGCACGCCGTTGCGCTCGCGCTGCTGTCGGGCTGGATCAAGATCGCGCGCATTCACGCCGCAGCCGAACCCCTGTCGATCGAGACCGCGGCGCTTCGCGTTGCCCTGCGCGAAGGTTCCGCCGTCCTGCACGCAAGCCGCGATGCGACCTCGCTCTTCATCGAAAGCGGAAGCGTGACGCTCGCCCTGCCCGAGCACGCCGAAGCCCGCCAGCCATTCGACGGCGAGCGCTACATCGAGCGTGCGGCCGGCAAGCCGCTCGACGTGCACCCGCGCGCGGCTCAATCGTTCATCGCCGCGATGCCGGTTTCGTTCCGCGATCCGCTCGCGTTCGTCGCCTTCGCGAAAACGAAGCCCGACGCGCCGGTGCAAGGCCGTCCGGCGACGTATGCCGACCTCGCCGGCTGGCTCACCGCACCGCTCGATATCCGGCGCACCTTCGTCGCGCGTTTTCGGCCGCTCGCACAGGGCGAGCCGTTTCGCACGCAAGTGCGCCAGAACCTGCGCGATCTTCCCGAATGGCGGCGCGTGCTGTGCCCGCCGCCCGCCATGCCGCGCCGGCGCGCGGTCGCGCCCGTCAACGCGCAATCAACCGAGGTGGAGTCATGAGACTGTCGCTCGCCGTCAAGTTCAATCTGGTGTTTCTCGCGGTGTTCGTCATCGGTTTCGCGTCGGCCGGGTTTGCCGCGCGTGAACTGCTGCGGCGCGCGGCCATCGAGGAAACCGTGCAGAATGCGCGCGTCCTGATGGAAGCCGCGAGCGCGGCGCAGAACTACACCGCGACGCAGGTCACGCCGCTCCTGCAGACGCAGCTCAAATACAGCTTCGTGCCGCAATCGGTGCCGGCGTTCTCGGCGGTCGAAACCCTGATGACGCTGGAGAAGCGTCTCGCGGGATACTCGTATCGTTCGACGATGCTCAATCCGACCAATCCGCGCGACCGTCCCTCGGACTGGGAAGCGGACGTCATCCGGCATCTGCACGACAAGCCCGAGCTGAAGGAAGTCGTCGGTCTGCGCGACACGCCTTCCGGGCAGAACCTGTATATCGCGCGCCCCAACCGCATCAACGATGCCGCGTGCATGGAATGCCACAGCGTGCCCTCGCGCGCGCCGAAGACGCTCATCGACAAATACGGCCCGAACAACGGCTTCAACTGGGCGATGCATGAAGTCATCGGCGCGGACTTCGTCTCGGTGCCGATGGCGCTGCCGGTCGCGCGCAGCGATGCGGTGCTGCGCACCTTTCTCGCCTCGCTGCTCGCGGTGTTCGTGCTGCTGCTGATCGCGCTGAACGTGATGGTGCATCTGCTCGTCACAAGGCGCATCCGGGCGCTCTCGCAAGCCGCCGATCAGGCGAGCCTCGGGCATCTCGACGGCGCGGACTTCACCGAGCGCGGCCGCGACGAGATCGCTTCGCTCGCCGCGTCGTTCGCGCGCATGAAGACGAGCCTCGTCGAAGCATTCAAGATGATCGAGGCATGAGATGACGGGTGCCGCGATGGACCCGCCGCGCATCACGCACCTGGGCAAGTACCGCATCGAGGCGATGCTGGGCGCGGGCGCGATGGGCGTCGTGTATCGCGCGTTCGATCCGCACATCGAGCGGCATGTCGCGCTGAAAACGGTCCGTCACGATCTCTTCGACGGAGGCGAACGCGCGAGCCTCTTGGCGCGCCTGCGCAACGAAGCCCAGGCCGGCGGACGGCTCGCGCATCCGAATATCGTCGGCGTGTACGACTACGGCGAGACCGCGGACACCGCCTTCATCGCCATGGAACTGGTGAACGGGCAAGGCCTCAAGCAGTTGCTCGACGCGGGCCGTCCGCTCGCACTCGCGACCGCGCTCGACTGGTTCGCCCAGTTGCTCGCCGCGCTCGGCTTCGCGCACGCGCACGGCGTCGTGCATCGCGACATCAAGCCCGCGAACCTGCTCGTCAGCGAGCAAGGGCGGCTCAAGGTCGCGGACTTCGGCGTCGCACACGTCGAATCGTCCACGCTGACGCTGGCGGGCGCGATGATCGGCACGCCATGCTACATGTCGCCTGAGCAGTTCACGGGCGAGTCCGTCGACGGACGCTCCGATCTCTTTTCCGCCGCGATCGTGCTGTATCAGATGCTCACCGGATGCCGGCCTTTCACGGGCGCATCGCAGGCCGAGGTGATGCGGCAGGTCATGCACGAAACGCCGCGCGCGCCGTCCGCCTGCAATCCGGCGCTCACCCCCGCGCTCGACGACGTGCTGATGCGCGCGCTGGCACGACGCCCTGACGCGCGTTTTCAGACCGCTGCCGATTTTCAGCGTGCGCTGGATCACGCGCCCGTCCCGGCCGAGGACCGCACGGTTCTGGAAGCACGCACGGTGAGTCCCGACGGGCCGCTCGCCTCCGGTTCGGGCGCGTGGCGCGGCGACTCGCTGCCCTCGCTCACGATGTGGCCCGCCGCCATGCTCGCCTCGGTCGAGATGCAACTCGCCGGGCAGATCGGGCCGGTGGCCCGTCTGCTCGTGCGGCGCGCGGCAGCGCGCATCGCCGGCGCGCCGGACCTGCCCGCGCTGATCGCGCTGCTCGCCCCGCACGTGCCGTCCGACAAGGGCCGCGCGCTGTTCGTCGCGGCCTTCGAGGAAGGCTCCCGCGCGGGCACGACGCATGGCGCCGCGACGTCTTTGGACGCATCGCGCTTTCCGTCGCTCGGCGTGGAAGAGGTACAGGCCGCCGCGTCGAAGCTCGCGGTCTATCTCGGCCCGATCGCGAACATCGTCGCGAAACGCGAGGCCTCGCGCTCAGGCAGCCTCGAAGCGCTGCACGAGCGGCTCGCGGCGGCGATCTCCAACGAACACGACCGCTCGCGCTTCAGGCGCGACGTCGGACTGTAAGCACGCATCCGAAGGAGCTTTCACCGATGGATTCCGACACGTTGACGCGCCGCGCTCCGCTGCGCCTTGCCGCCTGCTCGGCGTTCGGCCACACCGATGCCGGGCGCGTGCGCCGCGACAATCAGGACCGCTTTCTGATCCACGCCGGGCTGAATCTCGTCGCGGTGGCGGACGGCATGGGCGGTCACGCATTCGGTGCGCGCGCGAGTGCGACCGCGCTCGAGTGCATCGCCGCCGAACTCGCCGCCCGGCCCGCCACGCATGCGAGCGCCGACGATCCCGACGCCACCGTGCACGACGCGCCGGCGTGTGCGATGCGCGCCGCCGCCGACGCACTCGATCACGCGAATGCGACGCTCCACGCGATGAACCAGCGCGAGCGTCTCACGCCGCAACGATCGATGGGCACGACGTTGACCGGCATCTGGCAGCCGCCCGGCTCGTTGCAGTTGATCTCGTTTCACGTCGGCGACAGCCGGCTCTATCGCTTTCGCGACGGCGCGCTGTCGCAACTGTCTCGCGACCAGACGCTCTATCAGCAAGCGCTGGAGCGCGGCGCCATCGAACATCTGCCGCCGCGCAACGTGCTGCTGCAGGCGCTCGGCCCGCTGCCGTCCATCGGGCCCGTCGTCGAAGCGCACAGCTGGCTTCCCGGCGACCGCTATCTGCTGTGCAGCGACGGGCTGCACGGCGAGGTGTCGCATCGCGAGATCGAGGCCGTGCTGAAAGGCGTGAAGCCGCACGGAATCGACGCGGCGTGCAGGCATCTCATCGCCCTCGCTCTCGATGCGGGCGGCAAGGACAACATCACGGCCGTCATCGTCTGCTTCGACGGCATCTAGCCTGCACGATCGAATAGCGCCGCGACGAACGCGGCATCGGGCAATCCGGCGCTCGCGCGCACCGATCCCGCATGCCACCAATGGCTCACTCCCCGCTCGCCCGCCCCGGACGGCACCGGGACGCCCGCCGCATCATCCGCGTGCGCGTGCGCGTGCGCGTGCGGGAGCGCGAGCAATGCGGCGTCGAAGTCGGCGAGACGTGCGTCCCGATCCAGCGTCGCGAGCGCGAGCGCGGCGCAGCGCGAAAACCAGCCGTCCATCTGAAAGCGCCACGCGAATGACTCGACGGGCGCAGCGATCGTGAGCGGAAAATGACGGCCCGCGCAATCGACGCTCGGCATCAGCACGCCCGCCCATCCGGTCTCGCCGATGACACCGTCGCCGAGCGCGAAGCACCACAGCGGCGCGGTCAGATACGCATCGAGCCACGCACGCCCGAGCGTTGCGCGGCTCGCGAGCACACCGGCCTGCAACATCGCATCCCACTGCTCGACGAAACACGGCGGCAAGCGCCGCGACACGAAGTCGCCGTTGCTTCGCAGCTTGCCGAAGCATCCGGCGATGCCCGGTCCCGTCATCACAGATGCTCCGGGCAGCGGAACTGCTCGAGCGGCGCGCGCCGCAACGGATTGACGACGCTCGTCGCATCCAGTTCGAGCACGGCCCGGCGACCGGCGGACGCGAGCGTGAGTGTGTAGCGGTCCGGCTGCGCGGTCGGCTCGAATCTGCCCGCGTCGAGAAGATGCAGCAGCGCCCAGGGTCCGCTCGCATCGAGCGCCGCGCCCTGCGCGGTCGCGGGCGGATCGAACTGCGCGCTCGCGCGGCCCGTGTTCCTGCTCCCCGGCCATTGCAACAGCATCGACTGAACGCCGTCCGCTTTCAGCGCGAGCTGCTGTCCGTCGATGTCGAGATTCACCTGCGCCACCGCCGGATCGAGCGAGAGCGCCTTCACGCGAAAACGGATCGACATGTCGTGGCCGCCGTCGCGGAAGAACGCGTCGCGGATCTGCGCGGCGCGCTGGAACTGCGCGAGCGCATCGCGCGGCATGCCCGCCGGCGGCGTGCCGGCGCGCCATTGCCAGACCGGCGCGCTCGTGTCCACCAGCGCGGCGAGGTTCTTCTGGAAGAAATCGTCGATGAGACCGCCGGGCGCGAAGAGCTTGCCGAAGTCGTCGGCGGCGACATCGCGGGTCGAGCCGTGCACGAACGGATAGCGGCCATCGAGCGCGCGGTGGCACAACGGGCCGGCGCTCGCGTTCCACAACGCGTTGAGGCGCGCGCGCTCGCCGCCCTCCATGAGCACCGTGCCCGCGGCGGCGAGCGACGCGGCCACGGGCGCGAGCGGCGCCGGACTCGTCTGGCTCGCGAGCCTCAGCTTGCCGAGTGCATCGCCGGCGGGCGCGGGTTTACCCGTTCTGCGCGCGGCGTCGGCTGCATCGAGATAGACGGCGGCGTCCTTGAGCGGCGCGAATTCGCGATCGAGCGACGCGGCATCGCCCGGCTTGCCCGCGAGCTGATGCAGCGCCTGAAAGTGCTCGTCGACGGGCGTCGTCGCGCTCTGTTTGCCCGATGCGTTCGACGCGAGCGTCGTCTCGCGCGCCGCCGCGACGATCAGCTTCCTGAGCGGCGAATCCGGCGCCGACAGTTCGTTCGCGATGCGCGCGCCATCGGCGAGCGCGGTGACGGGCACGGCGGTCACATCGTCGAGCAGGGCGTCCCAAGCGTGGACGTAGGCGTCGAAATAGCGCGCGTCGAGCGCGGTGCGCAGCGCGGTGACGCCTTCGGGCGTGGGCGCGACGTCGTCGCGGCCGAGCACCCACGCATCCTTCGCGACATCGGCGAGCGCGGCGTCGCGCAGCCGGGCGTAGCGCGCGTAGCCGTTCAAGGTGTATGCGCCCGCCACGCCGCCCGTGAGCGGCGCGCCGCTCGCGCGCCTGAGCAGCAGCGGCGCATTGGGACCGGCCGCGGCGCTCACGCTGAACGCGGGCACGTTCGCCTGCGCGAGTTCGCCATCGACGCGGTTGCCAATGCGCTGCGACAGCGGCAGTTCGGCCAACCGCGCGCGCGCCGACTTGATGAGCGCCTCGTCGAGCGGCAGCGACGGATCGAAGTGCGTCCGGTCGAACAGCGCGGCGAGGTGCGCATCGAGCGCGCTCCGTTGCGCCGGGCTCGCGTCGCGTGCCAGTGCCGGGACCAGATGCGCGCGCAGCGCGGCGGGATCGAAATGGCGCGCGTCGCCGAGCATCAGGTAGGCGCGCAAGGCTTCATAGCGATACGCCTCGGATGTCGAATCATTTCCCGCGCCGCCGTCTTGCAACTCCTGCGTGAGTTTGCCGACCGCGAGCGGCAGCAAGGTCTGGTCGAGCAGACGGCGGTACGTCACGCGCGCCTCCTGGCCGAGCTTGTCGCCCTGATAGAGCCAGAGCCGGGTGAGCCACGGCACCGGCTTGCCGGCGTCCGCGTAACCGCCGGGCAGCGCGCGCGCCGCGTCGAGCAGCGGCAGCACCGCGAGCGGATCGGCGGCCGCATTCGCGTCGCGCGCCAGTTGGCGCACGTGCTGCGTCTGCCGGTCGAACTCCGCGACATACGCGCGGTTGCGCTGATAGCTCACCGCCATGCCCGCGAGCGCGAGCATGAGCGCCACGCCGACCGCCGCCAGCGCCGCGCGCCGCAGCCACGCGCTGCATCGCTCGAAGCGCGCGTTCGCGCCCACCAGCCCGGCCTCGGCAATCACCACGTCCCTGAGCAGACCGTTGATGAAGTACGCGCGCCCCGAAGCGTCGCGGTTATAGGCGATGTCGCGCTGCAATCCGAGCGATTGCGCGATGGCGCTGATCGCGCGGTCGATCGGCCTGCCGTGCTGCGTGCCGCTCGTGAAATACACGCCGCGCAGGAGCGGCGACGCTTCGAAGCGCGTGCCGCGAAACACGCCGTCGAGGAAGCGCCCGAGCGCCGGCTGAAGGCCCGCGAACTGCTGCGCGAAGCCGTAGATGCGCGCACGCCGCGCTACGTCCGTTTCCCGCTGCATGCGATGCAGCACACGGGCCTGCAAGCGCGTGCCGAGCGCATCGAACTCGGCCGGGAACGCCGAGAGCGCCGGACCCGCGCCCGGGGATTCATCGAGCGCGAAGGTGATGCCCCAGACCTGCTTGCGCTCCGCTTCGCCGAGATCGTCGAAGAACTCGGTGAAGCCCGCGAGCAGATCGCACTTCGTCACGACGACGTAGACCGGAAAGCGCACCCCGAGCCGCTCGCTCAGCTCGGTCAGGCGGCTGCGGATCGTGCGGATGTGCGCCTCGCGGGCGGCGTCGTCCTGGCGCACGAGATCGGCCGCCGACAGCGTGACGATGAGCCCGTTCAACGGCCGGCGCGGACGGTATTTGCGCAGCAGTTGCAGGAAGCCGGTCCAGGCGGATTCGTCGGCCTGCGCGTCGCTGTCCTGCGTCGTGAAGCGGCCCGCGGTATCGACGAGCACGGCGTCGTCCGTGAACCACCAGTCGCAATGACGCGTGCCGCCGAGACCGCCGATCGCCTCGTCGCCGAGCTTCTCGCGCAGCGGAAAGCGCAGCCCCGAGTTCGAGAGCGCCGTGCTCTTGCCCGTACCGGGCGCACCGATGAACATGTACCACGGCAACTGATACACCCACTGACGCCCGTTGACGCCTTTCATGCGCGCCTGCCGCAGGATCGCGAGCGCCTGCTCGAAGCGCTCGCGCAACACGGCGAGCTCCGCGCTGCCCGCCGATGCCCCCGCCCCCTGCCCGGCGACGCCGCTCATGAAGCGCAGGTTGACGAGACGCGCGGCGCCGAGGCGCACGCCCCACGCGAGCGCCCAGGCGGCGACGAGCAGGGTCATCGCGATCCAGCGGGCGCGCGGCGATTCGAGCGGCGCGTGGCCGTCGAACGCGAAGAGCGGTCCTTCGAACCACACCACGACGAGCAGCGCGAGCACGCCCGCGAACGTGATCCATTGCGGTGTCCTGAGCGTTCCTGCGATCTTTTTCATCGATGTCTCCATGCCTGTTCTGCTAAACGAATGAGCCGCGCCTCAGGACGACGCGCCCGGGGCGAGCAGCGTGATCTCCACGCGACGATTCTTGGCGCGGCCGGCGGGCGTGTCGTTCGGCGCGAGCGGTTCGGCGTCGCCGCGGCCTTCGGCGGAAAAGCGCGCGGGCACGCCGGTGAGCGACGCGAGCATCGCCCGCACGCTTTCGGCGCGCGCCTGCGACAGATGCCAGTTGGACGGAAAGCGCGCGGACAGGAGGCGCTGGTCATCCGTGTGGCCTGTCACGACGACTCTGCCGGGCACCTGCTTCAGCGCGTTGGCGATGCGGCCGATCAGCGCATCGTAGGCCGGGTCGAGCGTCGCGCTGCCGGAGGTGAAGAGGTTGTCGCCGTTGATCGTGACGATGGAGCGATCCGCCGCCTCGCGAACCGAAACCAGGCCCTGGCGGATTTCCGGCGCGAGGAACGTCGAGAGCGTCGCGGCGGCGGCGGGCATCGCGGCGGGCGCGATCATGGCCGGCTGCGCCGCGGGCCGCTCGCTCACGCGGATGCGGTTGAGCGCGTCGAACACAGGGTCCGACGTGCGGTTCAGGCTCACGGCCAGCGCGATATGCGTCGCCACGAGCACGACGCCTGCGAGCGCGGCGCAGACCCACGGCGGCATGCGCTGCCCGAGCGGCCTGCGCGCGCGCTCGGCGGGCCGCCAGTGCACCGACAGTTCGGCCTCGAAGGGGCCGCGCTGGTTGCGGATGATGCGTTCGAGCCGCTCGCGCACGGAGTCGAGCTGGCTGCGCCCGCCGTCGATCAGCCGATAGCGCCCTTCGAAGCCGAGCGACAGGATCACGTAAAGCAGCTCCAGCACGTCGATATGGCGCGCCGGGTCCTGCGCGAGCCGCTGCAGGATCAGAAAGAAGCGCTCGCCGCCCGACGCCTCGTTATGGAAGGTGACGAGCAGGCTGCGGCTCGCCCACACGCCGCTGCCCCACGGCGTGCCCGAGATCGACTCGTCGATGCAGGTACACAGGCAATAGCGCGCCGCCGCGAGCGTTTCAGTGTCGATGCCGCTCGCGCGGGCGTCGTGCTCGAAGGCCCGCACCATCCGCACGAGCTCGGCGCGCAAACCTTCGATATCGGCGATGGCCGCACGATGGCGCAGCGGCAGCGCGAGTTGGAGCATCGGGTTCGCCGCACGCACGAGCGGGCTCAGGCCGCTCGCGACCGGCAGGACCGGCGCGCGCGGCGCGGCTTCCGGCCGCTCCTGCGCGCTCTCTTCCTGGCGCTCCTGGCGCGGGCGTGCCGCAACGGACCCGCCCGGTTGCGGAATCAGGATGGTGTCGTCCGGGTCGAAGCCGGCTGGCGGAAAGATCGGGGCATTCACGATGAGGTCCTTCTTCGAAGAGGGCGCGGCGCTCACGGGCGGATCGCCCAGAATTCGAGTTCGAGGCCCGGAAAGTCACCCGCGACATGCAGCGCGACGCCGGCCGAGGTCGCGAACTGTCGCCACAGATCGCCGCTGCGCTCCAGCTCGAAATAGGTGTAGCCGGCATGGAACGGCAACTGGCGCGGCGCGACCGGCAGCGCGCGCAGCGCGATCCCCGGCAACTGGAGATTCACGAGATCGCGGATGCGCTCCACCGGTCCGAGCTTGGCCTGCTGCGGGAAGCTGTTCAGAAGCGCGGCCGGCGCGAGATCGGCCTTTGCCGCGAGCACGAAGCTCGCCGAGCGGAACAGGTCGCGATCCGGCACGATCGCCACGCGCAATCCGTACTTGCGCTCCTCGAGCGCGATCGGCACCGCATGCGGATCCATCACCGCGTTCAGCGCGACGCGCAGCGCATCGACGAGCGGCGTGAAGGTTTCATCCAGCCGCTCGTGGCGATATCCGGGAAACGCGGCGGGACGCTTGCCGGGCTGGCTGAAGGTCGCGAGCTCGCCCGCCAGTTGCAGCGCATGCTGATGCAGATCGTGCGGATGCAGCCCGGTCGTCGAGGCGATCCCCGCGAACAGCGGCTCCGCCCGATTGAGCACCTGCAGCAGCAGGAAGTCGGCGATCTCCGCCGCGCCGGTCGCCGCGGGGCGGGCGAGGCGCGCGGCGAGCGCATCGGCGCGCTGGTGCATGAGGCCCGTGAGTTCGTCGACGAACCCGCACAGCCGGCGCGACACGCGATAGTCGAGACAGGGCGGCGCGTAAGCGGCATCGAGCACGATGCTGTTGTCCGCGCGGCGCTCGACGATGCGCGCGATCCCGAGCGACGTATGCGCATGGACCACGTCCCGCTCGAAGGCGAGCCGCAATTGCAGCTTGCCGACCTGCACGAGCGCCGCACCGACCGCGCCTTCGTTGCTGTCGGGCACTTCCGTTTCCGCGATGCGGTGACGCACGAAACCATCGTGGCCGGCCTGCGCCGCATACGCGGCCTCGGGCACGCCATGACGCGCGACGGGCAGCGCGAGCACGACCGTCAGGTCGCGCGCGTCCTCGGGCACGGCGAGCGGCAGCGGAAGTTCGTCATCCGAAGGAAGTCGGAACGGACTGCCGTCGGGCAGCACGCCCGCGCACGAAACCAGCGCGATGCGGCCGAGCTTCAGTTGCGCGGCGTCGATCTCCAGTTCCGAGAAGCCGAACGCATAGGGCCGCAGCGCCGCGCAGCGCGTCTCGATCTGCGCGCGCAGGTAGCGGTCGTGTTGTTGCAGATGCTGCGGCTGAAGCAGCATGCCTTCGGACCAGATCACCTTGTTGTTCCAGGACATCGATGCCTCGCTCTCAGTGGAAGGAAGTCTGCTTCGTATCGGCGAAGCTGTTCGCGTGCTGCTCGTATGCGTCGTTGAACGCGCTGCCGCACAGCGCCTGAAGGTCGTCGGCGCTCGCGCGGGTGAGCTCGGCATGCAGCGCGACGAGACGGTCCCACTGCCGCGCCTTGCGGCATGCGGGTAGCCAGTCGAGCCAGCCGCGCCGCGTATCGGCGCGCGTGAGCGCCTGCGGATCGAAGCGGCCGAGCAGATGCTGCATGGCGGCGCGCGTGCCCGCGAGGACCGCGAGCTCGTGTCGGCGGATGTCGTCGAACGCGCCTTCGAGCGCGGTCTGCGCGGGCAGATATCCCGTGCTCGCGCCACGCAGCATCTGCGCGAGCGCGCCGTCGCCGTCGGGGAAGAACTTGAGCGGGTTGTTGTCGCGCTGGACGAGCATCGTCGTGTCGAGGCTGATCTCGCGCTTGAGGACCGAGCGCGACAGCAGCACGTCGACTACGCCGCGCACCGCCGTGCGCAGCATCGCGCCGGCGAGACGCGCGATTTCGGCGGCGTTGCGCGTGCCGAGCGTGCCGGCATCGACGCCCATGCCGTCGAGCAGCGCGGCAAAGGCCGATTCGGCAATGGCGTCGTTGGCCGCTTCGGGTCTTTCTTCGGGTCTTTCTTCGGGCCTTATCGCGGCAGGCTGCGCCGGCGGAGTCACGACGGCCGCGAGCGGCGCGCATGCGTCTTCGCTCAACGGGTCGTAGTCGTGCGGAATGCCGCCCGCCGGCGCATGCGCTACCGCGCCGGCTGGCGGCACATAGGCGAACTGCTCCGGCGCCACGTGATCGCTCTGCGATCCGGCGAACGCCGCGCGTCCATCGAGCCGCGTCGCGGGTTCGTGCTCACCGTCGAGCGGCGCGGCGAGCGGATCGAAGCGCGGACCCGGCAGCGGCGCATCAGCGAGGACCGCCGCCAGCGCGAGCGGATCGTGCGCGAAAGAGCGCGGCGCTGCGTTGTCCTGAAGGCTCACGGCTTCGAGCGGATCGAAACCGTGGCGGTCATGCACGCCGGGCGGCGCATCGAAAGCTTCGGCGGGCGCGCGTTCCATCGTCCGCACATCGAGCCGGTAGCCGCCCATCTCCAGCCGGTCGCCGCTGGCAAGACGCGCGCTCTGCCCGGCGGACAGCGGCCGGCCATTGAGCCGGCTCGGATTGCTGCCGAGGTCGGCGAGCCGCCAGCCGTCCTCGGTCCAGTCGATGCGCGCATGCACCCGCGACACGGTCTTCGCCGCATCCGGCAACACGAGCGTGTTGTCGGAGCCGCGCCCGATGGTGCCGCCCGCCGCGCCGAAGCGGCACGAAAGCGGGGCGTCGGTCGGGATGCCCTGATAGGTCTCGACCGCGAGCGTCAGATGCATGATCTCTCCTTCGTGTGCGTTCATGTGGTGCCGTCGTCGGCCTGCCGGGGATCGGCGGGCGCATCCGGCGATGCGCTCGCCGCGCCCGCGCCGCCACCGCCGCCGCCGCAGTTGATCTGCACGACGACGCCGTCGATCGACACCGGCCCGGCCGCGCTGATCGCGATGCCTTCCGGCCCCAGCACGATCGTGTTGCCGCCCGCCTTGAGCGTGAGCGTCACGCCCGCCTCGATGGTGACGTTGGCCCCGCCCTTCACATCGACGTTAACACCCGCCCCCACCAAAATATTCGCCCCGCTTTTGTGATGTGTATCGCCGCCGACATCGAGCGAATATTTGCCGCCGATGCGCGCGCTGTGGCCGCCCTGCACCGCGTCGCTGCGGCTGCCGTTGCAGCGCGCAAGATCGTCGTGCTCGACGATTACATGCCGTTCGCCGCCGATGCGCGTCAGCGCGTCGTGCTTCACCCACGTCTCCAGATCGCGCTCGGCGTGAAAGAACAGTTGCTCGGTGTCTTTGGTATCGTCGAAACGCATTTCGTTGAAACCGTTGCCGCCTTTGGTCGAATTGCTCCTGAGCGTCGTGCGCGCCATCTTCGCGGGAAGTTCGTCTGGCGTCGTCTGCGCCGCGTTGTAGACACTGCCGATCACGAGCGGCTGGTCCGGGTCGCCCTCGATGAAATGCACGAGCACTTCCTGACCGATGCGCGGCAGAAAGAACGCCCCGTAGCCCTTGCCCGCCCACGGCTGCGCGACGCGCACCCAGCAGCGCTGCAAGGACTCGCGCGCCTCCGTGGGGCCGAGCTGTTCCCAATGGAACTGCACTTTGATGCGGCCGTATTTGTCGGTATGAATTTCCTCGCCCTTCGGTCCGACGACCACCGCCGTCTGCGGTCCCGCGACACATGCGCGGGGCGTGCTGCGCGCGGCGCGGAAGCCGGCATCGCGAGGCAGCGCCCTGAACGCGCAATCGAAAACGGGCGGCCGGTCGCGCGCGTCGAGCGTGGACAGATAGTCGTCCGAGTTGAGCGCGTACTCGGCCGCCACGACGAGATGCTCGCGGTTTTGCACGTCGAGCGGATGGCCGGTGAGCCTGACGAGGCCGCCGGGCCAGATGCCGCGCGCCGTCGCGCGAGCGCTCACGAAGACGTTGCCCGCCTGATGCGCATCGACATGCGCGCGTGCGAAGCGCTCGGCGTCCTCGTGACGCGTGTAGCCGAGGCCATGCTCCTGCATCGCGTAGACAGCCTTGTCGAACGGCTCGCTGCGCCGGGCGCGCGCGACGAGACCTTCCTGCGCCGATTGCGACGGCTTCTCGAAGTCGTAGTCGTTGGTTTCGACGATGCCCGTCGCCACCTCGCCGCCCGCGGACCACGCATAGACCCATTCGTGCTCGTGCGGCGCGGCGGGCTGCGGACGAAAGCGCAGCGTCGCGCCGTGCGGCGCGCTCTCGTGCACCTGCGACGAATCCGTGAGAATCATCCGATGCGTGCCGCCCCGATGCTCGATGAAGTAGTAAATGCCTTCGCGCTCGGCGAGCCGGCTCACGAAATCGAAGTCGGTCTCGCGGTACTGCGCGCAGTGTTCGAGGCTCGGATACGCCGCCGAGCATTTGTTCTCGAAGTCGATGTGATAGTCGGCGAGCACCTTGCCGATGATCGCGGGCACCGTCATCTGATGAAAGAACCGGCAATGCGACGCGCGCGTGAGCAGCCACAGGCGCGGCCGCACCGTTGCGCGATACAGCGCCGGACGGTTGGGCTGCGTGCTCGCGGCCCGCGCCAGCTCGAACGCCGTGACGATGCCGTTGTATTCGCGCGCGCCGTCGCCCGGAATCTCCAGCGACAGCGAGAAATCACTGCCGAGCATCGTCGCGATGTCGAGATTCGACTGATCGGCGAGCAGTTCGAGATCCCATTGCGCGAGCCGCCCCAGCGCCTCGCGTCCGCGCATGCGCCAGAGCACGAGCGCGTTCTTGCCGAGCGCGCAGCTCACGTGCGCGATGCGATTGGTATCGGAGAGCATCATGGCGGGCCTCGTCTTCAGGGAATCCGGGTGGCGCACGTCGCCGGCTCGACGACCGTCACCACGCCGCCCCAGTTGCAGAAGCACCTGGACACGTTGTCGAGCGAAGGCTGGTTGCCGAGCAGCACGGTGACCGCGCCCGGCGCCCACGGCGTCATGGTCGCGGGCACGCAGGGCATCGGCGTCAGGACGCCGAGCGCGGCGGCGGTCGCCGAGGCGACTTCGGGATTCGCCGCCGACGTGCACATGCCGAACGGCATGATGTTCACGAGCGGCTCGTGATCCATGATGTTCGCGGCGAGCGGCCCTTCGCAGCGCACGCGGTTCACGGGCAGCACGACGAGCGTCGACGGCGTCATGCCGAACGAGCACTGCAACGTCGCGCCCATGCTGACTTGTTGAGGCATGGCTGGCTCCCTGTCAATCGAAGGCATAGGTGAAGTCGCCGTCGCATACGCCGACCTCGACTTTTCCGATACTGCGGCCATCGACGAGACGGCCGAGGAATTCCGCGCTCACGCGGGGCAGCACGGTATTGGTGAGGATCGCGTCGATCATGCGGCCGCCGCTCGCGAGCTCAGTGCAGCGGCGCGCGATCTGTCGGACCACGGCGTCGTCATAGGCGAACTTCACGCGATGGCGCTCCGCGATGCGCCGCTCGATGCGAGCGAGCTGCAGGCGAATCACCGCATCGAGCATCGTGTCGTCGAGCGGGTAGTACGGAATCACCGCGACGCGCCCGAGCAGCGCGGGCGGGAAGGCGTCGAGCAGCGGCGCGCGCAGCGCACGCGCGATCTCTTCGGGCGACGGCGTCTCGCGCCCGCCACCGCACAGTTGCGTGATCAGCTCGGTGCCGACGTTGGTCGTGAGCAGGATCAGCGTGTTGGAAAAGTCGATCTCGCGGCCCTCGCCGTCTTCCATGCGGCCCTTGTCGAAGACCTGAAAGAACAGCTTGTGCACGTCCGGATGCGCCTTCTCGAATTCGTCGAGCAGCACGACGCTGTACGGACGACGCCGCACCGCCTCGGTGAGCACGCCGCCTTCGCCGTAGCCGACATATCCCGGCGGCGCGCCCTTGAGCAGCGACACCGTGTGCGCTTCCTGGTACTCGCTCATGTTCACGGTGACGACGTTCTCTTCGCCGCCATAGAGCGCTTCGGCGAGCGCGAGCGCGGTTTCGGTCTTGCCGACGCCCGAGGTGCCCGCCAGCATGAACACGCCGACGGGCTTGCCGGGATCGTCGAGGCCGGCGCGCGCGGTCTGCACGCGGCGCGCGATCATGTCCATCGCGTGGCGTTGCCCGACGATGCGCCGGTTCAGCGTCGTGGCGAGATCGAGCACGCTCGCGGCTTCGTCGCGCACCATGCGGCCGACCGGAATGCCGGTCCAGTCCTGCACGACCGATGCCACCGCATGCGCGTCCACGCCCGGCAGAATCAGCGGCGCTTCGCCCTGGCGTTGCGCGAGTTCATCGGTCAGGCCCTGCAGGTCGGAGAGGGTCACGGCTTCGCCGCCCTCCCCGATCGCACGGCGCGCCGCGAGAATGCGCGCGACCAGCGCACGTTCGGCTTCCCAGCGCGCCGTCAATTCCGCGAGACGCGCACGCTCGGCGTCGAGGCGCGCGGCGACATCCGCCGCGCGTTGCTGCGTGTCGATGCCGAGCGCGGCTTCACGCGCCACGATCTCGCTTTCGGTCTGCCACGTTTCGATGCGCCGCTTCGCATCGTCGATGGCCGGGGGCAGCGCCTGCTGGCTCACCGCGACGCGCGCGCAGGCGGTGTCGAGCAGGCTCACGGCCTTGTCGGGCAACTGGCGCGCGGGAATGAAGCGATGCGAGAGCTTCACCGCCGCTTCGAGCGCCTCGTCGAGCACCTGCACGCCGTGATGCGACTCCATCTTGCGCACGAAGCCGCGCATCATCGCAATCGCGTTGTCCTCCGAAGGCTCGGGCACTTTCACGACCTGAAAGCGGCGCGTGAGCGCCGGGTCCTTCTCGATGTGCTTCTTGTATTCGACCCACGTCGTCGCGGCGATGGTGCGCAGCGTGCCGCGCGCGAGCGCGGGCTTGAGCAGGTTGGCCGCATCGCCGGTGCCGGCCGCGCCGCCCGCGCCGACGAGCGTATGCGCCTCGTCGATGAAAAGGATCACCGGCTTGTCCGACTTCTGCACCTGCTCGATCACCTGCTTGAGCCGGTTCTCGAACTCGCCCTTCACGCTCGCCCCCGCCTGCAGCAGGCCGACATCGAGCGTGCGCACGACGGCGTCGCGCAACGCGGGGGGCACCTCGCCCGCGACGATGCGCTGCGCGAAGCCTTCCACCACCGCCGTCTTGCCGACGCCCGCCTCGCCCGTGAGGATCGGGTTGTTCTGGCGGCGGCGCATGAGAATGTCGACGACCTGGCGAATCTCCATGTCGCGCCCGACGATGGGATCGAGCTTGCCCTCGCGCGCCTCGGCGGTCAGATCGACGGTATAGCGGGAGAGCGCGTCATGCTGCGCGGGCAGCGCCACGGGCTCGGCGGCAGGCGCGGCCTGCGCTTCGGGCGAGCCTTCGAGCAGCGCATCGAAGCGTGCGGACAATGCATCGAAGCTGATCTTCTCGAACTGGCGCGAGAGCGCGTAAAGCGCGTTGCGCAGGTTCGGCGTGCGGAGAATGCCGATCACGAGATGGCCCGTGCGCACGTTCGCGGCGTCGAACATCAGCGAGCCGAAGACCCAGCCGCGCTCGACGGCTTCGTCGACTTGCGCGGAGATGTCGGAGACTGCGCTCGCGCCGCGCGGCAGGCGGTCGAGCGCGGCGGTCAGATCGCGTTCGAGCGCGGTCTCGTCGAGATCGAAGTGACGCACGAGGCGCCGCAGGTCGGAATCCGCCGCGAGCAGGATCTGATGCACCCAGTGCGCGAGCTCGACATACGGATTGCCGCGCAACTTGCAGAACGCCGCGCCGTTTTCTATCGCCCGATAGGCGAGCGGATGAAGCTTGCCGAACAACGCCATGCGGCTGATCTCAGTCATGAGGAGTCTCCTTGCGATGGCTCGCGCCCGCCTGCCCGGCGATCACGACCCGATGGTTGTCATGCACGGGCGCGCCGCTCGTGAGCCACGTGTTCCAGCCCAGACGCGCGCCGTGCGCGGTATTGCCCTGCAGACGCAGCGCGGGCACGTCGTCGCGCTTCAGATGCAGCGATACGTCCCAGTCGAGCGGATCGCGCACGTAATCGCGGACCCAGTCGGCGAGTTTCACGAGGCTCTGCCCGCCCGGCAGGAAGCGCGCGAAGTCCGCGTAGCGCAGCGGCCCGATCACGATGCGGAACTTGTGCTGGCAGTCCCACACCCGCGTGCCGACGACCGTCGATTCGCCGAGCCGCGCGCCGGACAGACGCGTGCGGCCTTCTTCCGGCAGCGTGATCCAGTGGCCGCGCCACGGCTCGACCGACACCGGCACGCCGAAGAAGCGCGAGAGAATGAGCCGCAGCCCGCTCGCATGGCGCGTGGGCGCGGCGAGGATGCCGGCGAAGTGGCGCTTCGCGGAATCGGGCACCGCGTCGCGATCGGCGAGCGCGGGCGCGCCGAGACCGAACAGGCTGCCGACGTAGCCCGCGAAGCGATCGTCGCCCGGACGGTCGGCGCTCACGACCGGCTGCGCATCCGCCCACGCGCGATAGAACAGCGACAGCATCCGGTGATGAAACACGTCGAGAAAGCGCGCGAGCGTGGGATCGTTCGCGTGACGGACGCGCTCGCGCACGTAAGCGGTCAGGTGCGTCGGCAGCGGGCCGTTGGGGCCGAGCAGCCCGAGAAAATTCACCGCGAGCCGCCCCGGCCGGCCGTTCTCGCCCGGCACGTATTCGCCGAGCGTGGTCGGATGAAAGATCAGCTCCGGGTCCTGCGAGAGCCGCACGGCATCGTCGCGCGCGGCGAGCGAGCGGCCGAGGCGCGGGCGCTTTGCATGCGCCTGCTCGATGAGCCGCAGCGCCTGGAAGAAGTCGAAGCGGCGCGCGTCTCGGGCGAGCATGCCGTCGAGGGTCAGAGCGTCGCGCATCGTCCGGTCCTCGCAGGCCACTGCATGATCGGGCCGCGCGCGAGCGTCGCGACGGCGGTCTCGGTGAACGAATTGATCGACACGTAGCGCGCGAAGAACTGCGCGAGCACCGCGCCGAGCAAAAACGCGCTCGCGCCTTCGAACGCGGCGTCGTCGAAGCGCAGCGTGACCGCGAGGCCGCGCCCGTAGACGATCGGCCCCGGCGACGGCAGGCGGCGCACGACCGGCTCGCACGACACCGAGCGCAGCCCTTCGACCTGCCGGTGCGCGGCGGCATCGTCGGCGGGGCAGTACAGCGCGAGCAGTTCCCGCAGCGCGCGGGCGCCTTCCTGCGCGTTCGTATCCACGAGCGACGCGTAGTTCAGCGAAAGATGATCGAGCAGCCGCCACGCCGCCGGCCCCTGCGCGAACGACGGCAGCGGCCGGCTCGGGCCCGCGACGCAGCGCACGGCGGTGACGGGCGCCTCGGCATCGAGCGTGAAGTCGGTCGAACCCGCGCCGACGGGCATCGAAAGCGGCAGATCGCGGTTCGTGCACCACGCGCTGATGCCGAGCTGACGCACTTCGCCGCGCTCGGGCGCGCTCGCCGCATCGACCAGCGCGATGAAGGCTTCGCTGCCGAGATAGCTGCTGCGCGCGCCGCTTTGCTGCTGCCGCACCGACGCACGCCGCGCCTCGCGCCGCAACTGATAGAACGCGCCGCCCTCGCCCGGCGCATCGAGATCCTTCGCGCAGTAGAACGGCCGATACTGCTTCTCGGCGGCCGCGCCCGCGCCGTAGCCGGTCACTTCGTCGATCTGATGGATCTCGTAGTCCATCGGCCGCGTGCGGTCGACGACGACGTGATACTCGAACTCGGTGTCCGACAGCGCGACGCGGTCGGTGCGGCGGCGAAACAGGTTGATCGCGGGCGTGCAGTTGAGCGCGAAGTGCGAAACGTCGACCCCGCGTTCGAGCGACGCATCGGCCTGATCGAGCAGGATCACGATCTCCGCTTCCGCGCCGCGGCAAAGACGAAGCGCGTCGCGCAGGCCGGCCAGCTCGACGAACATGAAGCGCGGCGCGAAGGCGAAATACTCCTGCAAGAGCCGATAGCCGTCGAACGATTGCTGACCGACCGGCAGGAGCGCCTCGTCCTCGGCGAAACCCATCGGCTGCAACGCGGTCTTCGGGAGCACGGCGAGCGTGGTCGACGCGCTTGCGCCGTCGCCCGGCTGCATCACCGCCACGCCGATGCAATGCGCGAGCAGACGCTCGTGCAGGCGCGCGGGCAAGCCGTCCGGACCGCGCAGATAGAGCGCGAGACGATCGAGCGAAAGGCGCTCGAAGCCGAGCGCGCCGGTCGCGCGCAGACGCAGGCGCAGCCCGCCCCGGACGTTGGCCGGCAACGACGATGCGCCGGGGCCGCCCGCATGGGTGAAGAACTTCGCCCGCGCGATCTCGACCGGCCACAGCGTGAGCGCATGCGCGGTGCGGTATTCGCAACGCGTGGAGGCGGACTTGTCGAGCATGCCTCGCAACGCCGTATGGCGCGGCACGACGATGCCATCGGCGCTCGCGGCAAGCTGCGGATTCCTATGGTCCGCGTGCAACTGGACGACCGCCATCGACGGCGTCGGCGCCAGATAGTGCGGATATGCCAGTTCGAGCAGATGCTGCGTGAAGCGCGGGAACTCGGCGTCGAGCTTCATCTGGACGCGCGCGGCGAGGAAGCTGAAGCCTTCGAGCAACCGCTCGACGTACGGGTCCGCGCATTCGACGCCGTCGAGCGCGAGCCGTCCCGCGATCTTCGGAAACGCGGCGGCGAATTCACCGCCCATCTCCCGGACGTGCTGAAGCTCCTGGCTGTAGTACTTGAGGAACGCGGGGTTCATGCCTGCTGCTCCCCGGCCGATGATCCGGCGCGCGTGGTCGATGCATCGGCGACGCGCACTTCGCCCGCTTCGAGATCCAGTTCCGTGCGCAGAAAAAGCCGCTCGGGATACGGCTGGGACCACATCTGCGCCTCGATCTCGAAGCGGATCACATGGCTGCGCGCCGCGCCCTTCGTATCGTCGATCGCCGTCACGCGCACCGATTCGCGCGCGAGGCGCGGCTCGAACGCCCACAGCGCGTCGCGGATCACGCGCTCGAGCGCGCCGGGCGTGAGCGCCGCGACGTTGCGCCCCGCGAGGTCCGGCAGGCCGTAGTTCAGCACCGATGTCGCGACGTGCGGCAGACCGGGCGCGTGTGCGCCGTCCGCGAGACCGCTCGCGTTCAGCAGCCAGCCGATGTCGCGTTGGACGCTCTCGCGCAGCGCGCGCGCCGACACCACGCGACGCTCGCGCGCTTCATGACGCGCGTGCGGCTCGAAATCGGTCAGCCGGTCCAGCAACGACGGTTGCAGGCGGTCACGGGCGGAGGGTTCGGACATGAGCAACTCCCTTTGAGCAAACGAGGCAGGACGGGCGGACACGGCGAGGCTCAGGCGGTCTTGGCGGTCGGCAGCTTCGACACGAGCCGCAGCGACACCGTGAGACCTTCGAGCTGGTAATGCGGGCGCAGGAAGAACTTCGACGTGTAGTAGCCCGGATTGCCCGCCACTTCCTCGACGACGACCTGCGCATCCGCGAGCGGCTTGCGCGCCTTGGTGTCGTCGGACGAGTGCGTGGGGTCGCCATCGACATACTGGAGAATCCAGTTCTGCAGCCAGCGCTCCATGTCCTCGCGTTCCTTGAACGAGCCGAGCTTGTCGCGCACGATGCACTTGAGGTAATGCGCGAAGCGGCTGCACGCGAAGAGATACGGCAGGCGCGCCGCGAGATTGGCGTTCGCGGTGGCGTCCGGGTCTTCGTACTCGGCCGGCTTGTGCAGCGATTGCGCGCCGATGAACGCCGCGAAGTCCGAGTTCTTCTTGTGCACGAGCGGCATGAAGCCGTTCTTGGCAAGCTCGGCCTCGCGGCGGTCGCTGATCGCGATCTCGGTCGGGCACTTCATGTCCACGCCGCCGTCGTCCGTCGGAAACGCGTGAACCGGCAGGCCTTCGACCGCACCGCCCGACTCGACGCCGCGAATGCGCGAGCACCAGCCGAACATCCTGAACGAGCGCGTGATGTTCGCCGCCATCGCATACGCCGCGTTCGCCCACGCGTACTTGCTGCTGTTCGCGCCTGCGGTGTCTTCCTCGAAATCGAAGGCTTCGACCGGGTCCGTTTTCGCGCCGTAGGGCGCGCGCGCCAGAAAGCGCGGCATCGCGAGGCCGATGTAGCGCGAATCCTCCGAATCGCGCAGCGAGCGCCACGCGGCATGCTCGGGCGTCTGGAAGATCTTGGTCAGATCACGCGGATTGGCGAGTTCCTGCCACGACTCCATCAGGAGCGCGGCCGGATCCGCGCCCGCGATGAACGGCGCATGCGCCGCCGCCGCGATCTTCGCGATCTGCGTGAGCAGGTCGACGTCGGGGCCGCTGTGATCGAAGTAGTAATCCGCAACGAGCGCGCCGTAAGGCTCGCCGCCGAACTGTCCGTACTCCTCCTCGTAGAGCTTCTTGAAGAGCGGGCTCTGATCCCACGCCACGCCGCGGTACTTCTTCAGCGTCTTGTGCAGTTCCGCCTTCGAGATGTTCAGCACGCGGATCTTGAGCGACTCGTCGGTCTCCGTATTGTTCACGAGGTAGTGCAGGCCGCGCCATGCGCTCTCGACCTTCTGGAACGGCTCGCTGTGCAGGATCAGATTGATCTGGCCGGTGAGCGCCTGATCGATCTGCGCGATCAGCGCCTCGATGGTCGCGAGGACGTCGCCCGAGATCACGCCGGTGTCGCGCAGCGCCTGCTCGGCAAGCGTGCGCACGGCGCGTTCGACGGCATCGCGGGCCCGCTCGGACTTCGGCTTGAATTCCTTTTGCAGCAGCGTGGAGAAATCGTCGAGCGCGGGCGCCGTTTCCATCACGCTGGCGCCGGCCTGTTGCTGGATGCTGAGATCGTTCATCGCGTCATGCTCCGGTAGTGGGCTCGTCTTCGTCGCCGTGCGGGCGAGGCTCTGCGCTCAGTGCTTTCATCAGCGCGGGTTCTTCCAGCAGGCGCGCGATCAGCGCTTCGGCGCCGGTCTTGCCGTCCATGTAGGTCAGCAGGTTGGCGAGCTGCGTGCGCGCCTCCAGCAGTTGCCGCAGCGGTTCGACCTTGCGTGCGATGGCGGCGGGCGTGAAGTCGTCCATACTCTCGAAAGTCAGATCGACGGCGACGTTGCCCTCGCCCGTCAGCGTGTTGGGCACCTGCACCGCGACGCGCGGCTTCATCGACTTGAGACGCTCGTCGAAGTTGTCGACATCGACCTCCAGGAACTTCCGCTCGGCGGCGGGCGCGAGCGGCTCCGCGCTCTGGCCCGAGAGATCCGCGAGCACGCCCATCACGAAGGGCAGGTTCACTTTCTTTTCCGAGCCGTAGACTTCGACGTCGTATTCGATCTGCACGCGCGGCGCGCGATTGCGCGCGATGAATTTCTGACTGCTTTCCTTTGCCACGATATCCACTCCTTTGCTTTTGCCTGAGTCCGGTCAGACGACCCCGCCCAGATGCCTGAATTGATGTGCGCCGTCCGGCGCGACGTCCTCGATGATTTCCATGAAGCGCTTGCCGACCAGCCTGCGGGCCCGCTGCAGCAGCACCGGCAGCGGGCTCGATGGCTCGTGCTCGTCGTAGTAGGCGCAGATCGCGTCGAGCGCATCGCTCACGTCCTGCGCGCTCGCGATACGCCGGGGCGTGGCGGGTCCGCCGATGGCGGCATGCGCCGCCGCTGCGCAACCCGCGCCCTCTTCACTGCTATGGGTCTCCATCGCACTGCCCCCTCGCCCCGTATCCGGATCGGGCGCTCCGACCCGCGCCGCCACGAACTCCGCGATGCGCCCGAGCGGACGCGCGAGCGGCCCGAAGTCGAGCGCGCGCGCCGGCCCCACGTGCTCTGTCAGCAAGGTCTCGATCTGCGTGAGCGAAGCCCGCGCCGACGACAGCGCCTCGCACTGCGCCCGTCCCGCTTCCGCGCCCGCTTGAGCGAACGCCGCATCGATGGCCGCGAGGGTCGGCATCTCGTCGCCTTCGAAAAGCGGCGCTTCGCCCGCGAGCACTTCCATGTCGCGCAGCGTGAATCCGCGCTGGCCGCGCGGCGCGACGAAGGGCGTGTCGCGCAGCTCGCCCACGAGCCCGGAGCCGTCGATGAGCGCCGACAGCGCGTTGACGCGCGCGGTCGGATCGTCGCCATCGCTTGCATCGAGTTGCGGATGCACGCCGCTCCAGTGCCGCGCGAGCAGCCCTTCGATCAGCGCGAGCCCGCGCGCAAGCCCGATGAAGTCCTCGCGGACCATGCTCGCCCGCGTGTAATGCACCGCCACCCGCAAGTCGCGTGTGCGTGCGAGCAGGGCCGTCGCGAGGGCGTGAGCCAGCGTCCAGTCGGGCGGCGTCGCGGCGATCACGGTGCCGCCATACTGGGCGTCGGGCTTGCCGGCGATTGCCTGCTCCAGCGCCCGGAAATCGGCGCTGTACTCTTCGTCCTCGCCGCACGGAGAATCCGGCGTGAGGTCGGTCAGCCAGGTTGCGATATCTGCGAGGTTCATGGCGGTGTCCGCGAGGCGCATTGAACGGAAGGCGGCTTAGCGGCTTCTCGTCGAACTCGACGAACTGGAACTGCTGCTCGCGCCGGAGTCGGATGTCGCCGAGTTTTTCGGGATGTTCCACTTGCCGGTCACCACGCCGCCCTTCTTCGCGCCGTTGTTGTCCTGCGGCTGGTACTCCATGTTGAATTCGGCGAAGTTCAGCGTGATGTTCTCGGCAACCTGATCGCCGCCGCCCGAGCCGACCGAATGGCTGCTGATGAGCACTTCCTTGAGCGTGATCTTCAGATACTCGACCGGCTCGTTGCCGCCCGCCTTGCGCAGCGTGAGCACGGCCTCCGGCATGTGCACGCCCTGGCAGCACGATTGCACGATGGTGGGCGAGCTCTTGTCGATGTACTTGCTGATCGACAGATCCTGCACCGACGCGGTCCCGGTGCCGCCACCCGTTCCGGTATGCGTGGTGCCCGTCTGCGAGCATCCCCACGACCAGCTCAGCACCTCGATTTCGTCGGTGTGACCCACCGCCAGTGATTCACCCTTGATGTCGCCCAGCTTGAGAAACATATCTACGGCCATGTCAGTCTCCAGAGAAAAATGCGCCTTGCGGCACAGGCAAAATTCGCGTCGTCGTTGATCGCGAAGTTGAAATTCGGGCGTACTTCCATCGCCCTGATTTATTTGGATTGCTAACTGTTCATACTGCTTCGATTCGTTTTTCAACGTCCCGCATCAACCTTGAATCACGCGCCGAGCGCCCGGCGGATCGCAGCCTGCACGGCCGGCATGTCCCCGCGCTCGCACAGCGCCGCCCAGCCCGCGAGCGTTTCGCGACCCACCGCAGGCGTTTCGCAAAGTTGTGCAAATCGTTCGAGGGTCGCCGCCGAACCGACTATGCTATGAAAACGTTCGCGTCCGATGCACGCGTCCAGCATGACCGCCATGCCTGCTTGCCGGGCCCGGTCGAGGAGGGTCTCCATGATCTGTCTCCTATTCGGTGGTTCGAGTGCGCCGCGTTGCGCGATCCGTGACCCGAAAACAGCCGCCCGCGCCTGCTTATTCCGCAAAAAAACTCGAAAAATTCGTGGAATAGATTCCAGCCTGGAGTGTTGTCAATCATGAGTGCGCCCATTTCAGGAGTTGCGCCGATGAACGACGACGACCTGCAAACCGTCCTGCCGACGCTGTTGCCGCGGCTATGGCGATTTGCACTGCGGCTCACGCAGAACCCGCACGACGCCGAGGATCTCGTGCAGCGGGCGTGCGTGCGGGCGCTCGAGCGGCGCAATCAGCTTCAGCCGGGCACGTCGGCGCTCAGCTGGCTGTTTTCGATCGTGCACTCGACATGGATGAACGAACTGCGCGCTCGTTCGATTCGAAACCGCGGCAGCATGGACTGGCAGGACGAGGAAATCGAATCCTTCGCCGATCCCGCGGCGCACAATCCGGAGCTCGATTTGTTGCATCGGCAGGTGATCGACGCCGTGGAGGCTTTGCCCGAGGCGCAGCGTGTCGTGATGGTGCTGGTCGCAATCGAAGGACTCAGCTATCGCGAAGCCGCCGAGGTGCTCGACGTGCCGATCGGCACGGTCATGAGCCGGCTGTCGCGCGCGCGGCTGACGATCGGCCAGAAGTTCAGTGCGCAGTCGCCGGCCGCGGCCCGAAAAGGAGAATCATTATGATGAATGTCGATGACACGCTGCTGATGGCCTATGTTGACGGAGAGCTTTCGCCCGAGCAGCGCGCGGAAGTCGAGGCGGCGATCTCGCATTCCGACGAACTGGCGGCGCGGGCCGCGGCATTGCAGGCATCGGTCCTGCCTTACCGCGCAGCTTACGACCGGCAATCGGTGCCGCCCGTGCCTGAAAGCCTGACGCGGCGCATCGAGGAACTTGTGAGCGTCAGCGCGCCGCAAGAGCGCGACGCGCGGCGCGGCAGCCGCCGTTTTTCGATGCAATGGGCCGCCGCGGCCTTCGTCGCAGGTGCGATCTGCTCCGGCGTGCTCACCGGTTATCTCGGGGGCGTGAATCCGTTGAAGCCGGGGGTCGATCCATGGGTGCAGAGCGTCGCGGATTATCAGGTGCTCTACGGGCGCGACACGGTTGCCAATATCCGGGAAGACAAGGCCACCACCGAGCAGGTGCTGGCGGATATCCATCAGCGCGACGGCATGCCGGTCGACGTTCCCGATCTGCGTCAGGTCGGCCTCAAGTTCAAGCGCGTGCAGCGCCTGAACTATCACGACCGTCCGCTCATTCAGATGGTGTATCTGCCGGAACGCGGCGATCCGGTCGCGCTGTGCGTGATCGAGGAAAACGAGGGCGATGCGCCGGTGCGCGCGAGTCGGGTCGGCGAAATGAAAACGGTCACGTGGCGCACGAATCGGCTCGCCTACGTGCTGCTCGCGAAGACGCCTTCTCTCGACTTGCAGGCTATCGGCGACAGCATCGCCAGTGGGAAGACGGCGCCGCTCTACAGCAGCGCCAGTGCAGACGTGGCGCGCGACAGCTAGGCTCACGCGTGCGCCGCGTGCCATGCTTTCGAACTGTCGGGCCGCTGCTCCGGCTAGCGCGAGGCCCGCGTGAACTCGCCGGCCTCGCGCGCGAAATGTGCCGGCATCGCCGCGCGCAGCGGTCGGCGTCGCGCGCCATGACGGCCGCAAGCCGATCGTGCTACAGCCTTTCCCATCAAGCCTTTCAGCCCGATTGCGTCATACATGGCGCACGCTCGTAAACCACTATCGCGCGTGGATTGGTATGCCAGTACTGTCACACGCGAATGTGTACGCGCGTGCCCTTCCTCGCGCTTCGAGGGGCGCCTTTGGAAAAAGTCCTGCTGCCAGTCCGATCGCGTCCCGCCTGGCAAATCTGAAAGATTCCTCGCTTTGCGCGCACCGTGTCGCGAATCCACGACGAGCCCTGTGCGCCAGCAGTCGTTAGATTCAATCCAACAAAAAGGAGACAACATGCGTCCAGGAATCAAGGTGCTTCGAGTGGCGGCGAGCGCGGCATTGGCGCTATGCGCAAGTGCGGCTTTCGCGCAGGCTTCGATCGTTTCCGGTCCGTCCAGCGATCCGGCGTGCATGGTTCCCTGGAAGAGCGACACGAAGTTCGTCAAGTATCCGAAGAAGAACGGCCCTTACCGCATCGCACTCGTGAACGGCTATATCGCCAACACCTGGCGCATCCAGATGATCAAGACGGCCAAGGCGTACACCGCGCAACCGGCGGTCGCCGCGAAACTCAAGGAATTCAAGGTCGTCTCGACCGGCGAGGACGTCCCGGCGCAGATCTCGGCCGTCAACAACTTCATCGATGCGGGCTATGACGCGATCATCGTCGATGCGCAGAATCCGTCCTCGTTCGGCCCGGCGATTCGCCGCGCGAAGAAGGCCGGCGTCGTGCTGATCGCGTTCGACAACACGCTCGACAGCGAAGACGCGATCAACGTCGACGTCGACCAGTACGGGCTCGGCGTGCTGTGGGCCAAGTGGCTCGCGAGCCATGTGCCCAACGGCGGCAAGGTGCTCGAGGTGCGCGGCGTGGCGGGCACCTCGGTCGATACTGACCGGCACAATGGTTTCCAGAAGACGCTCGACGAGACCGGCAAGAAGTGGAACATCGTCCAGGTCTACGGCAAGTGGGACGACGGGGTCGCGCAGAAGGCCGCCGCCGACGCCATTGCGGTGCAGGGCCATTTCGACGGCATTTCGGCGCAGGGCGGCGACACCGGCGTCGTGCGCGCCATGATCGACGCGAAGCATCCGTTCGTTCCGTTCGGCGGCGAGACGGAAAACGGCTTTCGCAAGTTCTGCGCGCAGTACGGCAGCCAGGGCCTGAAATGCACGTCGGCGGGCAGCGGTCCCGCGCAGGTGGCCGTGGCGATCAAGACCGCGCTCGCCGCGCTGGACGGTCAGACGATTCCCGTGGCGATCAAGCTGCCCCTCGACATCACTGACGATGCGAAGCTGAAGGCGGGCGTCAACTACTTCCCCAACGAATCCGACAACTTCTTCGTCGGCAACTCGTTTCCGACATGCGGCATCAACTTCTCCGCACAGGAAATCATGAAGCAGAGCCAGGGCAACCAGTAACCGGACGATGGCCGGCCACGTGACGGGAGACGAAGCATGCGGCAGGACGCAGAGCGGCCGTTCTTTCAGATGTCCGGGGTGTCGAAAAGCTACGGCGGCGCCGTCGCGCTGGATCACGCGGAACTCGCGGTGCGCCGGGGACGCATTCACGCGGTCCTCGGCGAGAACGGCGCGGGCAAGTCCACGCTGCTGAAGGTGATGTCCGGCGTCGTGCAGCCGGACGAAGGCACGATGCACCTCGACGGTCGCGAAGTCTCGTTCGCGTCGCCCGCCGCGGCGAACGCGGCCGGCATCGTCTGCGTGTATCAGGAGTTGTCGCTGATCCCCGACCTGAGCGTGGCGGACAACATCTTCGCTTCGAACCCGCCGCGACGCTTCGGCATGATCGACCGCCGCGCCCAGCGCCGCCAGGCCGAGGCCGCGCTCGCGCGCGCCGGCGCGGCCGACATCAATCCGCTTACAAAGGTCCGCGATCTGCCGCTGTCGCGCCAGCAGATGGTCGAACTCGCGAAGGGGCTGGCCCACGAGCCGCGCATTTTGATTCTCGACGAAGCCACGTCGGCGCTGACCGCGGCCGACGTGGCGCGCGTCATCGACGTGCTCAAGCGCCTGCGCGACGAAGGGCTCGCGCTGCTGTTCATCTCGCACCGGATGCACGAGGTGAAGGCGCTCGCGGACGAATGCACCGTCTACCGTAACGGTCGTCATGTGATGAGCTTCGAGGCAGGCACGCGCTCCGACAACGAGGTTGTCGAAATGATGATCGGCCGCAAGTACCAGCATGTGTTTCCCGCCAGGCCCGCGGACGCGCCCGGGCAGCGCGGCGCCGCCGCACCGGTGCTCGCCTGCCGAGACCTCGCGTGGAACGACACCCTGCGCGGCGTCAGCTTTTCTGTGAGGCCCGGCGAAATACTCGGGCTGGGCGGCCTCGACGGACAAGGCCAGCGCGAACTGCTGCTCGCGTTGTTCGGCGTGCTGCGCGGTTGCACAGGGGCGATCGAGATCGATGGCAAGGCCGTGTCGATAGAAAGCCCCGTGGCCGCCCGCGCCAATCGCATCGGCATGGCGCTGATTCCGGAGGACCGCAAGACCGAAGGGCTGATGCTGCCGATGTCGGTGCGCGAAAACCTGTCGTTTGCCGCGCTCGATCGCATGTCCACCGCAGGCGTGATCGATCGCGACCGCCAGCAGTCGTTCGTCGACCGGATGATGGCGCTCCTCGCGATCAAGTCGTTCAGCGTCGATGCGGCCGTGGGCTCGCTCTCGGGCGGCAACCAGCAAAAGGTCGTCATCGCGAAGTGGCTGGTCCGGCAGCCGCGAATCCTGCTGCTTTGCGACCCGACACGCGGCATCGACGTCGGCACCAAGCAGGAGATCTATCAGTTGCTCAGGCGGCTCGCCGACGAGGGCGCCGCGATCGTGTTCTATTCGACCGACTATGACGAGCTGATCGGCTGCTGCGACCGCGTGCTCGTGCTGTACGAAGGCAGGATCAAGAAGGAGCTGGTCGGGGCGGCGATCACCGAGCAGAGTCTCATCGCCAGTGCGCTGGACCTGCCCGTCGGACAGGTTGCGCCTTCCACAGGAGTCGCGCCATGAGCGGATTGCGCTACTGGTATGCGGAAAATCGCGGGTCGGCGTTCGCATTCGGCCTGTTCGTGCTGATGTTCGCGATTTACCTCTTCAACTATCCGTCGACGTTGTCGGCGAATGTGTTTCAGACGGCGGCCAACAAGGCGGTATTGCTCGCGCTGGTGTCGATGGGCCAGGCGCTCGTCGTGCTGACGGCGGGCATCGATCTGTCGATCGGAACGATGCTCGTGCTGACGAATTGCCTCGGATCGTGGATCGTCACGGGCGACGCGCTGCACAGCGCGCTCGGCATCGCCGGTGTGCTCGCGGCGGGCGCGCTGTGCGGCGCGCTCAACGGCGTCATTATCATTTTCGGCCGTCTGCAGCCCATCGTGACGACGATCGCAACGGGCGCCGTCTACTACGGACTGGCGCTGCTGCTTCGCCCGGTGCCCGGCGGCGCGATCAACGAAGATCTCGCCGACGCCCTGACCGGCAAGGTCGCCGGCGTCGTCCCGGCCAGCCTGCTGATTTTGCTCGCGGCCGTGGTGATCGTCTGGGTGCCCTTCAAGCGCTCCGCGATCGGGCGCGCGGCTTATGCAACCGGCTCGTCCGAGCCCGCGGCCTTCCTCTCCGGCATGCCGATCCGCCGCGCGAAGTTCGCGAGCTACACGCTCGCCGGCCTGCTCGCCGCGATCGGCGGCCTCTTTCTGACGTTCTTCACGGACACGGGCGAAGCGAGCCTCGGCAGCGCCAACTCCTATGCCTTGTTTTCGATCGCCGCCGTGGTCATCGGCGGCGTGTCGCTGCTGGGCGGCCGGGGCAGCGCGATCGGGGCGGTCTTCGGCGCATTCGCGTTCCGTTCGATCGGCGACCTGCTGTTCGTGTTCAACGTCGATGCGCTGTGGCAGCCGCTCTTCCAGGGCGTGATTCTTCTGCTCGCGGTCTCGATCGGCGCGTGCGGGCTGTTCCGGGTGCGCAACCGCCTGGAGTGGTTCCAATGAGCGACGTTTCCGCAAACGGCCGCAGCACGTTCGTGTCGAGGCTCGCGCGCCGGATCGACAAACCGATCGTGATCGCGTTCGCGTGCATCGTCGCGCTATTGCTCGTCGGCGGAATGTATTCGCGCAGCTTCACGTCGCCGGAGTACATCCTGCTGCAACTGAAGGTCGGCGCGTTCCTCGGCATCATCGCGACCGGCCTGATGATGGTGATCCTGCTCGGCCACATCGACCTGTCGTTGCCGTGGACCATCACGGTCGGCGCGATGATGGCGTGCGCCGTCGCCGGGCACGGCGAACTGGGACGCGTCCTCGCGATTCCGGTCGGGATCGGTTGCGGCGTGCTGATCGGCGTCGTCAACGGCATTCTCGTGGCGCTCCTGCGCATTCCGTCGATGATCGCGACGCTCGCAACGAATGCGGTCGCGCAGGGCATCATGATCGTCTACACGGGGGGATCGTCGCCGCAGGATTCCGCGCCGCACGTGATGCGATGGCTCGCGGCGGGCTGGCTCGTGCCGGGCGTGCCGAATGCGGTCGCGCTGTGGGTCGTGATCGGCGGCGCGACGATGTTCCTGCTGTCGCGCACGACGTTCGGCCGAACGCTGTACGCGATCGGCAACACCGAACGCGCGGCGTATCTTTCCGGCATCGATACGCGGCTCGTGACCGTGGCCGCTTTCGCCGTGTGCAGCGCGTTCGCGGCATTCGGCGGCGTGCTGCTCGCAGGTTATGCGTCGAAGGCCGCGCAGTCGATGGGCGATGCCTACCTGTTGCCGGCCATCGCGGCGGTCGTCCTCGGCGGCACGTCGATTCTGGGCGGTCGCGGGTCGTACCTCGGCACCGTGGCTGGCGCAATTCTCATCACGCTGCTGCAGTCGATCCTCTCGGTCGCACAGATGCCCGAAGCCGGACGTCAGATCATCTACGGCGTGGTGATCGCAGCGATGTTGCTGCTGTACGGGCGCAGCAAGCCAGAGGCGTAGATCACCGAGGCGGCAATCGCGTCGTAGCTGCGAATCACCAGGTTTCGAATCCCTTTCTTTCGCCGCGAACCCGGTGCCGCCCTGGCCGCTGCGCCATCGACCGCGGCCGGGGGGGCCCGTTTCTTGCTCGCTGCCGCTTCTACCGATCCGTACATTCATATCGAAGAGCGCGCATATGCCGGAAAAACTGCTTCACGCCCCGAACGGCCGCATCGAATCCGGCATTCTGGGCCTCGACGACATCCTGGGCGGCGGGCTGACCCCTCACAGGATGTACCTGGTGGAAGGGGCGCCGGGCGCAGGTAAAACGACCCTTGCCCTGCAATTTTTACTCAAGGGCGTCGAGAACGGCGAATCCGGCCTCTATGTCACCTTGTCCGAGACGAAGGCGGAACTGATCGCGGTCGCCGAAAGTCACGGCTGGGACACGACACGATTCACCATCACGGAATTGCTCTCGGATGAAGGGCTGGACCCGAGCTTCGAGCAGAGTGTGCTGCATCCTGCCGAGGTCGAGCTGGGAGAAACCGTTCGCGACGTGATCGCCAAGGTCGATGAGATGAAGCCGGCCCGGCTCGTTTTCGACAGCCTGTCCGAGCTTCGGATGCTGTCGCAGAATCCGCTGCGCTATCGTCGCCAGATCCTTGCCCTGAAGCGTTATTTCGCGACGCGTGCCTGCACCGTGTTGTTGCTCGACGACAATACCTCGGAGCCGGGCGACTTGCAGTTGCACAGCATCGCGCATGGCGTCATTAGCCTCGACAACGTGACGCACGATTACGGCGGAGAACGCCGGCGCCTGAGGATCGCGAAAATGCGCGGCATCCGGTTCCGCGAAGGCTTTCACGACATGACGCTCAAGACGGGCGGCATCGAGGTCTATCCGCGTCTGATCGCAGCCGAGCATCACACGGACTATTCGTCCAGCGCGCTCAGCACCGGCACCGGCGGCCTGGATGCGCTGCTCGGTGGCGGACTGGTTCCGGGCACCAACACGCTGATCGTCGGGCCTTCGGGCGTCGGCAAGACGACCACGGTCGCGTCCTGTCTTCTCGCTGCGCTCGAACGCGGCGAGCCGTGCACCTACTATCTCTTCGATGAGACGCGCATGACGCTCCTGCGTCGCTCGACGAACCTCGGCATCGACCTGCGGCCGCACCTCGATAGCGGACTCCTGACGCTTCGCCAGATCGACCCCGCCGAAATCGCTCCCGGCGAGTTTGCGAGCGACGTGCGCAAGTGCGTCGAGGAACACGGTGCACGATTCGTCGCCATCGACAGCCTCAATGCGTATCTTCAGGCCATGCCCGGTGAACGCTATCTGCTCCTGCAGATGCACGAATTGCTGACCTATCTCAACCAGCGCGGCGTGATTACGTTACTGGTGCTGGGGCAGCACGGCATCATCGGAGAAATTCAAAGCGACATCGACATCAGCTATCTCAGCGACGTCGTCCTGTTGTTCCGATATTTCGAGCGTCACGGCGAAGTCCTGAGCGCCATTACCGCGGTGAAGAGTCGCGCGAACGGACACGAACGCTCAATCCGGCAGTTCCGGCTCGACAGTGAAGGACTGGTTGTCGGTGAAGCGTTGCGCGACTTCGAGGGCATCCTGAGCGGCCTGCCCTCGTATTCCGGCGATTCGCCCATGCTTGCGCCGGCCCGCGGCGAGTCACTCGAACCTCCGGGCCGATGACAAAATGGAGTATCGCGTTCTAATTCTGGCCCCGTTCGGCCGCGACGCCCGTGTGATCACCGACGTCCTCGCGCCGGAAAATCGCACGTGCTTCGTATGCGCCGACTTGCATGAGCTTGCGACGGAACTCGACCGGGGCGCGGGCCTCGCCATCATGACCGAAGAGTCGCTTCGGCATGACAACGGTGCGGCGATTGCGCAATGGCTGCAAAAGCAGGCGGCCTGGTCGGACCTTCCGGTGGTGCTGCTTTCCGGGAAACTCTCGAGCGGGCGTTCGGCGGCGAGCATCGACATGCTCGAGCGACTGGGCAATGTCCTGGTGCTCGAGCGGCCGTTGAATTCGGAAACCCTGCGCCGCGCGGTCGCCTCGGCGTTGCGCGCTCGCACTCGACAATATGACGCACGTCGACATCTTGCGGAATCGCAAGAGCATCTGATCGAACGGGCACAAGCTCAGGAAGCACTGGAAAAGCTCAACGCATCCCTCGAGAGCCGCATCGAGGAGCGCACGCAGGAACTCGCGTCGGCGAACAATCGCCTCATGAAAGAGATTCATGAGCGCGCCAAGGTGCAAGCAGTGCTCGTTCAGTCTCAGAAGATGGAAGCGCTCGGACAGTTGACGGGCGGCATCGCGCATGACTTCAATAATCTGCTCAACATCATCATGGCGAACGCTGAACTGCTCTCGCGCATCAGCGATGACGAGCGCGTCCGCAGGATGGCCGCGACGACGAAGCGCGCCACCGAACGAGGGGCGAAGCTCACCGCGCAGTTACTGACGTTTTCCCGCACGAGCAACCTCGACCTCAAGGCAATCAACGTTGCCCCATTGCTGGACGGAATGCGAGACATCATTTCGATCTCGCTCGGATCGCATATCGACTTGTCGACGACTTCGAGTTCCAGGCACCTCTGGACGAAGGCCGATGCCAACCAGCTCGAGCTCGCGGTCCTGAACCTCGCGATCAACGCGCGCGACGCGATGCCCGGCGGCGGACGCCTCTCCATTCATGCCGACGAACGAACGTCGGACGATGCGGCGCTCCCTGCGGGACGTTATGTCGTGGTCAGCGTCAGCGATTCCGGCTCCGGTATCGAGCCGAACGTGCTCTCACGTGTCTTCGATCCATTCTTCACGACCAAGCCGATTGGAAAAGGAACGGGGCTTGGACTCAGTCAGGTCTATGGCATCGCTCGACAAGCGGGCGGCGAAGCGCGCATCGAGAGCGAGCCGGGCAAGGGAACGACGGTGCAGATCTGGCTTCCGGTCAGCGTGAGCGATATTGCGGAGTCGAGCGTCGAAGCCGCTTCGCCCGATGTCCCGCTCCTTGCACGTCACATTCTCGTCATCGAGGACGACGAAGAAGTGCGCGCGATGCTCGTCGAATGCCTGGAGGTGCTGGGCTATAAGGTCACGCACGCGCACGACGGCGCAAGCGGCTTGTCGCGCCTCGACACCGACAAGCCGGACTTGCTGATCGTCGACTATGCGATGCCGGGCTTGAACGGCGTGCAAGTCCTGATGCGTGTGCGCGATATCCGGCCCGACATTCCAGTGATCCTCGCCACCGGATACGCGGACGTCGATATCGCAAAGATCACGGCAACGCACTTTACCGCGCTGCGCAAGCCTTTCCAGCTCGACGAACTCGCACGCACTGTCCGCGCGGCGCTCAAGGCCCATTGATCGATCTTGTCTGGGAACGAGCGACGGCGGCTCGTTGCGCTTCAGAAAAATAGCAAGGTGCGCAGTTCGATGCTGCGGCGCGGCCGCGCGTCGGGCGGCGAAGCCGGATCGTCGAAGGCGGTGTGCGCGGTGAGGCGCGCGAGGCCATCGCCCGCCGAGTCGTAGATCTTGATGAGCAGCGCCTCGTCGGGCGACATCCGCGGAAAGTAGTACCAGCGATGCCGCGGGTTGTGGACGAACGCATAGGTTTCGCCGGTCATCGTCGGATAGATGAAGTCCTGCGCGACGATATCGCGCTCATCGATGCTGCGCGAGTCGCACAGTGCGAGCGGCGAAGACTCGACCACGTCGCCCACCGGCCGCCACAGATTGACGATCGCGAAGCGCCCTTGCAGCAGTCGCGCGGCTTCGTCGGCGGGAACATGATCGCGTACGCGGCGCGGTCCCGATACGAAGGTCTGATCGTTGTGGATCAGATGCACGGGCTCCCTGACACCGTTCGCGCGCGCGGCGCTGCCGTCGCGCAGCGTGTGATCGAAGATGACGACGCGCTTCGCGCCCGTCCACTGCTTCAGCAGACGCTCGGATTGCGAGTAGTAGACCGAACGAATGGCGGCATCGTCGGAGAAATCGGACAGTGCGCTTGGCTCGCGATGCAGCTCGAAACCGTTCCTGTCGAGCGACAGACCGCCCGGCGGCGGGCGCAGCCGCGCATTCGAGATCGTCACCGCATGCGTGCGATATTCGCCGGTGCGGCGCGGCACGCCGGGCGGCGGCTCGTAAGCGTAGGCAGTCGGCCTGACGCCCGTGGGCACGAGATAGTTGAGTGCGGCCTCGACTTCGACCGGTTGTTCGACCACCACATTGCTCATGGTTTCGCTCCGTGCAGGACCATTGCTTCAAAATCTAGGCCGCCGGGAACGGTTCCACAACGAAGCTTTTCTGCAATGCATTGCAGGTCGTCAATCGTGAGACGGCGTATCGACTGCCGCTCGCGCGACGAACGCGATGCAGCGATCACGCGGCATCGTCAGCCGGTCGTGGCGCAGGCACAACCGGCTTTCGCCCACGCTCGCGCCGTACGCCGAGCCGAACGACGCAAGCCCGGGGATACGCTTTTCGAGCAACGCGCGGTCATCGGCCCAATGGCGGCATCGCCCGCATTCGGGCGCGCCCGCGCAAGGCCGCGCGCTCATTGCCCGAGCGCCGACCAATACGGCGCGAAGAGATGCACCGACAGCAGATAGCCGATCACGACATTGACCGCGACGCCTGCCGTGAAAGCCGCGAGCGGCCGCGCGCCGGTTCCGGCGAGCGTCGAGAAGCGCGTCGTCAGTCCGATGCTCAGGAAGCAGAACGTGAAGGCCCAGGTGCGCAGCGCGACGATCGGCGCGACGAACGCGGGCGTCACGATGCTGCGATAGTCCGCCAGCGTGTAGTGCGATGCGATCCACGTGACGATCGCCGAAGCGACGACGAAGCCGATCACGAACTTCGGAAAGCGCGTCCAGATTTCGCGGGCGCTCGGTTTGGCCTGCACGCCGTCGGCGGCATCGCGCTCCCAGCGTGTAGTCGCGACGATCGCGAGCACGAACGCCCAGATGCCGATCCAGATATCGCGCCCGACGACCTTCATCAGCACGAAGGCCTGCAGCGACGCATCGGGCGCGCCGGCCACGACGCCCGGCGCATGCCGCGCGAAATCGCCGTAGGCCTGCGCAGCGGCGATGCCGGCGGCATCGGCGAATTCGGACGTGCCGATCCATGCGCCCGCGACGCCGGTCGGCAGACCGAGCGCGCGCGAAACGGCGGGCAGCGCGAACACCATCACGATCGCCCAGACGACGACCAGCGTGATCGCCACCGACGCCTGTTCGCGCCGCGCGCGCACCGCGCCGGCGATCGCGATGGCGGCCGACACGCCGCATACCGCGCCGCCGACGCCCAGCACTGCGGCAAAGCGCTTGTCGATGGCAAGCGCCCGCGCCGCGCCGTAGATCACGAAGAAGGTGACGAGCGACACGATGGTTGCCTGTCCGATCGCGACCGGTCCTGCCCAGACGATCAGCGTGAGCGGCAGCGTCGCGCCGAGCAGCACGATGCCGACCTTGATATAGAACTCGACGCGCAGCGCCGGTGCGAGCCAGGCGGGCAACGTGAAGAGGTTCGACACGAAGAGCCCGAGCGCCAGCGCGATCAGCGGCGGTTCGAGGTTGTAGGCGCTCGCCTCTACCCATGCGCCCGCCGCGAAGATGATCGTCGACACGACGAAGATGACGAGAAAGCCCGCGAGGAATCGCCCGACGTGCAGGCCGAGCGCGGCGATGGCAACCGAAAACACCGCCGCGAACGTGATGAAGAGCGCGACGTAGCCGCTCGCATGCTTGCCGAGATCGCCCGCGAGTTGCCCGATGCCCGACCATTTCGCCGGCGCGACGGCCAGCCATTTGATGCTGCTGCCCGAGGCGAACAGCGCATACGCGATGACGATCGCAAGCAAGCCGATGGCGACTGCCCACCAGTCTTCCGTGCCGAAAGGTCTGCGCGCTTCGCTCGACGGTACGGCGTTTCCCGCGACGGCGTCGCCGGTAATCGATCTGTTGCTCATCGGTCTTCCCCTTTGCGCGGCGGATCAACGCTTCAGTATGAAATCGTCGGCTGCACAGCGGAAATGACTTTTTTGTCTTTCGATATAGCCACCGATAATGCGTGCGGGCCGGCGGCGGTTATCTGATCGTCGAGGCGCTCGTGGTCGTGCTGCGTCGCGCCGATCGCGTAGCCTGCGCTGACGCCGACCCCCGATGCGCCGTCGAGCGCCTTCGCGGGATTCTCGAACGAAGCCTTGCAGATCGAGTAGCTGCCCGAACGTTCGAGACAGCCGGGTCCGATGCTACTTGCGCCGTCTCGCGTGAAGGGTTTCGCGGCCGGCGTACACGGACATGAAAACGCCCACGAGCAAGGCCGCGACACCCAGCGACTGGTCGACCGTATCGGCGAACGAAGACACGCCGCGGTACCACAGTGCCACGCCGATCGCCGTCATGATCAAACCGAACACCAGTCCCCATTCGGGGCCGCTCGTCGACGACGTGACCCGGTGAGCCATCTTCATCTACTCCTCCCTTACGATGACAAACTCCGCTTCTTCACCGCGGGCCGTGACGCGCCGGTCGTGACGCGCCCCTTGCCCGGCGAAGCGGAAATTCAAACGCCAATAGCCCGGCAGCACGAAGCTGTCCGCGCCGGCCTTTGCATATTCCTGCAGCGCGCCGCCACTGTCTGTGCGTCGCCGACCAGAGCCCGCCCACGGCTTCGCACCAGTCCAGGTCCGAAAGCAGACTGAGAGATTCGGCCCGGCGTTGCGCGCGAACGCGGTGAAATCGGCTATCCACCGGAAGCACAAGCATATGAACGCGATGACGATAGCGTTATCTCCATTGCTACGTTGGTCCGTATGCGCCTTCGCTCTACGATCTGAGGCTCCTTAGAAACGCCGGATTCCCGTCATGTCCAAACGTAGACCTATCGCTGCTCGCCGTGCTTTCCTGTCTCTTTCCGCGCGCGCCGCGGCGAGCGCCGCCGCATTTGCCGCGATGCCCGCAGCCTTCGCGCAGCAGGGCGCGCAAGGAGAGCCGCGCGTGCTTCGCATCGGCAACCAGAAGGGTTATCTGAACCTGCTCAAGGGACGCGCCACGCTGGAAAAGCGGCTGGCGCCGCTCAACGTATCCGTGAGCTGGACGGAGTTTTCCGCCGGCCCCGTGCAACTGGAAGCGCTCAATGTCGGCTCGATCGATTTCGGCGACGTCGGCGAGGCGCCGCCGATCTTCGCGCAGGCGGCCGGTGCGCCGCTCGCGTATGTCGCGGCGACGCCCGCGCGACCGCAATCCGAAGCCGTGATCGTCCCCGCGCAATCGTCGATCAGAGCGGCGGCGGATCTGAAGGGCAAGCGCGTGGCGCTCAACAAGGGCAGCAACGTCCATTACTTTCTCGTGAAGCTGCTGCGCAAGCACGGTCTCCGGTATGGCGACGTCGAACTGGCCTTTCTCGCCCCCGCCGATGCGCGCGCCGCGTTCGAGCGCGGCTCCATCGATGCGTGGGTCATCTGGGACCCGTTCTTCGCCGCGGCGCAGAAGACGCTGAATGCGCGCATCGTGGCGGATACGAGCGGCGTCGTCGGCAATCGCGCTTACTATTTTTCGTCGCAGCGTTATGTGGCGAAGAATCCCGATGTGATCCGCATCGTCATCGAGGAAATCAAGGCGGTCGATCAGTGGGGCAAGCAGCATCCGGACGAACTCGCGCGCGAGCTCGCGCGGCTTTGGGGCTTGCCGCAACCTGTCGTAGAACTCGCGGTGAGCCGGCAGGCGTTCGGCACGGAGGTCATTACGCGCGACATCATCGGCGAGCAGCAGCAGATCGCCGATACGTTCGTCGAGCTCGGCCTCATACCGAAGCACGTCGATGTGCTCAAGGCCGCACCGCCCGATCTCGCCTGAGCGCCGCGCGCCCTGTCACGCACCGGCGCGCGCGGACTTGCTGCGCTGATCGATCCATAGCCGGGCCCAGCGCGCCGCATATGCGATGGCGTGATCGGGCTCGAAGAAGTAGTCGAGCGCATCGAACGTAAACGATGCCCCGCTCGCCGCCGTGTGGCTCTCGATAATCAGGTTCGCCGCATACAGGCCGCTCGGCAACGCATGTGCGGACGGTGCCACGTCATATCCCTTGTATCGCATGAAGTTTTCCTGGAAAGCCGCCAGAGCGTGAAATCATCTCTGGCGCCCGATGCTAAAGCGCGATGCGCGCATCGCCAACGAATGCTTTGGCGAAAGCAAATCAGCGGCGGCATCGTTTGGTCATCACAGCGCGCTTCGTGTCTTTTTTCGATGTAGCGGGGATGCTTTGGATAGCGAATTAATTCTTGACGAGGCGCGCAGATGATTGGCGTAGCTGTCTCGGACTACAGACGAACTAGACGATTAGTTGCAAATCGAGCGAGGCAGGGAGCCGCGATTCGGAATCCCCGCAGGCGATGTCATCCAGTGTCCGCCCGGGCACAAGCACAGGCACGGCGCGACGTCGACGACCGCGATGACGCTCGCTACGAGATTCGCGCGTGAGTGCCTTTTCGAAAGCGACTCAGCGTGGGACGTTCGCCTCACAGTCTTCCCAGTACCGCAGCGGGTCTCGATTGTGTGGATAGCGCGCGCTGAGCCAGCTCGACAGCCGGCTCCAGTCCGGATGATTCGTACCCGTTTGCGCCGACCAGACCGATGACCTCTCGAGGACCTGGCCAGTCTCGCGGTCGCGGACAAGCACGCTGCCTAATCCGCTCGTGCTGTTCGCTTGCGACTCCACCAGGTAGCGCGGCAATATCCTGAGCTCGGCATCCTTTGCCCAGCCGTAGACGGCGCGTACCACGTCGGACGAATCTCGCAACTCTGTCGGTCCTGTTCCCGGGCGCACGGCTTTCCATCCTTCAGGAAAATCGCCGACAACCTCGTTTTCGGTCACTCTCACCCACTTCACGCGCCACGCCTGCGCAAGCGCCTCGCGCATGCGGGACGCGGACGCGTAGCCACTCGGCAACTCGATCGTCACCGGAAGCGTGATGAGATTGTCTTTCCAAAGCTTGGCTTCGTCGTCGGCACGGCTCGCTGCCTTGAACGGCTCGTCACCGAATGGGTTTTCCGGTCGGCTCGCTGCTGTCGTGGTGCCGGCCGGCAGGCCCTCAAAAAGCCGCTCGGCATCCTGACGCGTAACTTTCGTCTTTCCTTTTTTCATCGCTTTCTCTGTAGTGGGTAGTCTCTGGACCATGGATTTGCTTTCCTTCAGGCACGTTCCGTTCTATAAGTGCCCAGAGTCTTATTCTGCGCTATGCGCGTGCACTCGGCGCGGCTGCCGGAAACGATGACCGTATGCCTGCTTCCACCCGGTATGTCGACATCTTGTGGTACCGACACGCGTAAGTATTTATCTTCGCCTTCGTGTTAAGGGTAAACGCGAGTACGATGATATCGAAGCGCACAATTACAAATCTTGATCAGCCGCACTAACCGCATCTGTTTTTCCCTGACTACCTTGATTTGCAGCGTTTGCCCCCGTCGGGAAATAGGCCATTTCGAGTTTCGCTGGCCGCCCGGTGACACGCCTGTATCCGATCCACGCTTGACACTTGCTTGTGTCATTTCTAAATAGAAGCGTCCAATGAAAAATTTCAACGTAGCAGCCGCAAGAAGCAATTTGAGCCATCCGCCCTTCGACAGCCAGTTACCCCCAGAGTAGGGTTATTCGTTTCGGCCGTTCCTAATGACGATTTCACCGAAGCATCGAATCTCGATTCGCACTCACCGAAATCAGGCAATAAAACCGAACGCGCGCTGCAACCGGGCCCGCAATGGCTCTCCGGCCGATTTTCCCACCCCACGGGCGTGCATGAATTCAAGGTCTACGTGCCATCGAGCTATGACGGCGCAGCTACATCGTTGATCGTCATGCTTCACGGCGCAGGCCAGGACGCCGACGACTTTGCGCTCGGCACCGAAATGAATCTGGCCGCTGAAAGCGGCGGTCATATCGTCGTGTATCCCGAGCAGGGAACCAGTGCCAATATGTTCCGATGCTGGAACTGGTTTCGGCCGGCGGATCAGCTCCGCGATTCCGGCGAAGCCTCCATCATCGCAGGCATCACGCGCGAGGTGATGGCATCTTACGAGATCGACCCGACGCGGGTTTTCATCGCCGGAATGTCGGCGGGTGCCGCGATGGCGGTCAATCTTGCGGTCACCCACCCCGACCTTTACGCGGCGGCTGGAATTCATTCCGGCCTGGCGTTCGGCGTCGCCGACGAAGCCTTTTCGGCGATGTCCGCAATGAGGATGGGACCCTGCGCGCCCCTGTTGAGCGCCGCGCGAGATGCGATAGGCGTGCGCCGCGCGGTGCCCCTTATCGTCTTTCATGGCGATCAGGACACTACGGTGCATCCGCAAAACGCCGAGGTCCTCATGCAGATGCATCGGAACCTGATGGCCGGGACCGAGGACGCGCGCGCATCGGTTACGACCGAGCTTGGACAAGTGGAGCAAGGCTATCCCTATACCCGCAATACGTTTTGTCATGGCGGCGGCGAGGTTTTCGGCGAACAGTGGCTGATTCACGGGCTTGGGCACGCCTGGTCGGGCGGCGATTCGAACGCCACGCATACCGACGCCCGGGGACCGCACGCTGCGCGCGAGATGATGCGGTTCTTCGACACCGTCGCCGACGCACGATATGCGGCTCAATCAGGCGGCGTGCTGGAAGATTAAATGGGTCGTTTATACCTGTTCCAAGTCATTCAGTGAATTATCGAAATGGGGCGGCGTAAAAAATACGAGTGGGGAATTTGATTCCGGGTTAACTGAAATAAGGCTTGACGCTCGAATTTAATGCTGTAGCATGAATTTCACTGTGCGGTGCAACAACAGATTTGCCGCGTTGCCTCGGATTCAAACCCTTTCTAAATTTCCACGGGATATTCCATGTTCATGATCTCTCCGCAACAAGTAGCAGCGTTTCAAAAAGCCAAATTCCAGGCCTGGATGAGCCTGACCGATAAATATATGGACGGTTTTCAAAAGCTGACGCAATTGAATGTGCAAACGGTCAGAACGCTCATTTCCGAAAACGAGGGTGCAGCTAATTTAACGCCTGAGAACGGGAACGACGTGAGCGAATGGCAATCGAATTTGCTCAAGCAGTTTCAGGAAAAATCGGCATCGTATAGTCGCCATTTTTATGCAATTGTCTCGGCGACCGGTGAGGATGTGGTGCGCGAGGCGCAAAGCCAGTTCGCTTCGTATGGCGGTCAAGTCAACGAGGTCTTAAAGACCGCGGTGGAAAACGCATCCGCGGCGTCCGAAAAGGCTGCTGCGGCTGTGGAGACAAACCTGAAGCAGGCGACCTCGGCATCGTTCGACGCCACAGCGAACGCGGCGGATTCACTCGCGAAGGAAACCCAGTCGAATGTCTCGGCCGCGGGCAATGCCGTGAAGACCGGCGCCGATACCGCCATGCAGTCGGTGAACAAGCCGAATCAAAAGCATTGAATAGCTGGGTCTGCTCGTTTCAGCACGACCCATTGCAGCAACAAACAAGGACCCGCTTTCGAGCGGGTTTTGTATGCCGAAGGCCGGTCGACCACGCCCAGCGAACTTCGCGTGGCAGCCAGTCCCGCTCCTTGAAACTTCCCTCAGCTCGAACTCTTTCGAGCGCATCCGTCGCCGTAGCGTCCACGGGTAATTAGACCCATCGGCACTCATAGATTGAGTGGATATCGCTTAATTGCGCTCATCCGGGCAACGGAACGTGCGCATAAGGCCTCGCTCCATTCGCTTCGCCCCCTGGGCATAGCCGTTGCGCTACCAACCTCAGCACCACCTCCGAAAACTCAATGTTTTTCGGCTTCCTAACGATATGGATTCGAACATGCGCCTGCTCACTACACAAGACGGTCTTCCCCGCATCTCCTGGGGTGCCGTCATCGCCGGGGTCATCCTGTCCCTGATCGCTTACCTCATTCTCACGGTGCTCGGAACGGCTATCGGAGCGTCGGTCCTGTCGCCGCTCACTCAGCCCGACCCCACGCGCGGTTTCGCGTTCGGTTCGGGCGCTTACATGATCGCGATGACGGTCATCGCTGTATTCATCGGTTCGTACTTCGCCGGCCGTTGCGCGCCGGTGTTGGGCTGGCTTCACGGCCTCCTCGCCTGGGCGGTGATGATCATCGTGATGGCTTACGGTGCAACGTCGCTGGTCGGCAGCGCCGTCAACACCGCGGGCAATATTGCATCGACAGGCGCGACGGTGACCGCCGCCGCGAATCCGTCCGCCGCCAGTGGAACGATGATGGGTTCGCTCAAGGCTCAGGTTCAGGGCGCGGTGGCCTCGGCGACCGCCATGGCCTCCAGTCCTCAGGCTGAAGCCGATACGCGCCAGGCGGCCGACACGGCAGCGCGCGGCGTTGCCCGTGCCTCATGGTTCTCTTTCGCGGCACTCGTGGTCGGCGCGATCATCGCCCTTGTTTCGGGTGGCGCGGGCTTTCGTCATCAGCCGCGGTTCGAGGACGCCGGCGGTGCTGCCTACGAGGACGATAACGTCCGCTCGACTGACCGCACCGCACCGCGCAGCCGTCCTGCGCACTGAGCGACGCGCCTCGCGAACCGGAGCACGGACATGAGCAGTGACGCTGAACCTATGCGGGAACTCGCTAGCGACTCGGCTACGCTGACTGCTAGCGAGGAACGGCTAGCCCTTTCGGCCCACGAACAGGAAACCGGCGCGGTTCGCGTTCGCACCATCACCCATACCGAACTGCGTGAGCTTCCCGTTCTGCTGCACAGCACCGCCGTGCAGATGGAACGTGTTGCAGTCAATAAATTCGTCGATGCCGAGTTCGCTCCGCGCAAAGAGGGCGACACCTTGATCGTGCCCGTCTTCGAGTATGTGCCGGTGACCGAACTCCGGCTGATGCTCAGAGAAGAGCTGCGTATTACGACGGTCGTCTCCACCACGTCCGACGTCCACGTCGCCGAGGTGCAGCGTCAGGAAGTCGTCGTAGAAAGACGAGTCGGATCAGCTGGAGACTGGATCGCGGACCCCGCGATACCGTCCTCAGGCGTGGGCGAGTCCGCTTCAAATCCCGCTGTATAGATTTCAATTTCTGGCCGGCCGTCAGGCTGACAACATATATTCGGAGCTACACATGACTCAGGCAATCGTAGGTGTATTCGACTCGTTTCAGGATGCTGAGACCGCTGTCTCGCGCCTAGTCCAAGGCGGTCTCGACCGCGCCGACATGGAGGTGCACGCCACCGGTCAAGCAAACGTGCCCGGCGAGCGCACGGTGGTCGATACGCGCTCGTCGACCGCGACGACGGACGAAGTCGGCGTATTCGGCAAGATCGAACATTTCTTCAGCAATATGTTCGGCGCAGACGATCGGCCGGACGAGGTGGGCGACTATCAGGAAGCCGTCCGACGCGGCGGCGCATTGCTCACCGTCACGGTGGTCGATGAAGCGCACGTCGGACTGGTGCGCTCGACTCTGCATGAAGCAGGCGCCGTAGATATCGATGAACGCGTAGCGCAATGGAAGAGCAATGGCTATGCAGGCTTCGACTCCACCGCCAAGGCTTACACGCCGGATGAAGTTGCCGCGGATCGCAAAGCGTTCGCGGTGACGCGTGAATCGCTCGACGTGGGCAAGCGCGAAGTGGAGACCGGTGGCGTGCGCGTCTACTCCCGTGCCACGGAAACGCCTGTTTCCGAGACCGTGAATCTGCGCGAAGCCCACGCGACGATCGAGCGCCGGCCGGTGGATCGCGTGGCCACGGCCGCCGATCTGAAGGAAGGTTCGGTGGAAATTCGCGAGACGGCTGAACATGCAGTGGTGGCCAAGACGGCACACGTCATCGAAGAGGTCGTCGTAGGCCGCGAGGCAACCGAACGCACGGAAACCATCAACGAAACCTTGCGCGGCACGGACGTCGAAGTCGAGCATGTCGGCGCCGGCACGGCCGGTCTCAAGACGGCGGAGCAAGAACGTCCGCCCGGCACGCAAAGCGCGGACGATGCGATCGTAAAGACGCCGACGAAATCCGTGTAAATGAAAACCGGGGCGATTGCCGGGCGTCTCTGAATGGCGCTCGCCCTGGCTCTTGTGAGGGACATTCCATGAAAAATCCCTGGACGAAAAAGAATCCGTTCATGAGCATGTGGCTGAGCGGTGCGAACACGGTGATCGGCTCGGCGCGCGGTCGTGCGAATGCCGCAGCGAAACGCGGCGTGGTCGATTTCTGGACCGCGGCGCTCACACCTGCCAAAGCAAAAAAGCGCAAAGCAAAGCGTTAGCCCACTTGCGGTGCCGCCTCTCAACGCGAGATGCAGGCACCCGTCTTATCGACACCCGATAACTGAAACTAACCACGCCAAAGCGATTTTCGCTTTGAGAACTGAGCGCCTTCATCAGAAGGCGTGCCGCGTCAATTCTGGCGCGGGACTGCTCGGCGAAATATCGTCATTGGCGAGAGCGTCCGATAAATACGGGACGTCTCGTGCACATGGCGAAGACTCTTCTTCAAAGGAAAAACGTCGTGTTCATTCACAACAAGCGCCTCCAATACACCGTGCGCGTCGCAGCGCCCAATCCCGGTCTCGCCAACCTGTTGCTCGAACAGTTCGGGGGACCGCAAGGCGAACTCGCCGCTGCATGCCGATACTTCACGCAGGCCGTGGGCGAGGACGATCCGGGTCGCAAGGATCTGCTGTTCGATATCGCGACCGAAGAATTGAGCCATCTGGAAATCATCGGTTCGATTATCGCGATGCTGAATAAGGGTGCGAAAGGCCAGCTAGCCGAGGCGGTCGAGAGCGAGGCAGAACTCTATCGCTCGATGACAGGCGGCGGCAACGATTCGCACACCACATCCCTGCTTTATGGCGGCGGACCTGCCTTGATCAACTCGGCCGGCACGCCGTGGACGGCCGCGTACGTCGATACGATCGGCGAACCCACTGCCGACCTGCGTTCCAACATCGCGGCCGAAGCGCGCGCGAAGATCGTTTATGAGCGGCTCATCAACGTAACGGACGATTCGGGCATTCGCGACACGCTCGGCTTTTTGATGACGCGAGAGATCGCGCATCAGAAATCATTCGAAAAAGCCCTTCATTCGATACAGCCGAACTTTCCGCAAGGCAAGCTTCCCGGCTTCCCGGAATTCGCGGGCGTCTACTACAAGATGTCGCAGGGCGACGCGGCAGTCACGCGTGGCCCGTGGAACGACGGACCGGAGTGGACGTTTGTCGGCGATCCCCAACCCGCAGTGGATGGCGGCGATGGATTGGCGACGGTCACGGTGACGCCGGCGGATGTCGAAACGCTGCAAGCCATGGCTGCACGCACGGCGTCCGATCCCAGCAGCGACCCGGTCACGGGTGCTGAACTCGGAGCAGGCCAAGCTGCGTGATCGGGTTGGTGTAATAGCAATGCAAAAGCGGCCCGAGGATGGGCCGCTTTTTTGCATTGGCTGTCAGGCCTTGCCATCGACTGGCGGAAAGTGCCTGATCGACTTGTCAAGATGAAAGTCGAGCGTTCGCAGAAGCGCTTCGAACTGAACAGGCTTGGTGAAGTGATAGTTGAATCCCGCTTGAATAGAGGCCAATCGATCCGGAAGAGAGTTCAAAGCCGTCAGCGCGATCAGCAAGGGGGGCGCTTTTGAAGCCACGGTCCGAACGTTCCGTGCGACCGTGCACCCGTCCATGACCGGCATTTCTATATCGAGCAACGCGATATCGGGCTGCCAACTCAGGATGACTGTCAGTGCGGAATATCCATCGATCGCGGTGCGAACCTCGAATCCCTCGAGCACCAGTGCGTCTGCGCAAGCCTGAAGCGTCACGCTATCGTCGTCGGCCAGGAGTAGCCGGGCTCCTGTGTGTGTGCGCATTGTCTTCTCCAGGATGTCAGGAACATCACGCGCACTTGGCATTCCCGATCGGACGAGACTGCCGAATGAAGCAAACCGCAGCGTTCCACTACGTTCTGACTGGTTTGGAAGCCTTCAAACGGGGCCGCGCAGCGGGCGCGAGCGAACCCCGCGCCCGACCGCCTTCTCGTAATCGTTATTTCCCGACCTCTGCTTCCGAAAGCTCTTGTTTGGCCAGCATTGTCAGCTTGGTGTCGGTGGCCTTTTCTTCTTCGAGCGTCTCCAGCAGCAGATTCATCCCCTGCTCGTAGCCCAGTTTCTTCGCGAGGGTCGCGAGCGTCCCGTACGTCGCGATCTCGTAGTGCTCGACTTTCTGCGCTGCTGCGATCAACGCGGCATCGAGAATCGGCCCCTTTTCGATCTCTTCGATCTGTTCTTGTCCTTCTTCGACGAGGCCTTCCATCGCGACGCACTTCACGCGCTTGAGTTTGATGTCGCAAGCCTCGACGACCTGGTCGATTCGCTCGACCTGACCTTGCGTTTCTTCAAGATGCGTCGTGAAAGCGGCGGCAAGTTCGGGATGGGTTGCGGCGCGCGCCAGCTTAGGCAGCGCCTTGGTCAATTGCTTTTCGGCGCTGTACACGTCGGAAAGGGCGTGGATGAACAGATCATTCAAGGTCTTGGCAGCCATGGGATTCTCCTGGAATAGGCGGATGTGCGGTGCACCCTGTCTCACCGCAATCGCCATGCCGTCGGATACCCAATGCCAACATTCACTACCGTCGCGCCGGGTATCGACATTCGATCCCGGCTGCGGTGTCAGTGGTCCGTGCGCTCAATGACCGCGCGGATGAGCAAGGAAGAAGCGCATCATTTCCGCGCTGGCGTCCGGCCCGGACGGATCGGTATAAGAACCGCGCGGGCTGCCGCCCGACCATGCGTGCGGTGCGCCATGGATGGTCCAAAGCTCCGCAGGCACGCCGTCTGACGACTTCAGATGGGCGACCGTATGCTTGCGCGCGCTCGCCGCCCCGGCTGACGGCTGGCTGGCCGCGGAGGCGTTCACGCTGAATCCGCGAACGAGGTCCCGACCGTTGGCCGGATGCACGGTCGTATCCGCATCGCCGTGAAACACGATGAGCGGGCACTTGGGCGCGTCCGCCGCGCGCGACTGTGCGCGGCCTTTGCCGCCACGCATCGCGGCGAGCGCGGACGGCAAATCGTGCGCGCTCGCGACAGGAAGACCCGAATGCACGCCTGCCGCAGCGTATAGATCGGGATAGCGTTGCGCCATGATTGCCGCCATCGCCCCGCCTGCCGACAAGCCGGCGATATACACGCGCTTCGAATCCACGTTGTGGCTTGCCATCACCTCGCGCGTGATGCCAGCGATCAGCGAAGGCTCGCCGCTCTCGCGGTTTTGATCGGCGGGCTTGAACCAGTTCCAGCATTTCGACGGATTCGCGCCCTGCGGTTGAACCGGATAGACGACGATGCAATCGTGTCGCTCGGCCAGCGCGTTCATCTGCGTGCCGGCGGCGAAGTCGTCTGCATCCTGTGTGCAGCCGTGCAGCATGACGATGAGCGGCAGCGGCTCATTGCGATAACCGCTCGGCACGTAGAGCTTGTAATTGCGCTGGCCTGCGGCGCCGGAGTAGCTGCGCGTGCTGAAATGCCCGCGATCTTCGACTTCGGGCTTGCTTGTGTGCGGCCTGGCACGGCCGAACTTTTGCAGGATGTCGGCGATGTGCGACGCCCTTGATTCTTCCTTCGCGTCCCGCGCTGCGGGTGCTGCCGGTGCTGCGGACGCAGCCGGTGCTTCGGGCGCCGCGCTTGCCGGCGCGCCGCGCAAGGCGCGCTGAATCACCTCCGTCGCTGCGACGGGATCGCTCTCGCGAAAGTGCGCAAACGCTGCCTTCATCGAGTCCAGAAAACCTTCATTGAGTTTCATCTTATTTACCGTGTGTATGTTGTTCGATGCGGGCATTAGCGGATTCGATCCGCCAGCGCGGCCTTGACAGCCGCCGATGCATGCAATGCACCGCGCACCAGAATCGAGTCGATCGTTGCGAGGGCGAGTTCGGGCGATACGTCGTTGGCGATGCTGGCCAATCCGAGAACCTGGATATTGAGCCGCTCGTTCGCCGCGCGCACCGCTTCGAGATCCCGCCGGGAGAAGTACTGGAGGCCCAGCACCAGTTCGCGTCGCGTCACCGTTTCCTTGACGACCAGCGCGTGAACCGATAACTGGTTACGGATCGCCGTTCGGATCAGATCCGTCCGGTTCGAATAAAAGCCTTCTTCCACGAGCAGGTCGATCTGACCCAGGTCGACAGGACCTAGGTTGATCGTAATTTTTTCCGTTTCGCCGCCTCGGGAGCGTCCGGCGTCAAAACCTTCCTGTTTCGCCATATCCGTGATTTCCTTCCTTTTGCCATCCATATGGATGGTTATAGGCTGGTTAACGGGTGCGGTCAACTGTTATTTGCTCGTACCTTCGGGCTCACCGTCACGCGCGGACGCGCGACTGCGCCCAATCCGCCTCGCGCGCCAACGCGATGAATGCCGCCAGATAGTCGATAGACCGATCGGCCTCGCGCACGCCGAGGTAGATCTTTTTCGCGATGCCCTTCTTGCCGAGCTTGACCGGCGTGATCGGCATGCGGTCCGCATATTCTTCGGCGAGCCAGCGCGGCAACGCCGCCACGCCCCGCCCGCTTGCCACCATCTGCATCATGATGTCCGTGGTTTCGATCACCTTGTGACGTCTCGGCACCACATTCGCCGGCGTCAGAAACCGCGTGTAGATGTCCAGCCGATCCGTTTCGACCGGATAGGTGATGAGCACGTCGGACGCAAGCTGCTCAGGCATGACATAGTCCGCACAAGCCAGCGCATGGTTTTCGGCCACGACCAGCACCTGCTCATAATCGAATACGGGTGAGAATTTCAATCCGTCCTTCCTGAGCGGGTCGGGCGTGACGAGCACGTCGATGTCGAAGGCGAAAAGCGCGCCGATGCCGCCGAACTGAAACCGCTGCTTCACGTCCACATCGACATCGGGCCAGCGGGCGAGATAAGGCGACACGACCTTCAGCAGCCACTGATAACACGGATGACATTCCATCCCGATGCGCAACGTGCCGCGCTCGCCCTGCGCATACTGCTTCATGCGCACTTCGGCCTGCTCGAACTGCGGCAACATGCGGTTGGCAAGGCCCAGCAGATAATGCCCCGCCTGCGTGAGCCGCATGCTGCGGCCCTCGCGCGTCCAGACCGGCGTGCCCAGTTGCTGCTCCAGCTTCTTGACCGTGTGACTCAAAGCGGACTGCGTGAGATTCAGCACGTCGGCTGCGGCGGTCAGCGAGCCCTGCTTCTCGACTTCCCGCACGACCATCAGATGGCTGCGTTCCAGCATCGCCGCTCCATGAAGAAAGTTAATCGAAGTATGAAAACAATCCATTTTTATTCATACGTCAAAAATTCTATCATCGGCAACGATCTATTCTTTACGGACGACATCGCACGATGGTCACGACACATAACCTGGGATTCCCGCGCATTGGCGCGAAGCGTGAACTGAAGTTCGCACTCGAAAAATACTGGAAAGGCGAATCGTCGCGGGATGCGCTGAAGGCCGAAGGCGCCGGGCTCCGCGCGCGCCACTGGAAGGACCAGGCGCATCTGAACCATGTGCCCGTCGGCGACTTTGCGTTCTATGACCAGGTGCTCGATATGAGCTTCACGCTCGGCAACCTGCCGGCGCGCGTGCGTGGTTTTCACGGCGATGCGCTGGACAACGCGTTCCGCGTCGCGCGCGGCCGGTCGGCGCAGGACGCGCAAGACCACGCCGCATGTTGCGGCGGCGTCGCGGCTGGCGAGATGACCAAGTGGTTCGACACGAACTATCACTACATCGTGCCGGAGTTCGAAGCGGACACGCAGTTCCGGCTCGACGCGTCGCGCCTCATCGAGCAACTCGGCGAAGCGAGCGCTCAGGGCGTGAATCCGAAGCCCGTCATCATCGGCCCGGTGACGTATCTGTGGCTCGGCAAGGCGAAGGATGAAAGCGACAAGCTCGCGCTGCTGCCGCGTATTCTGCCGGTATATGCCGCGCTGCTCGATCACTTCGCGGCGCAAGGCGTCGACTGGGTGCAGATCGACGAACCGGCGCTCGTCACCGAACTGGATGCGAAATGGCGCGACGCGTTCGTCACCGCCTACGATGCGCTGTCGGCGCGACGTGTGCGTCTGTTGCTCGCAACGTACTTCGGGCAATTGCAGGACAACCTCCCGCTCGCATGCAAGCTGCCGGTCGACGGCGTGCATATCGATGCGATCAACGCGCGCGATGAGATCGATGAAGTCGTGAGGCACCTGCCCGAGACCGCGATCGTGTCCATTGGCGCGATCAACGGCCGCAACATCTGGAAGAGCGACCTCGATGCGACGCTCGATTGGCTGGAGCCTTTGCATCGGCAACTCGGTGAACGCCTCTGGATCGCGCCGTCGTGCTCCCTGCTGCATGTGCCGGTCGATCTGAACAGCGAAGTCACGCTCGACGCCGACATCAGATCATGGCTCGCCTTCGCGCTGCAAAAGCTCGATGAGTTGAACGTGCTGGCCCGCGCGCTGAACCACGGCCGCGACTCGGTCGCCGATGCGCTCGCGGCGAACGCCGCCGCGATCGAGCGCCGTCGAAAGTCGCCGCGCGTGAATAATCCCGCGGTCAAGGCCGCGATCGCGAAGATCGACGCAGCCCTCGGCAAGCGTCAGAGCGCCTACGAGCAGCGCGCGAAGAAGCAGGCAGCCATCCTCGGCCTGCCCGCCTTTCCCACGACGACCATCGGCTCGTTTCCGCAGACGGGCGAGATCCGCCGCGCGCGCAGCCGGTTCAAGGCGGGAGCACTCGATCACGCCGGCTACCAGGCCGCGATGGAGCGTGAGATCACGCGCGCCGTGAAGGAACAGGAAGCGCTCGGTCTCGATGTGCTCGTGCACGGCGAAGCCGAACGCAACGACATGGTCGAATACTTCGGCGAGCAGCTCGATGGCTACGGGTTCAGCCAGTTCGGCTGGGTGCAATCGTATGGCTCGCGCTGCGTGAAGCCGCCGATTCTCGTCGGCGACATCAGCCGACCGAAGGCGATGACCGTCGAGTGGATCGGGTACGCCGCATCGCAGACGAACAAGCCGATGAAGGGCATGCTCACCGGTCCGGTGACGATCCTAAACTGGTCCTTCGTGCGCGACGATCAACCGCGCTCGGTGTCGTGTCAGCAACTCGCGCTCGCGATTCGCGAGGAGGTGCTCGATCTCGAGAAGGCTGGCGTGCGCGTCATCCAGATCGACGAGGCCGCGCTGCGCGAAGGCCTGCCGCTGCGCCGCTCGCAGTGGAACGAGTACTTGCGCTGGGCGGTCGAGTCGTTTCGTATCACGGCCAACGGCGTGCGCGACGAGACGCAGATCCACACGCACATGTGCTATTCGGAGTTCAACGACATCATCGCGTCGATCGCGGAGATGGATGCCGATGTCATCACCATCGAAACATCGCGCTCCGACATGGAACTGCTCGACGCGTTCAATGACTTCGAATATCCGAACCAGATCGGGCCGGGCGTGTACGACATTCATTCGCCGAACATCCCGAGCGAGACGCACATCGTCGATCTGATGAAGAAGGCGGCGGAGCGCATCCCCGCCGAGCGCTTGTGGGTGAATCCCGATTGCGGCCTGAAGACGCGTCAGTGGGATGAAGTCATTCCCGCGCTGAAGAACATGGTCGCGGCCGCACGAAGCCTGCGGCAGGGCGCCTGATCGTCCGACGCGGAGCGAACTTCACTGCCGTTTTCGCTCAGTTTTTCGGCTGCGTTCGTCGCTTGAGGAGATACGTGTCCATGATCCAGCCGTTGCGTGCGCGTGCCTCGGCGCGCACGCGTTCGATGTCGTCCATCACTTCGCGCAGCCGGCCCGCTATGAGAATCTCGTCATCGGTGCCCACGTAGGCGCCCCAGAATATATCGAGATCCTCATCCGCGACCTGTCGAAACGCATTCTGCGCGTCGAGCATCACGACGACGCTATCGACATTCTTAGGAAAACCTTCGGCGATGCCTCTGCCGTTCGTGATCTCGACTGCGCGCCCGATCGTGTTGAGCGCGACACGATGTTTCGCCGCGAGCGCCTGAACGCTGCTGATGCCCGGAATGACCTCATACTCGAACCGATGCCGTCCGCTGCCGGCGATGGCTTCGACGATGCGCATCGTGCTGTCGTAGAGCGACGGGTCGCCCCAGACGAGAAATGCGCCGCATTCGCCGTCACGCAGTTCTTCCTCGATCAGGCACTCGAACACGACCTGCTTCTCGTGATTCAGCGTTTCGACTGCATCGACATAGCTCGCGACGTCCCGCTGACGCTCGGGGCTCGTTGCCTCGACGATGCGATAGTCCCGCTCCTTGACGTATCGCTCGATGATTTCCTTGCGCACCTGGACGAGCTTCGCCTTCGATACGCCCTTGTCCATCACGAAGAACACGTCGGCCCGGTTCATCGCATTGATCGCCTGAACGGTGACGTATTCCGGATCGCCTGCGCCAATTCCGATGATGAGGATTTTCTTCACTGATTGCTCCAGGTTGCCGTGTATCCGCAAGAACTCCAACGGTACTCATGTGATGCGAGGCGCGTCAATCTCCTCGTCCCGAAAAGAAAAACGGCGCCGCAGGCTTCAGCCCGCGGCGCCGTTGCGTGGCGCTATGAAAAGAACACTTACACGTTCACGGTGTCGGCCACTTCCTTGAAGTCCTCGATCTGATCGAAGTTCATGTACTTGTAGATTTTGTCGCCGTCCGCGCTGAGCACGCCCATGTCGGCCATGTACTCGTCCCTGGTCGGGATCTTGCCCAGGCGCGAGCAGATCGCCGCAAGTTCCGCCGAGCCGAGGTACACGTTCGTGTTCTTGCCCAGACGATTCGGGAAGTTACGGGTGGAGGTCGACATGACCGTCGCGCCTTCGCGCACCTGTGCCTGGTTGCCCATGCACAGCGAGCAGCCCGGCATTTCGGTACGCGCACCGGCGGTGCCGAAAACACCGTAGTGGCCTTCCTCGGTCAATTGCTTCTGGTCCATCTTGGTCGGCGGAGCCACCCACAGCTTGACCGGGATGTCGCGCTTGCCTTCCAGCAGCTTCGACGCGGCGCGGAAGTGACCGATGTTCGTCATGCACGAACCGATGAACACTTCGTCGATCTTGGCGCCGGCGACTTCCGACAGCGTCTTCACGTCGTCCGGATCGTTCGGGCAGGCCACGATCGGCTCATGGATATCGGCCAGATCGATCTCGATGACGGCTGCGTACTCGGCGTCGGCATCCGGCGAAAGCAGTTGCGGATCGGCCAGCCACTGCTCCATCGCGGTGATGCGGCGCTGCAGGCTGCGCGGGTCCTGGTAGCCCTGGGCGATCATCCACTTCAGCAGCGTGACGTTGCTGTTGAGATATTCGATGATCGGTTCCTTGTTCAGGTGCACCGTGCAACCGGCGGCCGAACGCTCGGCGGACGCATCCGACAATTCGAACGCTTGTTCGACCTTCAGCTCGGGCAGACCTTCGATTTCGAGGATGCGGCCCGAGAAGATGTTCTTCTTGCCCTGCTTCGCAACCGTCAACATGCCTTGCTTGATGGCGTACAGCGGAATGGCGTTGACGAGGTCGCGCAGGGTCACGCCCGGCTGCATCTTGCCCTTGAAGCGGACGAGCACCGATTCAGGCATGTCGAGCGGCATCGTGCCGGTGGCGGCCGCAAAGGCGACCAGGCCCGAACCGGCGGGGAAGCTGATGCCGATCGGAAAGCGGGTGTGGGAGTCGCCGCCCGTGCCCACGGTGTCGGGCAGCAGCATGCGGTTCAGCCACGAGTGGATCACGCCGTCGCCCGGACGCAGCGCGATGCCGCCACGGGTGCTGATGAAGTTCGGCAGCGTCTGGTGCGTCTTCACGTCCACCGGCTTCGGATAGGCGGCGGTGTGGCAGAAGGACTGCATGACGAGGTCGGCCGAAAAGCCCAGGCACGCCAGATCCTTGAGTTCGTCGCGCGTCATGGGGCCCGTGGTGTCCTGCGAGCCGACCGAGGTCATCTTCGGTTCGCAGTACGTGCCCGGCCGGACGCCCTGGCCTTCCGGCAGGCCGCAGGCGCGGCCGACCATCTTCTGGGCGAGCGAGAAGCCCCGGCCGCTGTCGGCGGGCTGCTGCGGCAGGCGGAACAGGGTCGATGCGGGCAGACCAAGCGCTTCTCGTGCCTTGGCCGTCAGTCCGCGACCGATGATCAGAGGAATGCGGCCGCCGGCGCGCACTTCGTCGAACAGGACTTCGGACTTGACCTGAAACTCCGCGATCACTTCGCCGTTCTTGAGCGCCTTGCCTTCGTACGGGCGCAGTTCGACCACGTCGCCCATTTCCATCTTCGACACGTCGAGCTCGATCGGCAGGGCGCCGGCGTCTTCCATCGTGTTGTAGAAGATCGGGGCGATCTTGCCGCCCAGACACACGCCGCCAAAGCGCTTGTTGGGAACGAAGGGAATGTCTTCACCGGTGAACCACAGCACCGAGTTGGTGGCCGACTTGCGCGAGGAGCCGGTACCCACCACGTCGCCCACGTATGCGACCAGATGGCCCTTTTCCTTCAGTGACTCGATGAACTTGACCGGGCCACGCTTGCCGTCTTCTTCCGGGGTGATGCCGGGACGGGCGTTCTTCAGCATGGCCAGCGCGTGCATCGGAATGTCCGGGCGGGTGGTCGCATCCGGGGCCGGCGACAGGTCGTCGGTGTTGGTTTCGCCCGTCACCTTGAAGACGGTGATGGTCAGGCTTTGCGGCACTTCCGGGCGGCTGGTGAACCACTCGGCGTCGGCCCAGCTTCGAATCACGGCGCGGGCGTTGGCGTTGCCCTTGTCGGCCAGTTCCTTGACGTCATGGAACTGATCGAACATCAGCAGGGTGTTCTTCAGCGCATCGGCGGCCACGACGCCCACTTCGGCATCGGACAGCAATTCGATCAGCGGCTGGATGTTGTAGCCGCCCAGCATCGTGCCGAGCAGCTCGGTGGCGCGGGCGCGCGAGATCAGCGCGCAGGCCGTTTGACCCTTGGCCACGGCGGCCAGGAAGCCCGCCTTCACACGGGCGGCTTCGTCCACGCCGGCGGGCACGCGGTGGGTAATCAGATCGACCAGGATCTGCTCTTCGCCGGCGGGCGGGTTCGTCAGCAATTCGACCAGTTCGGCGGTTTGCTGGGCGGTCAGCGGCAGAGGAGGAATGCCGAGCGCTGCGCGTGCGGCTACGTGAGCACGAAAATTTTCAAGCATGGGGGACCGTTGTATTGCGTTTCAGGGAAAGGCTTTCCAGACACACCGAGGCTGTTCCGGGCACCGCGTTCATCGCCATTCTAATTTAAGGTCGCGGACAACGTCAAACGTCTTATGTCTTATGTCTTATATAAGAGTTCGCAAGCGGCTTTGGACGGCAGTTGATTCCGTGCAAAAAATCGCCTTGCCCCCTTGAAATTTCCGCTCCCGAAACTATCTTGAATTTCGCTCGGACAGTCGCGCCGGCAGTCCGGCGCGCTGCGTGTTTCGATTTGTTTGCCTGCAGCACGGCAGACGGACTGGAGCGCGTAAGCCAGTTCGTTTCCTGCTGCTTAAAAGGAGGAAATGACCATGAGCGATCTCTTCTTCGGGACCGACCTTTTCAGTGAGTTCGACCGTCTGCAACGCCAGATGGCGAACGCCTTCGGCGGTTTCCCTTCCAGCATCCGTTCGGGGCGCTCCGGCGCCTTTCCGCAGGTCAACATCGGTTCGACCGACGATTCCATCGAGATCGTCGCGTTCGCGCCGGGTGTCGATCCGAAAAGCTTCGATGTATCCATCGACAAAGGGCTGCTGAGCATCAGCGGCGAGCGCGGGACTGCGCGACCGGAAGCAGCCGGCGACGACACGCGAACGTATGCGCAGGAACGGTTCGCCGGTGCCTTTCGGCGCGTCATTGAACTGCCGGACCATGCGGACCCCGACAAGGTCACGGCACAGTACATCAATGGCTGTCTGATTGTGAGCATCGGCAAGCGAGAGATGTCGAAGCCGCGGGCCATCACTGTTCAATGAAACTTGTCGCAGGATTGAGGACTGACATCATGAACGACACGACCGAACTTACCCGGAAAGACGAAACGGCGATGACCCGGCGCGAAGACGACTCGTCGCAACGCCGGATCACGCTGACGCCGCCCGTGGACATCTTCGAGGATAGCCAGGGCGTAACCCTGTGGGCCGATCTGCCCGGCGTTACAAAAGACCGGCTCGACGTGAAGGTCCACGATGGCAACCTGTTCATCGAGGCCGAGGCGGCGGTATCCACGCCCGCGGGTCTGCGCCTGCAACACGCCGAGGTTCGCCAGCCTCACTTTGCGCGGGCGTTCTCTCTTGGCGGCGACCTGGATGCATCGAAAATCGATGCAAGCCTGAAGGACGGCGTGCTGAAGCTGACGATCCCGCGACGGGATGAAGCTCGTCCGCGCCGGATCGAGGTACGGACGGACTGAAGGCGAAAGCAGGGGTAGCGGCAAGGGGATCATCGGTGGCGGCGCGTCAGCCGCCACCCTCCGATTCGGCTCGCTTGCCGTGCATCCTGAAGGAGGAAACGATGAACACCGATCCAAAAAAGTGGAATCCATTCAAGTTTCTTCGCGGGGCGGTGCACAAGTCCGAGGCGCAGAGCCCGGAAAGCCCGCCGGAAAACGAACAGTGGCGTGCCTCGTGGCCTGACTTTCCGCGGCTGTTCTCCCGCGAGCCGTGGCGCGCAGTGGAGGAGTTCCTTCATGACCCGTTCGCAGGTCGTGGCGCGTTCGAGCGATGGTTTGGCGACTTCAGTTCGTCGCGCTTCCAGCCGCGCATCGACGTGGTCGACGAAGGGAAAGTGCTGCGCGTCACCGCTGAAATGCCAGGGATGGAACGCGATGACGTCACTGTGAGCGTCGAGGACGGAGCGATCGTACTGCGCGGTGAGAAACGGCAGGACGTTCGCAGCGAGGAGGACGGCTGCTATCGGCTCGAACGAGCCTATGGACGCTTTATGCGCACGATCCCGATGCCGGAAGACGCCGACCCTGACCACGCTCTGGCCAAATTCGATAACGGTGTGCTGACGCTGACCGTGCCGAAAACGGAGCCGGCACGATCCGCGAGTCGGACTATTGATATTGGATGAGCGGAACGCGCGAAGTGGCGGGATGACGACCGATGTCGAGTGCGTCCGGGCCGTTAGCTCAGATGGTAGAGCAGCGGACTTTTAATCCGTTGGTCACTGGTTCGAATCCAGTACGGCCCACTCGGATCGGGTTTCGCTGTTTGCGTCGTCCTTCCGCGGCGATGCACCCGTGATCCCGCTCGATGCCGACCACGACCATGCGTGAAACCTGCCGTCGATTCCTTCGCATGAGCCGCGCCGGGTACGCATGATGCTTCTCTGCCTTCAAATGAGGGCTCATCGCTTCTCACCCGCCGTCTGACCAGGAGCGCACCATGAAGGCTTCCAACCGCATCAAAATATCGCTGATCATCGCATTGACGGCGTGCAGTTGTCTCACGGCGGGCTGCAACCGCAACCGCACGACCGTCACCACGGGCAACGCGGCCAGCGACACCGCGGCGGCTGCGCCAGCGTCGGGTGCATCCGGCCCGGCTGCGGCGAGCTTCCCTGCTACGGCCGCCAGCGACACGCCCTCGGGCGCCAGCCAGTAGCGCCTAGACACTGGGCCACGTCTAGCGATTGCTGATCAACGGACAGATCTCCAGCGCGCCAAGAGGCATCAACGAAAACCCGCCACAAGCGACGCACAAACGACCATGCGGCATGGACGCCCAACGCGCCACCGGAACAGCGGTCTCATCCGTCGAGGGGGAGGCTATGCCCGCTGCCGCAGCAACGCCGCGAGCGCGAAGCCCGCACCGAGCGCGACATAAGTCAGCCCCAGCGAGCCCTTCGACAGGTGGCTCTCGAAACCTGGCGTGAGACGCTTGGGCACGACGTGATAATCGACGACGTAGGCCACGACCGCAGTCGTTGCGGCTGCGTTCGCGATGCTCGTCCCCCCGGATCGCCGGTATCCGCGCTCGCACAGCGCTTCAAACAGCACGCCCCAGAAGACCGCGCTGCCCATATGAATCGCCGCGCCGAGGCCCGTGTACTTCGCGCTCGGCCTCCTTCGCCATGATGCGTCGCGCCACAAACAATGCGTGACGGCGTTCATCGCCGCGTACGGCCCGTGCCCCTTGTGCATCGCGCCGGCGGACGCGACCGCTGCCGACGCCAGCCCGGCAGCGGAGCCGGAACCTATCGCGCGGATGAGCAATTCCCGGATGTGCGTTTGCATGCCATGCCTCCCTATCTCTCGACCGGCTTTGCGCCGTGACGCTGCCGAATCAGCCTTCCCGACGCCGCTTCAGAACGCCGATATGCGATGCCCTTTGGCCTCGCGCACGTAGCGCCCCGCTGCCGCGACCAACATGACGCCCGCGATCCCGATGAGCGCCGCGCGCGGACCTGCGGCGAGCGTGTAGGCATCGGTGTAGAAGCTGCGTTCGCGCACCCTGCCATGACGTCCCGAACGTTCGCGCAGATCCGCGCCGCCGCGATCGAGCGCGTCGCCGTCGCGACGTGGCTCGTCGGTAAGTTGTGCCTTCACGCCGAGCTTGCTCAGTATGGCGTCGTAGACGCGCGGCGCCGAGCGCCCGAACCACGCCATGCCGCGCGATGCGCCGCCTGCATATATGTCGCGTGTCGGATGCACGGCCGCATGCAGAATCGCTCGCGCGACGACATCGGGCGCATAGACGGGCTGAGGCAGTTTGGGCTGCCGGTCGAGATGATTCCTGGCGTGCTCGACGAACAGCGTGTCGACGCCAGCGGGCTTGACGAGCGTCACCGATACGGGCGCGCCTTCATTGGCGAGTTCGATGCGCAGCGCATCGGTATAGCCTTTCACCGCATGCTTCGAGGCCACATATGCGCCCTGCAGCGGAACGGCGACATCCGACAATTCACTGCCCAGATTGATGAGCGCCCCGCCTTTCTCACGCAGATGTTGCACGGCGATCAGCGATCCGTTCACGACACCCCAGAAGTTGGTGTCGAAGAGCTTGCGTTGCTCGTCAAGCGGCACGTCGGCGCAACGTCCGTAAATCGACACGCCCGCATTGTTGATCCAGGTGTCGAATCCGCCGAAGCGCTGGATCGCGGCATCCGCGGCCGCCTGCAGTTGCGTCCGGTCGCCGACGTCCGCCACGGCATGCGCGACGCGGTCGTGAGCGTCCCGCGACAACTCTCGAACGAGTTCCGTGAGCGCTGTCTCATCACGCGAGACGAGCATCAGGCGAGCGCCGCGTGCAGCGGCAAGGCGCGCGGTGACGAGCCCTATCCCGCTTGTCGCGCCTGTAATGACGATGACCTGCTCGTCGAGCGATTTCAGTTTGATTCGCATGGCATACCCGCGTTTCGTTGAGGATTGCCTTGATTCAGCATGACGTGTGCCCCCTGACTGCCTGCGCCTGACAAACCCGCTTCCGCGCTGCAACACGCCGGGGACGTGGGCATATCCGTTGCTCGGAAGTACGACGCAATCCCATCCGACGCAAAGGAGCAGACGATGCAAAACGAACCATCCGATCCCGTCGAGCGCGCGGACGAACGCCGCAAAACGCTCGGCGAAGGCGATGTAAAAGAGAAACGCGACGGCACTATCGAGCAGCGAGAGCACGGCAACATCGACCCGAGCCTCGTGCCGAAGGGCAAGGAACATCCCGACGAGGGTCCGTACGCACCCGAACACGATCACGTCGATCCGGATCTCGAACCCGCGAGCCGCAGCGGCAGACCAGGCAAGTCCGACAATGAAGCCTAGGCTCACGACGAGCGCTTCGGACATCGCAGGACACACCGCCGATTCACATACGAACCACGGAGCACACGATGAACCGCGATCAAAAGGAAGGTATCAAGGAACAGATCAAAGGGTGGACAGACACGGTAATCGGAACCGTCACCGGCAATGAAGACCGCAAGGTAAAGGGCGATGTCGAGATCACCAATGGCGCGAATCGAAAGGATTATGGTGATCAGAAAGACAACATCGAGAAAGGCGTCGAGGACCCGGGAGAGCCGACCAATCAGTAACCTTCGTCGGGCCTCGACGACACGACGAGGTCGATGAGCCGGCGGCACAATCAATGCTTAAGCTGTCGCAGCGCACCGCGACGGCCATTAGCCACTGTACGAAACGGCCAGGCGCAATGCGCGAACCTGCAGGCGCTTGCGGGCGTAGCAAAGCAGCGCCCGCATTCGCCGGTACAGCACTCACACCCGCCCTTTCCACGGCACCATCGCCTTCTCCAGATACCGCATCAGCAGATCGAAGCACAGCGCGAAGAAGCCGATGACGATGATCCCCATGATCACGACATCGCTCGCCAGAAACTCCGCCGCGTTCAGCACCATGAAGCCGAGGCCGCGCGTCGATGCGACCATTTCCGCGGCGACGAGCGTCGTCCAGCCCACGCCGATGCCAATGCGCATTCCCGTAAAGATCTCCGGCAGCGCCGATTTGAGAATCACGTGGATGACGACCTGCGTGCGCGTCGCGCCCATCGAATAGGCCGCGTGAATCTGCTCGATCGAGACCGAGCGCACGCCCGCGCGCGCGGCAATGGCGAGCGGCGCGAAGATCGCGAGATAGATCAGAAAGACCTTCGAGAACTCGCCGATGCCGAACCAGATGATGATGAGCGGCAGATATGCGAGCGGCGGCAGCGGCCGATAGAACTCGATCGGCGGATCGAACACGCCGCGCGCATGCCGCGAGACGCCCATCATCACGCCGACCGGAATCGCCGTGGCGCAGGCGAGCGCGAACGCACTGAATACGCGCAACAGGCTCGCCGCGATATGTTCGGTGAGCGTCGAGTTGGCGAAACCTTCGCTCGCCACCGAGACGAACTTCGCAAACACCGCTTGCGGCGACGGCAGGAACAGCGGCTTGACCCAATGCATGCCGGTGATCAGAAACCAGCCGGCCACCAGCACGGCGACCGTGACGATGCTCATCGCAAGGCTGCTGCCGTAGCCCGGCACGCCGAAGGTGTCGCCCGGTTTCACCGGCTTCTTCTTCGACTGTCGCGCGGGTCTGCCGGGCGGTCGCCGCGATGCGCCGATCTCCCGTTCGATCGCGGCAGCGGGCACGGTCATCGATACGCGCTTATCCATGATGAATCTCCTCGGCAGCCTGATGCGCTGCGCGTTCGTCGCCGTAGATGATGCCGAGCACGCGCTCACGCATCTCGATGAAATCGGGACTCGACTTGATCGCGCGCGCATCGCGCGTGGCGAGGAAGCGGCGGTTGAAATCGAGATCGTAGCTATGCGTGATGCGGCCCGGACGCGGCGACATCACGATCAGGCGGCTCGCCAGAAAAAGCGCCTCCTCCACGCTGTGCGTGATGAAGAACAGCATCTTCTGCGTGCGCTGCCAGACATCGAGCAGCAGTTCCTGAATGGTCTCGCGCGTGAGGGCGTCGAGCGCGGCCATCGGCTCGTCCATCAGCAGCATCGCGGGATCGCAGGTCAGCGCACGGGCGATGCCCACACGCTGCTGCATTCCGCCCGACAACTGATAGATCATGTGCTTGTGGAAGTCCTGAAGGCCGACCAGCGCGAGGTTGCGCTTCGCGATCTCCTCACGCCGCGCCTTCGGCACGCCCTGCAACTTCAGTCCGAAAGTCGCGTTGTCGAGCACGTTGAGCCACGGCAGCAACGCATGTTTCTGAAACACGACGCCGCGATCGGCGCCCGGCCCTTCGACCGGCCTGCCGCCGAGCAACATCTCGCCGGACGACGGCGCGATGAAGCCCGCCATCAGCGAGAGCAGCGTCGTCTTGCCGCAACCCGACGCACCGAGCGCGACGACGAATTCGCCATCGCCGATCGTGAGATCGATGCCATCGAGCGCATGCACGCGCTCGCCCGGGCGTCGTCCGGGAAACACCACACTGACGTTCTTCACCTGCATGCAGCTCATATGTCCTCCCGGACGCGGATATGGCAAGGGCGCGCGGCGCGTGCCCGCAGTCGGACTCACTTCAGCTTTTCAGCCGCCTCGACGTATTCGGCCGTCACGTACTTCGAATAGTCCGGCAGCACCGCGTTGACGCGCTTCTGCTGCTTGAGGAAGTCCGCCGTGTCCTTCAGCGCGAAGGCCGCGCGGCTCGATGCACCGCCGCCCAGCCACTGCTTCGACGCCTGCTCCTGCGCCGACGGATAGCCGTACAGCGCGAGCGATCCCGGCACGTCGGCCGGCGTCCCGCCGATCGTCTTCGCGATCGCCGCGGCCTGCTGCGACTGCACGCTCCACCTGGACGGATCGCTGCGATATTGCTGATCGAGATCGGAAATAGCCTTGACGAACTTCGCCATGAAGTCCTTGTGCGCCTCGCCCCATGCGCGATCGACGGCGATGCCATCGAAGGTCGGCTTGCCGAGCCTCGACAGGTCGCCCGATGTGATGAGCACCTTGCCGTTCTTCTTCAGTTGCGAGAGCGCCGGGTCCCACACATAAGCGGCATCGATGTCGCCGCGCTCCCATGCCGCCGCGATCTGATTCGGCTGCATGTTGAGAATCTTCACGGAGGACGGATCGATGCCCCAGTGCTGCAGCGCAAACATCGTGTGATAGTGCGTCGTCGAGACGAACGGCACGCCGATGGTCTTGCCCTTCAGATCGGCCGGCTTCTCGACGCCCGAGCCGTTGCGCACGACCATCGCCTCGGCCTCGTTGATGTTGTCGAGAATCCAGAAGAGCTGCGCATCCACGCCCTGACTCACGGCGGCGGCGAGCGGACTGGAGCCGATCACGCCGATCTTGACGTCGCCTGACGCCATCGCGGTCGCGACCTTCGCGCCCGATTCGAACTGACGCCAGTTGATCTTGTAGCCCGTCGCTTTGGCGATCGAGCCATCGGCGATGCCGACGACCCACGGATCGACGATCTGCTGGTACGCGATCGTCACTTCCTTGTCTTCGGCATGGGCTGCCTGTGCGACGCCCCATGCACACGCGGCGATCGCAAGCGAGGCCAGCGCGCGCGCCGGCGCGAACGTTCGAAGCAGCTTGCGGGGCAACCATTTCAAGCCGGAGACGCGGATCGTTTTCATGAGCTTTCCTGGAGAAGTGGAGGATGGGAAACGCCTTGCGCGCGGCATTCCCCTTTTCCGGTGCAGGCTCGTTGCGCGTGCAGCGAACCGGTGACCGAGTATCCACAGCGAAAAATCCGGAAAGTTAGTGCCAGACGGGACCAATCGTTGGGTCCACATTGGAGTCGGCCGCCGACGCGGGCACGAAAGACCGGGCCGCGCCGTTTCACGAAGCAAGTACTGAAAACCCGCGCAGCCCGCGTTTGAAGACGTTATCCGCCAGGATCACGCACTTAGCGGTCATTGATACGGATAACGAATTCATTCGGTTTCGCGTCCCTCGGCGTATTAGCGGACGATTGTGCGCTAACCCTCACGTAAAGCGCTTTCGTTCAACAGGACAGCGCAAACGTTTCCTACGATACGCATACACGAAAGCTGCTCGACCGGCTCCGATACACCACGCGTCGGCATCACAACGCGACCGCACACTCAAAGCGGGAACCATCCTTCGGGCATTGATCAATGTGGGCAGAGGCACGCGCGCCGTGTTCAGGCACGGCGCGTCCTTGCCTTGCTGCCCGATCGCGGGCGCATGCATGGCGCATGACAGCCGGCCGAATGCGAGGTTCACATGCGAAACACGCGGACATTTCCCGACAAGCGCATCGCGCGGGGCACGCACACGGCACGCGTTCGCGCGTTGACAGAACCCGAGCCTCGCTGAGCCCGCAAGACCACTTGCCGATGTGAACGCGATGCGCATCGTTCTGCATCACGACGATCCGCGCGCGCTCGATGCAGCGTTGCGCGAGCGCGGCGTCCCTCACGAAGTCGAAATGGGTTCGACGGGCGAGGGCCCATACGTGGTCGTCGTGATCGCGCAGGGCAACCGGGTCGCCGATGCGGCCGCGCGCTGGCTGCGGCGTCATCCGTTGCCGGAGGGCTTCATCGTCGGATGCACGCCGGCCACGCGCGCCGACTGCCAGCCCGAGGCATGGTGGCCCGCGTCGCTGTGCGACATGGTGCTTGCCCGCGATGACGACCTGCTGCTCGATGAAATCGCGCGACGTGTCGCGCGTCTCGCGGAGATGGAGTCGATCCTCGATTCGGAATGGCTGCGCGAGCGCGCAGTCGGCACGTCGACGATCTGGCGCAACACGCTGCGCACGGTGGCGGAAATCGGCCGCTTCGGCGACGGCGCTTGCCTGTTGCTCGGCGAAAGCGGCTGCGGCAAGGAGCTGCTCGCCCGCCTCGTGCACGATCTCGATCCGGTGCGAAGGCGCGGGCCGTTCGTCGTCGTCGATTGCACGACGCTCAGCCCGGAACTGTCGGGCAGCGAGCTTTTCGGTCACGCGAAAGGCGCATTCACGCACGCCGTCTGCGCGCGCGATGGCGCCGTCGCAATGGCCGACGGCGGCACGCTCTTTCTCGACGAAATCGGCGAACTGGAGCCGCGTTTGCAAGCGCGTCTGCTGCGCGTGATTCAGGAACGCACGTACAAGCGCATCGGTGAAGACGTGTGGCGCAAGTCGGACTTCCGTCTCACCTGTGCGACCAATCGGGACCTCGAAGGCGAAGTGCTCGCCGGGCGCTTTCGCAACGACCTGTACTTCCGCATCGCGCGATGGACCGTGCGCGCGCCGAGTCTCGCCGAGCGGCGCGACGATATCCCGCTGCTCGTCGCACACTTTCTCGCCGAACATGGCGATGCCGCGCCGCAGGTCATGCCCGAAGTAATGCAGCGTCTCGTTGCGGCGGACTATCAGGGCAACGTGCGCGAGCTGCGCAACGTCGTGCTGCGCCTCGCGGACAGGCAGCGCGGCTTTCGGGTGCTGAGCACCGGCTGTCTGGGCGACGCCTTCACGCCCGGCGCGCCCTCCGTCAGCGTGAGCGGATGGGAGCAGGCGCTCGCGCTCGCAATCGAAGGCGCGCTCGACGCCGGACTCGGGCTGAAGAACATCGGGCAGATTGCGGAGACGCTTGCCGTGGAACTGGCCGAGCGTCGCGCCGGATCGACGAGCCGCGCGGCGGAACTCTTGCGCGTCACGCCGCGCGCGCTGCAGTTGCGTCGTCAGATGCGGCCGTCCGAAGCAGGTCAGTGAGCGGCCGCGCGCGGCGCCGCCATGACGCGCGAGCGCGCGAGGAGGCGCATCGCATTGCCGCCCGCGATGGCGTCGAACGCTTCGCGCGACGGCTCGAGTGCGCGGATCTTCGCGAGTTCGAGCCCCGGATGCAGCCACGGGCCGTCGGTGCCGAAGAGCAGCTTGCGCGGCCCCGCGCGATGAAACGCTTCTTCGAGCAGATCGAAGCGCCGCACGCCGGACGTATCGGCATACAGATTCGGATATCGAACGATGAGATCGATGACGCGCCGCTGCGCGGCCCAGTCATCGGCGAAGCTGCCGAGATGCGCGAACACGAACGCGACATTCGGATGCGTTTGCGCAAGCAGCTCCAGCCCGCCCGTTTCGCCGCCGGGATCGTAGAGAACGGGCAGATTCCAGCGTTGCGCGGCATCGCAGACCTGCCGATGAATGCGCGCGTCGTGCCGATGCACCTTGATCCCGCGCAGGCCCAGCATCAGCACGGCTTCCTCGATCATGCGATGAATGCGCTCGCGGTCGCGCTCGGCATGCACCATCGCAAAGCCGATCCAGCGCTGCGGGTCCGCGCGCACGATCGCCGCGACATCGCGGTTGCCGCGCGCGTAGTCGGACTGAAACACCGGCAGCAGCACCGAACGCGCGATGCCCGCGCGTGTCGCGCGGCGCGCGTAAGCGGCGAGCGGCGCGGTCGTGTCCCACGGACCGGTCATGCCGTCGCCCTGGCCCGCGTGTACATGGAAGTCGATGATCATGGCGCGAGCTCGAAAATTCCACCCGGCTTGCGGAATGCCCGGTTTCCCGGGGCCTTTTCGTAGGTTCCGAACACTGTCGGCAGCAGACCGTTGATATCGAGCCCGCGCTTGCCGATTCGCATGTCGCCATGCAGCTTCGAGTTCGTCAGGCCGCGGCCCAGCGTCCTCACGAGCGCGTGCTCGACCGCCGCCGCCTGTTCCGGCGAGCGCGTATTGGCCACCCACACGCCGAGGCCGGCGCCGTGCTGCGTCGCATACAGGCGATGCGTGCGCATGCGCCCGGCGAGATCGAGCGACTTGCCCACATAGCGAGGCTTGCCGCCGCGCGTCAGGATATAGACGCCTTTCCCGCGCACGTTCTTCGCGGCGCTTTCGAGACTGTCGTAAGGCGTCCATGCGAGCGTGATGTTCGCCGACTTCGGCATCGATTCGAAGTCGATCCCGAAACCTCCGGCTTCCTGCTCGTGCACATGCGCGCCCGGCGCGACCGCAAGCGCGACGATCTCCATCGCATCGCGCTTCTGCCGCGCGAGAAAGCACGCGCGACAGCACGCGCCCGAGCTTTCGAAACGCACGATCCCGCGATGAGGGTCGGCGCTCACGCGCCGTGCGCGCCGCAGCAGGATCTGCATGTCCTGCCCGAGCGTGCGCGAGCTCATGCCTGGCGGCGTGCGCCGCGCCTGCGCGACGAGCCGCATGAGCCGGCGCATGCGCCACGGCGCGAGCTCCAGTGTGTGTCCGTCCGCGGTCTTAAACATGCTCGATCTCCGTAGATGCTGTAATGCGCCGCGCGACACCCCTCGCAGCGGGAAGGCGCGGCGCGAGCGACGCGATCGCGTCGAGCAGCGCGTCGATGTCCGCGACGCGATGATCGGCCCGCGCGATCACGATCAGCGCGTAGCCGCCGCCGCGCTGACGCAGCAGCGCGGTGCGCATGCCGCGCGCGATCAAGCCCGCATGCAGCGCGAGCGCTCGTTCGTCGCTCGCGAGTTCGAGCCGTTGCAGCGGGTGCCATCGGCCCGACACATGCAGATCGGGCACGGCGAACCGCGCGAGCGCGCGCAGCCCGTCATGCAGACGATGCAACCGATGCAACAGCCGCAGCCGCAACCGTGCGCCCGCGCGGCGGTTGATCGCGAGCGCGGCGAGCGCGGCGAGCAGCGCCACGGCGCTCGCGGGACTGCAATGCGATTGCGCGGGGCCATCGCGGGCAATATCGTTGATCAGCGCCGCCGGCCCGCACAGCGTCGCGAGCGGCGCGCCGAAGGCCTTCGCCCACGACGCGAGCAGCAGCACCGGCTGCGTCGACGGCGCTGTCAACGCGGCATGCCGCAAGGCGCCGCCGCCGCCCTGCCCCCACGGACTGCGCGACGATGCGCGCTCACCCGTCAGCCCGAGCACCTGACTGTGATCGACGAGCACGAGCCCCGCTTCGCGCCGTACCGCGTTCACATATCGTTCGATGGGCGCGGGCACGCCATCGCCGACGGTCGCATCGGTGACGACGGCGGGCGGGCGAGCCGCCGCGCGCCGCCCGAGCTTATGCGCGAGATCGGCGGCGTCGCCGTGCCTGAACCACGTTACCGGCACGCCCCGGCCCATCATCCGCTCGAGCGCCCAGCGCATCACCGGATACAGCGCGTCATCGGCGATCAGCGCATGCGTGCGGCCGAGCCGGTCGAACGCATCGATCGCCAGATGCAGCGTCGATGCGCCGACCATGCCCGCTTCCGTGCCCTGCAGCGACGCGGCATCGGCGGCGACGCGGCGGGCGAGCGGCGCGGCCGCCAGCGCGGCGGGCAGCCCGGTCGTGAGCGCGTCCCACGTGCCGAGCGCGCCCGCCGGATGCCGCATGCCGAGATACAGCGCGGAAGCGAAGTCGATCATCGCGCGCCCCTCTTCTCTTTACGCCGCGAGACTGCCGCGCCGCTCGCGCAGACGCCTGAGCAGATGAATGCCCGGCACCTGCACATCGACCGGTTCCGCACTCACGTCCACACCCGTCACCGCGCGGTAAGAGTGGATGTACGCCTGGATCTCCGGCCGGAAGAACGTGGCCCAGTTCGCGGCATTGGCTGGATCGTTGATCGAGTTCCAGTCGCCCCAGCGGATCGACGAGACGATCTGCTCGCCCATCGTCGCGAGCTGCCAGAACTGGAACGAGTTGGTGTCGCCCCAGCCTTGCAGCTTGCGCATGCTTTCGACGGAATGCATCCACGGCTCCGGATACGCGACCATCGCGCGGCGCGGCAGATACTCGCGGAATTCGGGCCGCGCGAGCAGCCACTGCTGCATCATCATTTCGATGCGCGAGGTCGTCGGCAGATCGAGGAACTGGTTGTGCGCGCCTTCCGACAGGATCAGATGCACTTCGCGCAGCGCGTTCAGGATCGGGAATCCGTCGGGCACGACCGTGGTGTCGTCGGCCTGACGGAAGAACGGCACGCACAAGTTCAGCAGCGTGTGGAACGCTTCGAGGAACTTGCTGCGGTTATCGGCGGTACGCATCTTCGGAACGGCGCGCCCGAACAGTTGCAGGCCGTATTGATGCGCGTATTCCGCCGCGCGCCGCTCGATCGGCAGACGATGCTGCTCGTCCTGCACCCAGCCCCAGATGAGATTGTTCAGGGGCCGAAGCGAATCGAGCTCGAGCTGGCCGAGCGGATCGCGCGGGCCGCTCGAGATGTTCTGGAAGCGCCGCGACACCGCGTTCATCGTCTGCACGAGCTGGAGCTCTTCCATCCAGTAGCTCCAGATCAGTTCGACGAGCGGCGGGTGCAACAGCTTCGCGGAGTAGTTGTTGTTCCATTGCGTGAGCCAGAGGCATTTGCCGCCGCACTGATCGCTCCGCTCGCCGCGAATCTCCTTCGTCATTTCGACGGCGATCTCGCCCGCCCCCGTGCCCTGCAACTGACTGACGATGCGCTCCAGATAAGGCACGGACGGCGAATCGTCGAGCTGGCCTTTCTCCTTGAAGTACATGTCCGCGAGAATCGACACGTCCGTCGTGTTGAGATTGAGCCCGAGGCGCTCGTTGGCGAGCGCCACCGCGCGCTGGTCGCCCATCAGCAGATCCTTGAGCATCACGATGTCGTCGCCGTTCTGCACGACCGCGCCCCACGTCACGACGAACGCCTCGGTCGCCACCTTGAGCGCGCGATACGCCTCCGTATCGGTGAACGGCAGAAAGCGGCGGCGGCTCAGCCGCGTGGCTTCGTTGTAGAGCGGAATGCCGTCCACACTCTTTCCCGTGAAGAACAGCAGATCGAGATTGCGCGTGTAGTTGTCCCACGACAGCATGTCGGCGTTGCGCTTGATGAGGATCCACAGCGCGACGTCGGCGGTCAGCGGAAGCGTCGCGCGGCGCATCGTGACCGGCGTGAGTTTGCTGAACATCCTGTTGTCGTTGACCACGCCCGAGCGTTCGCCGATGAGATCGCCGCCGTTGTCCTGGTCGTCGACCTCGATGGATGCGGGCGGGTCCGGCAGCGCCACTGCGTGCTCGGCGAGCGGCGCGAGGGCGTGGTGCTCGTTGGCGAGCGGGTCGATGGACGCGGGATTCGCAAGGGGCCGCGCGCCCACCTTGATGCGTTCGATGCGCTTCGGATCGACCGCCGCGTTCATCGGCGCATTCACCGGCGCCGCCGCGGGCCCGGCATCGAGCGGCGCCGTGAATTTGCCCGTGAGCTTCACGTTCTCGCCCTGCAGCAGGAACGCCGCCATCTTCGTGATGACGTTCGGGTCGGTGTCGGCCGTGACGAACGCGCCGAGCGCATCGACCAGTTGCAGCATCAGGTCGCCCGCGTCCAGCTCGCTCGCCTTGTCCGGATTCGTGTAGAGCGTGAGCGCGCCGTCGATCGAACCGCCCGCGCTCACGGCGGCCGGCTTCGCGGGTGTGAAGCCGGCGCGTCGCAGCAGCAGGCCTTTCGCGTTGCGCTCGGTGGCGGCGAGCGTTTCGACGGATATCTGCACGGTGTAGTTGCCGGGATCGGTGGGATCGTCCCCATCGATCTTCAGTTGCAGCACGCCCGGAAATAAGATGGTGCTCATCGTTGTGCTCCTTCATGAAATCATGCGTATGCGGCGAATGGGTTTGCGTGCAGCGAACTTGCGTGAGGCGAGGTTGCGGGCGGCCGTCGCTGATTGAGCGCGACGCTCAGTTGCGTGCTGCCCGCGCTCCAGGGCAGATAACCCGCGAGCGCCCAGCGTTGCAGCAGCTCGGCGATCACTTTCAACTCCGTCTGCGCCGGCAGCAGACCGCTGTAGCGCGCCTGCCCAAGCACGGCGAACGACAGCGCCGGCGTATCCGCGAGCAATTGCTGCGGCCGCGCCTTCACGCGTTGCCAGAGCGCGAGCAGCGCTTCGGGATGACGGTCCGGCAGACTGAGCGCGGCGCCGATCGTCCGGCCGCGCAACGCATGCGGCCGCAGCGACAGCAGCACGGCGACGAAGCGTGGAATCGCACGCGACAGCGCATCGAACGAACTGCGCTGCGTGGCGCTCATCTGCATCCGCGGATAAAGCCGCTCCCACACCGCTTCGAGCGCGGACCACTGCGGATGCGGATAGAGCGCGCGGCCCATCGCGACGGAGAGCTTCACGCGTATCCACGGCGCGGGATGCGGGTCGTCGAGATTGATGCGCATGACGAACGCGCGCGGCAGGCTCACGACGCTCATCAGCCCGACGCTCGCCGCGATGCCCACACGCGACACCGCCCACAGATCGGCGACGATCTCCCCGATCCATCGATCCCAGGCGCGCCAGATCGAAGGCCCGCGCACGAAACGCGACGGCGAGGCGCGCTTGTACGCGTTGGCGAGATCGAGCAGCGCCGACGCTTGATGCCCCACTTCGTGATAGAGCGACGCCGCGATGCCCGTGCCGACCATCCGCTCGCGCGGCATGCGAATCACCGCGACCGGATTGTTGCCGCCGCCCGGCAGCCGCGTGCGCGCGCGCCGTATCGCGCCGCCGTGCCCGCGCTCGACGTAGCAGATGACAGGCGGCGGCGCGACCGGCACGCCCGGCTGTCGCAGGCCGTCCTGCGCGGCGACATCGAGGCCCGCGAGCCAGATGCCGGTGCCGTGCTGGCTGCGCTGCGTGAGCACCTCCGCGAAAATCTCGAAATGCGTGAGCGCGGCCTGGAAATACAGCTTCAGGAGCGCATGGCGGCGCTGCGCCCGGGCCACGTTCGCCGGCGTGGCCGCGAGCGTGCGCAACTGCCGCAGAAATTGCGCGATGCGCTTGCGCAGTTGCTGGCGGGCCGCCTGCATGTGCCGTTCGATGGCGCCCATCGCTTCGTCGCTGACGTTCGCGGCGGGCACCATCGGCATCTGCAGGGCATACGGGAGTTGCGCGTCGAGCCGTGCCCGGATGCCGAGCACCTCTTGTTCGAGCAGACGCAGCGCTTCTTCACACGAGTTCATCGCACTCGAGCCTCGCGGTTCAGTACGCCGTACGGCGCGGGCCCAGATAGAGGATGATGGCCCGCCCGTTGCGCGAACGACGCCATTGCCCGCTGTGAGGCATCGCGACCTGCGTATGCGTGCCGCAGTTCGGGCAAGGCGCGCTCGCGGCGGGCGCGGAGCCCTCGTAGGCCGATGCGGTTGCGGCGCCGTCGTAGTACGCGCCCGGCGCATAGCGCTGGCCGGGATAGCGGCGCGCGGGGGCACCGAAGATCGCCACAGGCGCCTGGCGCGCGGCCGCGATGCCGTTGCGCGAGATCGCGCGCATTGCCGGCACGAGTCCCGGCGCAACCTGACGCGCGGCGCGCAGGAACGCGATGCGCGCCGCGCGGGCGGGCGGCACGTGCGCGGGCATCGACGCGAGATGCTGGGTCGCATGCTGGCCGATGCGCACGAGACGGCGCGCGACTTCGAACTCACGATCCTCGTTGCTGAGCCCTTCCAGTTCGAGACCCAGCGCGCTGCCGGCCATGCTCGCGAGCTTGCCGCCGATCAGCCCGCCGGCTCCGGGCACCACGAAGTTGCCGAGCGCACTGCCGACGATCGGCAACGCGGACTTCGCCGCGGAGCGCAGGATGCCGCCGAGCGCCTTGCCCGCGGACGACTTCGCGAAGTTCGTCGCCGCGCGTCCGACGGACTTGATCAACCCGCCGAGGAACTGTTCCATCTCCTGTTCGTTGCTGACGGCGAGCAGTTCGGCGGCGAGTTCCATCTCCTGCATTTCGCCCGAGACTTCGCCTTCGAATTCGTTCTCGAACTCGCTTTCGCCGACTTCGAACTCGGTTTCGAACTCGCCTTCGCCCTCGAATTCCTGAGCCGTCTCGCCCGCCGCTTCAGCCGACAATTCCTGCTCAAACTCGTTATAGCCGGGGCCCCATCCGGTGGGCCGGGAACTTCCGATATCGTGCATTTTGTCGCTCCTTTTGCGCTGTTTGGCGAGACTCGAAGCTCGCACGCACTTCTGTTTGCGAAGGTCGTGCCAGTTTGAAGAAACGCGCCAAAGCCTTGTCGCGCAAGGGGTTAGACGATGAGCGCTGGCAATGCCGGCGAATGCCGCTTCGCTTGATGCGGGGATAACGGGGGCGAGCCGCGAAGCGTGCTTCGCATGGCGGCAGAGGGGTTTTCGCGGGGTGCGGGAAAAAGGCGCGCGCTTCTGGTTAGCGCGGCGTCTTGACAGCATCCATCAAAATGGACTGATGCCTGACATGCCGCCGTCGACTGCGAGGTCGGCGCCTGTCATGTAGCGCGATGCATCGGAAGCAAGAAAGAGAATGGCTGCGGCGATTTCGGCGGGGTCGGCGGGCCGCTTCATCGGAATTACGCGAGACCATTCCAGCAGTTGCGCTTCCGACATGCCGAGGCTATCGAATATAGGCGTATTGGCCACGCCCGGAGAAATGCTGTTGACGCGTATGCCGGACTCGACGAACTCCGCCGCGAAACTCTTTGCAAGCGAAACGACCGCCGCCTTCGACGCACAGTACGCAGAAAAATTCTTCGTGCCCTGATGGGCCGCAAGCGACGCAACGAGAATGATCGACGCCGGTCTCGCGAGAAACGGCAGTGCCTCGCGCACGGTGGCGTAGACCCCGCCGACGTTGGTATCGAACACTTCGGAGAACTGCGCCAGCGACGTGTCGCGCACCGGCGTTTGACGGGATACACCCGCATTGGCGACGACGATATCGACATTCGATTGGAAGTGGCCGACTGCCGTCTCGTATAACCGACGCATGTCGTCGGGAACCGCGGCGTCGGCGACAACAGGCAGCGCGTTCCTGCCGAGCTTGTGCGCAGCACGTTCGAGTTTTTCCGCGTTACGTCCGCTGATGACCACGCGCGCGCCTTCGGCAAGGAATCGTTCGGCGGCGGCGAGGCCTATGCCACTGCCGCCGCCCGTCACGACTGCCAGCGCATCCTTCGATAACATGGTGTCATCCCCGCAGGTTGACGACCAATGCGCGGCCTGATCGGATGGCGCGCGTCGTATGGCCTGTGCCGTTCATGTCACCGGCAATGAATATCGCGCCTGCTGCAAAACGTTGCGCGGCGTCACTGCCTTGCACGGTGATTTCGAGTTCCCCCTCGAGGACGACGACGTACTGTCTGCATGGCGGGTTGTGCCAGCCGAGCACATAGTCTGCGTCGAACTCATGCACGAGCACGCTTTCGCACGGCTGCGGCGCCGATAACGACACGGCGACGCCATTGAATATCACGGGGCTTGCTTCGAATGTGTGGACGGTTCTGAACGACGAGTGGCCGTCGTGGCCGGTGTATAACTCGATGCATTTCATCGTCTCTCCTCTCGGCACGCCCACGGACAGGCAGAAGCACTTGTGGAAATGCGCAGACGAATTCGCGCTTTCGTCGACTGCTTATGGTGTGGAATCGAAGTCTAGGCGGCGAGAAGGAAAAATCAATGCGGACGTCATTGAACCGGACGCCGGCGGCTAGAGGCTACCGTTTCCTGCGAGTCGATCGAAGAATCGAGCGATTTCCCTGCTCGCCCGCGGTCCGCGGATGTCCGTGTGGGTTCCATCGGGATGGCCTCCCGACCATGCATGACCTAGCCCGTGCACGATCCACTGCTCGCCGATCAATACACCGTCACGATCATGAAACTCGTGTCGGGTATAAGCGTGGCCGCCCTCCTCCTGGGCGAAGTGGACTACGGATGACGTCACCGTGTCGTCAGACATGCCATGCAATAGCTGACTCATCGACACGATCTGTTCGCTGTTACGCGGATGCACGGTGTCGTCGGCATCGCCGTGAAAGACGATCAGCGGCACGGCGCGCGGCGTGGCTCGCCCGGACGACGCTTGCGGAAGGCGCACCTTTCCCTTGCCGTCATTCATCGCGCAGAGTGCCGCCAGTTGCTCGTCGGCGACGCCGAATGCCAGCCCTGAATGAATCGCCGCGGCAGCGTACAGCTCAGGATGAGTCACGGCGAGATTGACGGCCAGCGCGCCACCGGCCGACATGCCTGCAACATAAATGCGCGCGCGATCGACGTTATACATGTCCGCGACCTCGCGCGTGAGCGCCGCGATCGCCGCCGCTTCGCCCGATTCGCGTGTCTGATTCGCCGGCAGGAACCAATTCCAGCATTTCAGTGGATTCGAACTCTCCGGCTGCTCCGGATAAACGACGATGAAGCCATTCTCTTCGGCAACGATGTTCATTCCGGTCCCTGACGCGAAGTCGTCCGAGTCCTGTTGCGCACCGTGGAGCATGACGATCATCGGTAACGGACGACCATCGTGTGCACCGGGAATGTAGACCTTGAATCGATACGTCTCGTTGCCATGCTCGAAATGTTTGCTCAACCAACGATGAGCGGTCGCTTCGGGCACGAGCGTTTCGGCGTGGGAGGCGGTCGCGCTCACTCGCGCGACCGGCGTGTCGCTGCGCGGCGGGTCATCTTTGGCATGCGCTGTGTGCGCTTCGCTCTCCGACTGCAATGGAGTTGCGGGTGCCGCGATCGCGGTCTCGGCGTTGTCGAATAACTGTGCCGTGAGACCGACGATTTCGCGAGGGAAGAACGACCAGAACGAGTCGTGCGCCCACGCAAGGGGATGGAAGGGATTCATCGATTTTCCCCGTGGGGTCGGGCGGAATAAAAAACCCGCTTGGTGCGGGCTTTGAACATCATTGGCGGCACGTCAGGTTGATGACATGCATTAGCGCTTCGAGTCGGCTTTCGAAGGCCGGAGTGCCTTTTCGGATTCGCTGATCGCCTCGGCGCCGGCATCCGCAACATCGGTCGACGTCCTGGCGATATCCGAAAGGAGTGCGAGCGGCTTCTGCGAAACAGAATCAGTCACCCCTTTCAACTCAAAGCCGAACTGCTTGAGCGGGCCACTCGCTTCATTGAGGATATCCGTCTGAGTCGCACGAACGATCTGCAAAAAGTGCCTTGAATATGCGGCCGCTTTTTCGGGCATCTCGGCAAGCAGCGTAGTTTGCCAGTTCAGAAAGTCGCCCGGTTTCGCCTTCGGGCCCGCACCGGCGACCGCTGCGCTTTCTTCGAAAACGGTCTTCACGGTCTGAACGTTCAGTTCGGCAAGCTGCTGAAGCCCGCTCACATAGCGCTTGGTGATATTCACGAGAACTTGCACGTTGGCTGCCGGGAATGCGAATGTCTGATTAGGGAAAGAAGGAAACATTGATGCTCCTGAAATGAGATTCGACGGGACGCCGTATTTATGACCGAAATGGTTTTTGCTGCACTGCAATATACAGGACCATCATACGGCACTTTCGGCTATCGTCAAGCGCGTATTCTCAATTTCGTCTTTCCGCTCATCAGTGGGTCGAAGCTCGCCGCATTACATCTGACGAATATCATCGTTCGGATCGCTTAATATTTTTCTTCATGCGATTTCGAAGGCCGCGAGACGGCGAGGGCGCGCATGGACCGTCGCCCACGGCGCCCGCCATGGCGTTGTTCAGCGCGCCACCAATACGAACGGTGCGAGACCGTTGTACGTTGCGCCGCTGGTGAATGACCGCAGTCCGAGGTCCGTGCTCCGGTACTTGCCGTCCGCCCGCTGCTTCAACTGATTGACCGACCAAACGCCGCTTCGCTCGAGGAGAATGGACCTGTTGATCGGATCGTATTGCATGTATGCCACCATGCTCGGTGAATTCAGCAAGGTCGTGCGGGTTCTGCTCGTCACGTCATAGAGGATGATCGGACTCGGGCTCGTGTCGTTGTCGTCGGCAAAGAGAATCTGCTGGTTATTGATGGCCGTGAGGAATCTCGGTTTCTTTTCCGGCAGATCGGTCAGCACGCGCGTAATGCCGCTCCCGAGATCCATTTCGGTCAGGCTGCCCGCGGCCTGAACGGATGCAAAGCTCACGAAATAAGCCTTTTTCGCATCGTCGGTCACGGTAAATTCGCCGCTCATCGTGCTTGACGCCGAACCCGCCGGATAGCCGCCCACGATGTACCCGCTGGCCGTCTCGATGCGCAGAACTTCCAGCCTCGCTCCCGGCGCGCTCGCCAGCGCGTAGAGGTGTTCGTCGTCATTCTTCGCCGTCACTACCTTGATGAGGCTGAAGTCCTTAGGCAGCACCAGCTTCCTGAGTAGCGCGCCTGACTCGGTGTCGATGACGTTGATGATGTTCTTGCTCGACAGATAGACCTGTTTCCCATCCGGCGCAGGCTCGAGGCTATATCCGGTGGAGGTCGTCAGCAATGGACCGATGGGCGTGACGTGCAGAACCCTGTTGGTTGCGGTGTCGATCGTGGCGAGATCGATCGACGTCGGATTTCTCTCCAGAAGCACGTGCAGCCGTGTCCCGTCCAGGCTGGCGAACATCTGATCGACCTGTTTATAGTCGCCCGTCAGCGAAAGATCGATCGAAGCCTTGGCGACGCGCGAAGCGAGATCGTACGCGGTCACCCGAGCCGGGGCCTGGGCGCGCGTCAACGTGTACACGGTTTCGGTGCGCCGCGGGGGTCCGTAGTATTTCTGCGCCATTTCGATGTCGGTGGCGCTAAGCTCGCCGTCGCCATTCCAGTTCGGATTGCAGTAGTTCATGATCGATGCGAGATCCCATGCGCCGATCATCGTGTCGCCCGATGTGCCTTGCGCGGGCTCGTTGCACGTCGAAGGGGTGTCAGGGCGGTTCTGCTCGTGCGCAAAGCCCAGCGCATGACCGAACTCGTGCGCAGCAACCCGTCGAATGCAGTACTCTTCACGCCCCTGGCAACTCTGGCTCCAGTTCCTGAAGGTGAAGTCGAGCGCCATTCCGCCCGCCGCGTTGTCCAGCATCGCACCCAGGCCAAGGGTGTGCGGTGCGCTCCCCGGCTCGTCCTCGACAGTAATCCGTATGCCGTAGTAGTTCGGATCGTTCGTGCACTGCTGCCATCCCGTGAAACGGGCGCCCGAATGCTCCTCCCAGGTTGCCTGAACCGCGAGACGGCTCCAGCCGCGTTCTGCGGAGTACCGTGCGAAATCGGCGTTGCTCATGTCCCAGCAGACGCCAATGGGAACGCGGTCCCAGATGACGGTCGACAGCGCATAACCCTTGGTCGTGGCACCTTGCTGCGCCGCCGGCTGCCCAGTTGCACTCTTTCCGTTCGAACCCGGAGCATCGGACCCGGCGTCGCCGCCGCATCCGGAAATCAATACTCCTGATGAAATAGCGAGAACCAGCCCTCGTATCCTTCGCATTCTCTTCTCCGTTTATCGAGACCATGCAATGTCGCGCATGGCGGAAGGAAATATGTTCAGCGCGTAATCAGTCCAGGGGCTCCATGACGAAGTATTGCCGAAAGCATCGGCCTCGCGGCGTGAGGCAGTCAATCATTAATTCTCCGTATTGTCGGACGAAGCGCGACGGTCCCATGAAGGTTGCGACGCAGATCGTCGAGCGGCGCGTTGTCGCCGATGACTGCCGATGAGGCCGTCCCGCCGCGCTCGCCGCAATTAATTCGACTAATAGTTGACCAATTCATTGGGGTTTGGTACTATTCAAATTGAAGTTCAAGAAGTCGACTGCTGCTCATCAATCGTCCGTTGCACCGGAATTCGTTGTCCACTCTCTCCTTGATGCTTCACCTCTTCAACACCCCAATTTTTATTTCAAGGATTTTTCATGGATAACGGCACCGTCAAGTGGTTCAATGACACCAAGGGTTTTGGTTTCATTACCCCTGATAACGGCGGCGATGATCTGTTCGCGCACTTCTCCGAGATTCGCGCTGACGGTTTCAAAACCTTGGCTGAAGGTCAGAAGGTAAGCTTCGAAACGAAGCGCGGCCCGAAGGGCATGCAAGCTTCGAACATCAAGCCGCTGTAATTGCAGCATCACGGGATCCGCTCTCCGGGTCCCGTTCCCTCAGGTCTCTCCGCTTTTCTCCTCACCCCCTCCCTGCCGCGTGTCCCGACATTGGTCGGTGACTGATTGCGCGCACTCTTTTCCCACTCATCGCGTTTGAACGTAAGTATCAGCGCCAAAAAATATAAAACCTAATGGCATCTATTCAGAGTTATCAAGGCTATGCGGTACAAGCGACCGCCCACCGCCTGCCAGATCGTACATTTTCGGCAAATGTGTCTGTCGACCGTACGAGCAAGCGTTCTTCAGAATCTCAATACACTTTTTATTCCCTCGGTTATTTCTCGAAAGAAGTCGAGGCCGTCGCTTACGCCTATCGCTGGGCGAAGGACTGGATCGACACACGCGGATAGTGCGTGGCCCGCGGGCCTCGCTTCATTCACGCGTGCACTTGTTCGTCCGCGTATCGCGTTTCGCCCGCTGCCTGGTCCGAGAAAACACCTTGACCGGGTCGAGCGAGATGCGTATCGTCGATTCAAGCTTGAGCATTCGATAGCTGTCCACCAATCAACTGCCTTACGCGGCGATAAACCCCGCGCCGCTCGAGTCCCTCAATCGTGAGCGGGAGCATCCATGCTCCGGTTCACGTCCTCTCCAATCTGCATATTCCCGGCGACCGCTGCACCCGAAGCGACCCATTTGGATAGACGGTCGCGTGGACGACGGCGACGCTGCAAATGCGCGTCACCAGGACACTACGGCATGCACCCAACCGAGTTTTATCGCAGTTCAAACGGCGACAGCTGGCTCTTGTTCGATGGAGCGCGTGCCGTTGTCAGGCACGTGCCAAACGCAGCGTCCGGCGGCTCTGTTTCGGACAAGCCTGTCGCGGAGTTTCTGTCGGAAAACGACCGGCAGAATCAGGGCCCGCAGCACGAAGCGCTGCGAGACTTCCTCGCAAGAAGCACGGCCAGTTCGAATGTCCCCAGCGAATCTGACGCGGCACGCGGGCCCACGGTGGAAACGCTTCTGCTCACGGCGGTGCGAGTGCGCACCTTCGCGCAGACGCACCATCTGACCAACGCGAGCGGCTTTTTCTTCACGCGCGGCGATCGCCTCTTTCTCGTCACGAGCCGTCACGTGCTCACGGACACCCCGAGCAGGCATTATCCGGACCGTATCGAGATCGAATTGCACGTGGATGGCGGCAATCTGGGCGCGTCAGCGTGGGCATCACTGCCGCTATACGACAAAGGCATGAGCTTGTGGCGCCAGGCATCGGATACCGGCGGCGAAATCGACGTCGCCGTGCTCGAAGTCCCCCGCAATCAGTTGCCGGCCACGGCCGTGTTCGCCGCGTTTGGTCCCGAACATCTCCCCACATCCGGCGAAGCGATGCCGATTGGCGCATCCGTGCTGATCGTCGGCTTTCCGCTGGGCTTTCATGACTCGCTGCATCATCTGCCCGTGGTCAGACAAGGCATCATCGCGTCCGCATTCGGGCTGCGGTTTCAGGGCAAAGGCTGCTTCATCACGGATGCGCGCACGCACCGGGGCACGAGCGGCGCGCCGGTAGTGATCAGCCACCTGCCGACCGATGAGAACGGGGCGGCGGGCGCACTTCCCTGGCGGCTGCTGGGCATTCACTCGTCGACAATCGACATGAACACGCGCGATTTGCAGGTCGACGAGTCGCTCGGCCTCAACAGCGCCTGGTACGCAGACGTACTGATGAGCCTCACGAACGACTGACGCATTGCACTGCGCGTCCGTTGCGTCCATGCCTGCGGGCGTTCAATGATCGAGAAACGAACGCAGCTTGTCCGCGCGACGAGGATGCATGAGCTTGCGGATTGCCTGGCTTTCGATCTGCCGGACGCGTTCGCGCGACACGCCCAGATGCGTGCCCAGTTCGCCAAGCGTAAATTCGTTGAGCATATCGATGCCGAAGCGCATGCGCAGCACTCTGGCCTCGCGTGGTGAAAGCGCGTTCAAAGCATCGTCGATGGCAGCGCGCAAACTTGCGCGCACGACGGCATCGAGCGGCGACTCCGCGTTCGAATCTTCGATCAGATCGCCAAGCGTCGCGTCAGCGTCATCGTTCGCCGGCGTTTCAAGCGAAATCAGGCGCATGGCCATCTTCTGAATGCTGCCGATCCGCGCCTCCGGCAATTCCATGCGCTCGGCCAGCACCGCGGGCAGCGCAGGCTTGCCGGTTTGCTGCAGGATCTCGCTCGAAATGCGGTTGAGCTTGTTGATCGTCTCGACCATATGCACTGGCACGCGAATCGTGCGCGCCTGGTCCGCAACCGCGCGTGTCACGGCCTGACGAACCCACCACGTCGCATATGTCGAGAATTTCCAGCCGCGCCTGTATTCGAATTTATCGACGGCCTTCATCAATCCGATGTTGCCCTCCTGAACCAGGTCCAGGAAGTGCACGCCGCGATTCATATATTTCTTGGCGATCGAAATCACGAGCCGCAGATTGGCCTCGATCATCTCGTTCTTCGCATGCCGCATGCGGGATTCCGCCGCGAGCAGCTTGCGGCCGATGTGCTTCAGGCGCTGAATCGGCATGGCGGCCTGCCGTTCGAGATCGAGCAGGCGCATCTGCTCGGCCTGAATGGCGGGCAGACTGCGTTCCAGCGATGGACCGTAATCGCGCGATTTCGCGGCGGTATTCGCGGTCCAGTCGAGGTCGGTCTCGTTGCCCGGAAACGATGCAATGAACTGCTCACGCGGCATGCCGCACCGGTCGATGACGATGCCGGAAATCCGCCGCTCGATCTGACGCACGTGCGCGAGCCGCTGCTGGATGTCGTTGCACGCGCGTTCGACCGTGCGCGCGGTAAAGCGCACGCGCGCAAGTTCATGTCGAATCGTCTCGTGAGCGGCCGGAACATCGTCCGCGCCCGCTTCGCGCAGCTGATCGACGCACTGGCCCACCCGCGCAAAAAGATCGAGTGCGTCGTGCCTGAGTTGCATCAGCCGCAACCGGTTCGCCTCGTCCTCGGCCTCCGGATCGCTTTCGCCATCGGCGCGCCCGGGTTTGTCGAGATCCGCCGGCATGGATGCATCGTCGATGCCGTCGATGAGTTCGTCGATGCCGAGCTTGTCCTCCGCGACCTGCCCGGCGCTCGCGAGAATCATCGAGATGGTGGGAGGACAAGCCGCGATGGCCTGAATCATCTCATTGATACTTTCTTCGATTCGCCGCGCAATTTGAACCTCGGCCGCGCGCGTCAGCAATTGCTTCGCACCCATCTCGCGCATGTACATGCGCACGGGATCGGTCGTGCGGCCGTATTCGGCATCGACGGTCGAAAGCGCGACTTCGGCGTCTTCTTCCGTCTGATCGTCGAGCGTGACAGCAGGAAGCGCGTCATCGAGCAACAGCGTTTCGGTATCGGGAACCTGTTCGTAGACCGTCACGCCCATTTCGAGGAACGTGCGCGATATATCTTCGAGCACTGTCGGCTGCGCAACATCATCGGGCAGGTGATCATTGATCTGCGCATGCGTGACAAAGCCTTGATCCCTCGCTACACGGATCAAAGCGCGTACCGCCCGTTGCTGTTCGTCTGCGCGTCGCTGCCGGTCGGACTGCACCGCATCGGCTACGACGCCTTGCGCGTCCGGATGATGAACTTCGCTTACTTGATTTCGACGGGAACCGGCCATCCTCTCTCCACATTCAGCTTCTTTGCCAACGTGAGACGTTAGCCAGAGGCGCGGCGGCCTGCGCATACGAAATCACGGCATTTGTTATACCGATGTCAATTCAGCCAAACCGGACTTCGAGCCACGCGCGCGCCCAGTTCGCCGCAAAAGCGACGGCCTCGTCGCGCCGGTCGAATCCGGCAAGGTCGCCGCTCACGAAGACATCCGTTTCGCGGCCGTCCGCACCGCTGGTACTGATGCGGGCATGCGCCATGTACTCCCCATCGGCCCGGCGCGGCGTTGGATCGATGCGAATGTTGCTGATGTCGGGTTGCATCACAGTTACTCTCCGATCGCCGCGAGAAGCGGTCAATCCCGGCCTCGCCGGTTGCGACAGCAGGCCGTCGAGGGCGCTGCCCGAACTGCTCACCACGCTAGTCGAGGAACGATCTCGCCTGCGGGCACTTGTCGATCATCTGCTCGGCATAGGCGATCGATGCGCGACGCGCGTCGCCGGCGCTCTGAAACGGCTCGCTTGCGCTAAGCTTGAATACACGGCTGCGCGACAGGCCCATTGACTCCGACGGTTCCTGAATGCGCACGGCGGCATCGAACCCATCGTCCTGGTTGTATGCGTGAACGGCTCCGGCGGCCCGATGTGAAAAGACGAGCGGGCATATTTCCAGGCCACGGTAAAGGCGGTTTTCGACTGTCATGAAATGATCTCTCGCCGCAAGCAGGCGGCAATGTATTAGGGGGGCGTAGAGCAGTATCGGCAAGCTGACACGAATGACCGCGTTGCACGGTCTCCGATGTGAGGCTGTCCCGTTCGGGGCCGGCGCTTGAGCGCTATCGGATGCTGCGAATTATTTCAACTCGCTTGAGTTGTTCCATCCTACGCGGTTTATGGATTTTGTATAGCGAAATTTTCGTCGATGCCGCCGATGCATGACGACAATGAAAACGCGTCGAGAGTCCTTTTCACCGGACCCGACCCGCTACGGAGAAGGATGACGCTTATTTGCCGGATTGCTTGTATGCGGAATGAACTTCGCTATCCGATCGCCTGCCAAATTCGAGGAAATCAGGTACACGCGTTGCGCGTGTTTTGTCCATTGACACGCTTGCTGGGCGCTTCTCACACTTCAACGCTTCGCTATCGTTATCGAGGCACGCATGAAAGTCGGCATCATCACACACGTGAATTGCCCCTGCGGGCATCGCGGCTCGATCGTGGAAAGCATCTACGATGACGGGCACTCGCACTGGTATCGGGCGACGTTGCAAGGCCTCTCCGATAACGGCCACTACGACGGCACCGACCGCCTCTTCGCGGACAACACGCCGGCGTGTTCAGCGTGTGGCCGTTCGCTGACTCCGGACGATGTCGATTCCAGCGAGTTCATGACGCGCCAGCTTCGAAGGCAGGCCGAGGTCGTCGGCGGCGGAGAATAAGCGTGGATGCAAACACTGCGTAGCGCTTTGCGTTCGGCGCGGCCGCGAAGAACTCCTATGCGCTTCGATATATTTCGCACGACGAAGCTCTAATCAGTTCGCATGCTGTTTCCCAACCGCATCACTTGAGGACCGCCGCTTCCACAGCGGCCAGATAGGCTGCCAGCGCTCGCTTGACTTCGCGCAGATAGCGGCGCGCCAACTGCACATCGCCCATCGACGGACGCAATTTGACGGCTAACGCGCCGCCCGCGAGTGCATGAAGCATCTCCACGTAAAGTTCGCGCTCGGACGCTTTCACGCCGGGCATGCGCGCGTCGATCACCTTTCTCATCATGCTGGACTTGCGTTTCTTTTTCGCTTCGTCGTGCGGCCTCGCCGACATCAGAATCAGGAAATCGGTCTTTCGCTCGAAGTATTCGATGTGCGGCGTCATGATGCGATCGATCACCGCCTCCGCCGACAGCCCGCGCCACGTCTCGCTGTCGATCCGGCCAAGCTCGTCTTCCAGTTCGTCGAGCGCCGCCGCGTGCCGATCCCACAACGCGGCAAGCAGGCTGTCGCGATCCGGGAAGAAGTGATACATCGAGCCGATCGGCGTCTCTGCGCGCCGGGCGACGCCGTGCATCGTGACGCCCTCGAGACCTTTTTCGACAATCAACTCGGCGGTCGCGTCGAGCACAGCCTCGATGCGCGCACGCCCGCGCGCCTGCAGCGGCGAACGCGCGGTGCTGCCGCGCTCCTGACCCTGCAATTCGCTTTCATTATCCGCACGAGGCTTCTTCATCGTCGCTCCTGGGACGGGCAAAACTAGACGCAATCGTCTAGACTCGGGCATACTAGACGACACCGTCTAGTTTGGCGAGCGCACCGCGTGTATCGCACACGCCGCAAGCGCGCTCGCCGTCTCGTATTCACCGAAGACTACCGTACGCACGCGGTAGTGCAAAAGATCCCGGAGAAATCATGTCAGTCACAGTGCCCACGCACGGCGACCAACCCGTTGACGCCGCCCAAGGCAAACCGTCACGCAAGCGCGTGCTGATCGCGATCGGAATCGTCGCGGTCGTCGTCGGCGTTGCGTGGGGTTTGCGCTGGTGGACTGTCGGCCGCTTCGTCGAAACCACCGACGACGCCTATCTCAAGGCCGACAGCGTGACCATCGCGCCGAAGGTGAGCGGCTACATCACGGAAGTCCTGGTCGACGACAATCAGGCCGTCGCGGCGGGTGCGCCGCTCGCGCGCCTCGACGCGCGGCAGTATCAGGCATCGCTCGATCAGGCAAAGGCGACGCTCGATGCGCGCGCCGCCGATATCCAGCGCGCGCAAGCCGAATTGAAGCAGCAGCACGCGAACGCCGAGCAGGCGAAGGCGCAGGCCGATGTGTCGCGCGTGAGCCTCACGCACGCGGAGGACGACGTCACTCGCTATCGTCCGCTCGTCGCGACCGGCGCCGAAACCGCCGAGCGCCTCGCCAGTCTCGTTTCGACGCGCGATCAGGCGCGCGCCACGCTCGCCGCGAATCTCGCCGCCGCGCGCTCCGCCACGATGCAGATCGGCGCGACCGAAGCGCAGATCGCGCAGGCGCGCGCGCAGATGGAAGCGGCGCAGGCGCAACTCAACCAGTCGAAGCTCGACCTCGACGACACGACGCTCGTGAGTCCGGTCGCGGGTCGCGTGGGCGACCGCACGGTGCGCGTCGGCCAGTACGTGCAACCCGGCACGCGCCTGATGACGGTCGTGCCGGTCCAGTCGCTGTATCTCGAGGCGAACTTCAAGGAAACGCAAGTGGGCCGGATGCGTGTCGGTCAGCCAGCGACGTTGCACGTCGATGCGCTCAAGGGCACCGAGCTGCACGGTGTCGTCGAAAGCTTCGCGCCCGGCACCGGCGCGCAGTTCGCGCTGCTGCCGCCCGAGAACGCGACCGGGAACTTCACGAAGATCGTGCAGCGCGTGCCCGTGCGTATTCGCGTCGATACGGGTCCTGAAACGCGCAAGGTGCTGCTGCCGGGATTGTCGGTGACGGTCGATGTCGACACGAAAGCGGCCACCGACGACAGCAAGCGCGTCGCCGCCGAGAATCGCCATGACTGAATCGCACGCACGCGCGAGCGCCGTCGACTGGATCGCGGTCACGGCCGGTGCGCTCGGCGCGCTGATGGCCACGCTCGATATCTCCATCACCAACTCCGCGCTGCCGCAGATTCAGGGTGAGATCGGCGCGACCGGTACCGAAGGCACATGGATATCGACCGGCTACCTGATGTCGGAAATCGTGATGATTCCGCTCGCCGCGTGGCTCACGCGCGTATTCGGCCTGCGCAGCTTCCTGCTCGGCAACGCGGTGCTGTTCACGCTCTTTTCCGTAATGTGCGGCCTTTCGAACTCGCTGCCGATGATGGTCGTGGGCCGCATCGGTCAGGGCTTCACCGGCGGCGCGATGATCCCGACCGCGCAGACCATCATCCGCACGCGGCTGCCGCGCGAGCAGATGCCTGTCGGCATGACGATCTTCGGTCTGATCGTGCTGCTCGGACCGCTGCTCGGCCCCGTGCTCGGCGGCTGGCTCGCGGAGAACATCTCATGGTCGTGGTGCTTCTTCGTGAACGTGCCGGTGGGCTTTGCGCTCGTCGCGCTGCTCATCACCGGCTTGCCGCCCGAGAAGTCGCACTGGGAGGCATTTCTCAAGGCCGACTGGCTCGGCATTGCGGGTCTGGCGATCGGTCTGAGTTCGCTCACCGTCGTGCTGGAGGAAGGCCAGCGCAATCAATGGTTCGAATCGAGCGAGATCGTGATGCTCACCTGCGTCACGGCGTTCGGCTTCCTCTTCATCGCGCTCTCGCAGTTCTTTGCGAAAAAGCCGATCGTGCGGCTCTCGCTGCTGCGCAATCCGCGCTATGCGAGCGTGATCCTGATCGTGTTCGCCGTGGGCGCGGGACTCTACTGCGTGTCGTTCCTGCTGCCGCAGTTCCTGAGCGTGGTCGCGGGTTATAACGCATTGCAGTCCGGCTCGATCATGCTGGTGTCCGGCGTGCCCGCGTTTCTCATCATGCCGGTGCTGCCGCGTCTGCTCGGCAAGGTGGATTTTCGCGTGCTGGTCACCACGGGGCTGCTGTTCTTCGCGGCGAGTTGCCTGCTCGACATTTCGCTTACCGCGCAAAGCGTCGGGCACGACTTCTTCTGGTCGCAGATCCTGCGCGGCTTCGGCCAGATGCTCGCGATGATGCCGCTCAATCAGGCGTCGATGGCCGCGGTTTCGCGCGAGGAATCCGGCGATGCGGCCGGCCTCTACAACATGGCGCGCAATCTCGGCGGGTCGGTCGGCCTCGCGATCATCGGCACCGTGATCGACCGTCGCAACGACTTCCATACGGCGGCGATCCGCGAATCGCTGACGGCGAACTCGGTGATCGGTCAGGAGCGCATGGCGGCGAGCGCGGCGAGCTTCGCGGCGCAAGGTGGCGACATCGCACACGCGAAAATGCAGGCGCTCGGTCAGCTGTCGATGCAAATCGGCCAGCAGGCAATCGTGATGACCTACTCCGAAACTTTTTACGTGCTGGCGATCGCACTGCTCGCGTGCCTGCCGCTCGCGCTCCTTCTCAAGACGCCGCGCGCTCAAGCCGGCGAGATGCCGTCCGCCGGCCACTGATGTCATGAATCATTCGACGATGTTTCCTTCACGCTTCACCTGTTTGCTTCCGCTCGCCGCGCTGGCGCTCGCCGCGTGCACGGTCGGCCCCGACTATCACGGCGCGCCGGATGTCGCGTCCGATGCCGCGAAAAGCGGCGCATTCGTGCGCGCACCGGCACGAGGCGTCGTCGCGACGCATGCGCCCGCGGCGTGATGGCAGGCACTCGACGATGCGCAACTGAATACCTTGATCGATGCCGCGTTCGCGCACAATCCCGACCTCAAGATGGCACGGGCGCGTCTGCGCCAGTCGCGCTCGCAACTGAGCGGGCAGCGCGCCAACGAGTTGCCCAAGGTGTCGGCTTCGGCGGCGGCGCTGCGCATGCGTTCGCCGGATACGTCGATCTTCGGCTCGTCGTCGGGTGATCAGGGCGCGGCGGCATCGAACGGGCGCGGTCCGGTCGATTTCTACACCGTGGGTTTCGACGCCTCCTGGGAAATCGACCTCTTCGGCGGCACGCGCCGCGCGATCGAAGCCGCATCGGACGAAGCCGACGCCGTGGATGCAGATCTTTCCGACGCGCAAGTTTCGCTCGCCGCGGAAGTGGCTTCGGTGTACGTCGACCTGCGCGACCAGCAGCAGCGGCTCGCCCTCGCCGAACACACGGCCGAGTATCAACAGCAGATGCTCACGCTCACCGAGCAGCGCCGCGCGCGCGGCACGGCGGCGGAAGTCGATGTCGAACGCCTCACCACGCAGGTCGATACGACGCGCGCGACGCTCGTGCCGCTGCAAGTGCAGATCACCGACTCGCTGGATCAGCTCGCCGTGCTGACGGGCCGCACGCCCGGCGCCCTCGATGCCGAACTCGGCGCGCGTGCGCCGCTGCCCGCGTTGCCGTCGTCGGTGCCGATCGGCGATCCGGCGACGATGCTGCAGCAGCGTCCCGATATTCGCGCAGCCGAGCGGCGTCTTGCGTCGAGCAATGCGCAGATCGGCGAGCATATCGCGGACTATTTCCCGAAGGTGTCCCTCCTCGGCGATATCGGCTTTTCCGCGTCGGACCCCGGCCATCTGCTGCGCAAGCAGAATTTTTCCTGGGTCGGCGTGCCGTATCTGCAATGGAATCTGTTCGACTTCGGACGGACGGCGGCGAATGTCGATGCCGCCGAAGCCGCGCGCGACGAAGCCGAAGCGCGCTACGAGAAGACCGTGCTCGGCGCGCTGAAGGACGCCAATTCGTCGCTGTCGCGTTATGGCAATCAGCGTGAGCACGTGGTGCGGCTTCAGCAGGTTCAGGCATCGGCGGAACGCTCGGCCACGCTCGTGCGTCAGCGTTACACGGCGGGCGTATCGACGCTCATCGATCTGCTCGATGCGCAACGCACGCAGTTCGTCGCGCAACAGGACGTGGTGGCGGCGCAAGCCGAATTGCTGAAGGACTTCGTGTCGCTTCAGAAAAGCCTCGGGCTGGGGTGGGCGTTGTCGGATGCGGCGGTGCCGGTGGCGCGGGTTCGCTGAAGCGTCGCATCAAAAAAAGAGCCCCGTCAGCATTCGCGACGGGGCTCTGTGCTTTCAGCAGCGTAATGCGCTTACTTGCAGTGGCGCTCCCAATGATGATGCACGCGCACCTTGTGGCACACCGGATGATGGTGATGCGAGTCAGCAAAAGCCGGAGCGACGGAAAAAAATGCCATGCCAGCGGCCAATACGGCGAGAACAGCCTTTTTCATGAGTTCGTTGTCTTCGAGAGGAAAGAGGCGAAATCGTAACAGCGTGAGTTTACGAGTACCTTGGCAAAGCTGAACCGCGCTTTCTCGTGCCCTTCGCGCGATGCGATCGAGGAGCGCAAACCAGAGCGAAGGCGTGCGGTAAGTGAGTTCGCGGACGAAGCGTGCTCCGTGCGCGCCTGCGGTGTGAGCGTGCAAGTAACCGTCCCGGCCGCGCGGCGCTCTTCCACGCGAACTTGCGACGAGCCATACGAACACTATCTGCGCGACAGCGCCTTCGCGGACTGAAGCAGGTCGTCGAGCATCGCCTGCCGGCGTTCGGGATCGGTATCGCGACCCGTCATGAAGCACAGCGCGGCGATCGGCATGCCGGCGCGATCGCGCACGGGCGCCGCCATGCACAGGCGAAACGCGTTCGACAATCCTTCCGTGCAGCAGTAGCCCAGTTCCTTCGCGCGCTGGACATCGCGCATGAATTCATCGAAGTCGATCGTCACGCCGTTGTCGAGCGTGAAGTCCTCGCGCGGAATCAACGCGCGGATGTCGTCGGCGTTCAGATGACCCAGCAGGAGGCGTCCGGTCGCAGTCCACGGAATCGGCACTCTCACGCCGATATCCGAACTGATGTTGAACGGGCGCGCGCTGTTCTCGGACAGCACCACGGTGTACTTGTTGCCCTCGAGCATGCACAACTGCGTGGTTTCGTCATACTTGCGCACCAGCGCGAGAATCGACTGATGCGCGCGGCTGATCAGGTCGTTGTGCGTGGCATAGTCGGAGCCGTAGTAGTGCATCTCCCGACCGAAGAAGACGCTTCCATCGGCCGATGTTTCGAGCCAGCCGACTTCCGCGAGAATCGCGACCAGCTCATAGATGCTCGAACGCGGCGCACCGGTCGCTTCGATCAACTCGCGCATCGTCATCGGGCGCTGGGCGAGATGCAATTGCCGAAACATGGCAATGACCCGGTCCACGCCTCTCGCTCGCGACGATTCTGTAACTGCCATGCATTCACTCCGTATGCGTCAATGGTCGAGCACGCGATGCAGAAACTGCCGGGTGCGCTCGTTCGATGGGTTGACGAAGATCTCCTCCGGCTCGCCCTGCTCCGCGATCACGCCCTTGTCCATGAAGACGACGCGATCGGCGGTCTTGCGCGCGAAACCCATTTCATGCGTGACGACGACCATCGTCATGCCGTCGCGTGCGAGTCCGCGCATTACTTCGGTGACTTCGCCGACGAGTTCCGGATCGAGCGCCGACGTCGCTTCATCGAAGAACATGATGCCCGGCTCGACCGCGAGCGCCCGCGCGATCGCGACGCGCTGCTGTTGCCCGCCCGACAACTGGCTCGGGTAATGGTCGGCCCGATCCGCGAGCCCGACGCGATCGAGGACCTCCATTGCGCGCTTGCGCGCATCGGCCGGATTCATCTTGCGCGCCTTGATCAACGCAAGCGTCACGTTGCCGAGCGCGGTCTTGTGCGGAAACAGATTGAACTGCTGGAAGACCATGCCGACGTGACCGCGAATGTCGCGTGCGCGCTTCGGGTCGTGCATCGGCACGTCGTTGACCCAGACTTCGCCGGAATCCGTCGTTTCGAGTCCTGCCATGATGCGCAGCACCGTGCTCTTGCCCGAACCCGACGCGCCGATGAGCACGAGCACCTCGCCCGCCCGCACGTCGAGATTGATCTCGTTGAGCACGCGCGTCGCGCCGAATGCTTTACTGACGCCCGAGAGCGAAATGACGGGCCTGGTCTGGCTTTGATTGCTCACGACAGTCTCCTGCGGTCATGGTGGCGCACCCATTGCGAAAGCGGGAAGCACACGACGAAATAGATGAGTGCGACGAGCCCGTATATCTCGACCGGCTTGCCGATCCGATCGACGATCGCCTGCCCGCCGTGCATCAGCTCGGACATGCCGATCATGCTGACGATCGACGTGTCCTTGATCAGCGAGAGGTATTGTCCGATGAGCGGCGGCAGCACGATCCTGCCGGTCTGCGGCAACACGACGAACGCGAACGCCTGCATGCGCGACAGACCGAGAATCTGCGAGACTTCCCATTGGCCCTTCGCCACCGATTCGATCCCCGAACGGAACACTTCGGCGATATACGCGCCCTGATAGACGCTCAGGCCGATCACGCCGGCCGCGAAGACGTCGATTGCATAACCGAAGTAAGAGACGCCGAAATAGATGAACATCAGCGTGATCAGGACAGGCGTGCCGCGAAAGAGCTCGGTATAAAGGCGCGCGATGCGATCCGTGCCCCACGGTCCGAACGATCGCAACACGGCGGCAAGAAGGCCGATCAACGTGCCGCCGACGATCGAGGCGACCGACAGCAGCAGCGTCGTCACGAGACCTTGCAGCAGGATCGACAGACTGGTTCTCAGCAATTCGATTGACATGATGCGGCTCCGGTTCGGGCATCAGGCGCGATTGGCGCGGCGCAACGCGAAGCCGCCGAACCGTGCGCGCGGCCGCACGATCAGCGGCGGATGAAACATCCGGGCGCCGAGTTGGCTAGCGATCCACGACAGCACGTTGCTCAGCACCAGATACGCGACGAGAACGACCGCGAAGGTCTGGACGTACAGCAGCGTGCGCGAGTTGATCACCGTCGCGGTGCCCGTAAGTTCGGGCAACGCAATCGCGGACAGCAGCGAGGTGCCGAGCAAGAGCTGAATCAGATAGTTGACGATCGCCGGATAAACCGCACGCGCGGCCTGCGGCAATACGATCTCGGTGAAGATCTGACCGCGCTCGAGACCGAGAATGCCCGCGGCTTCGAGCTGTCCGCGCGGCACGGACTGAATGCCCGCGCGAAACACTTCCGACAGGTAAGCGCCGACATTGAGCCCCAGTGCGATTACGCCCGCCCAGTAGGCATCGAGCGAAATGCCCGCCGACGGCAAGCCGAAGAACACGATGAAGATCTGCAGGAGAACCGGCGTATTGCGGATGACTTCGACATAAGCCCGGGCGATGTACCGGAACACGGCGACCGGCGATATGCTGGCCAGCGCCGTCAGCAGTCCGAGCAGCACCGCCAGCACGAACGCGAGCAGCGTCACTTGCAGAGTCAGCCAGCCGGCTTTCAGGAACTCGGGGACATAGCCCCACAAGGTGAGCCACTCGTAACTCATTTCAGCCTCCGCGTCGTTCCGGTTTCATGCGATATCGACATCACGCCTTTCTCAGAACTGCGGGTTGAGCGGATAGCGCGGATCGGTGCCGAACCACTTTTTGTAGAGCTGCGCGTTGAGCTTCGACGCGTTGATGTTGAAGAGGAACAGGTTCAGGTAATTAAGCCACGCCTGATCGCCCGCCTTCACGCCGAAGCCGTTGTATTCGAGCGGCACGAGCGCTTCGTTCGTCACGGTCAGTTCGGGGTCGAGCGTCGCCTGATATGCGAGGAAGTTGTTGTCCTCGATCATCGCGTCGGCCTGACCTTGCTTCACGGCGAGAATCGCGGCCTGCGAGCTGTCGTATTCCTGGATCTTGATGGGAATGTTCAGCGAGCGGACTTCATCGCCGTTGGTCGAGCCTTTCACGGTCGCGATCGTACGGTTGCCCATGTCCTTGACGGACTGAATGCCGCTGCTCTTCTTGACCAGCAACGCCTCGCTCGCGACGACGTAAGGCGTCGTGAATTCGATGACCTTCGCGCGCTCCAGGTTGCGCGTGAAGTTGCAGAACACGACATCGACCTTGCTCGTCTGCAGGTTCGGAATCCGGTTCGCGCTCGTCGTGTTCACGACTTCGAGCTTGACGCCCATTTGTTTGGCGAGCTCCTTGGCGAGATCGACGTCGTACCCGTCCGGTTGACCGTCCTTGTTGTAGAAGCCGAAGGGCGCGAAGGTCAGGCAGTCGCCGACACGCAAGGTACCGCGTTGAAGTACGGCCTGAAGCGTGGGAGCAGAGCCTGCCGTGGGGCCCCCTTCCGCCGGCGTCGAAACTTTCGTACATGCGGACAACGCCAGCGCTGCGGCGATGACGAACAGCGAGACACTTCTTGCGCCTAAGTTCGAGAGTTTCATGTGCGGGTCCTGATGGAAAAATTGGGAAGCGGAACCGGTTCCAAAGCCCGTCTGCATCGTAGAGCTAGTCACGGCGCACTGTCCAGTATATCGGACAGATATCTGGCTAATCGGAATGCAATGAAGTGTTGGACAAGAGAATTCGGCGTGCAAGCGGCCCGAACCCCAATTGCACGGATTTTTTTGTTCAGCTATCGCAGCCGTCCTATCACGAGATCGACCGATGCCTTCAGCGGCAACGGCAACCCGCGACGGGCAAAGACCTACTGACTCGCGCCCGCCCCGATCCCCGCTTTTTTCTGAGCGTTCTGCAAATCCTGGGGATAGTTGGGATCGTTGGCGCGGCCGGGGTTGTAGCCCGCGTCCTCGAGTTTCTTCAACTCAGCGTTCTTCTTCGCGCGCGCCTGTTTTCGCGCGGCCTTTTTTTCCGCTTTCGTCATGGGTGCGGCTTGCGTCGCGTCCGTTGCGGCCGAACCAGTATCTTGAGCATAGGAAAGCGGGGCCGCGGACACGCCCACAACGCCCATGATGAGTGACACAGCAATGCTTGCCAGCTTCGTTCTCACGGTGATTCTCCGTTCTGGAGGAGATGCGTTTCAGAAAGTATAGGCGCTCGGGTCCGCGCCGCGTCGCCGGAAGACATCGTGCGATACTCGTCGCGACGCTATGCTCGCTTCCCCTTCGCGACGGCGACATAACATTCCGGGATACCAACCGATGCAAATCATCGTCGATGCCGACGCCTGCCCCGCCGTCGTGAAAGACATCCTCTTTCGCGCAGGCCCGCGCATGAAGGTGAACGTGACGCTGGTCGCAAATCAATTTCTTCGCACGCCACCCTCGCCCTGGATACGCGCCATCCAGGTGCCGGCGGGGTTCGACGTGGCCGATGCCCGCATCGTCGAGATTGCCGAGGGCGGCGATCTCATCATCACGTCGGACATCCCGCTTGCCGCCTCGGTGATTGCAAAGGGCGCCTTCGCGCTCGATCCGCGCGGCGAATGGATGAACGCGGACAACATCGAGGAACGCCTGTCGATCCGCGCGATGATGGATCAGTTGCGCGGCTCCGGCGTCCAGACGGGCGGACCGTCACCGTATGCACCGCGCGACGGCAAGAATTTCGCCGCGCAACTCGACCGCTTTCTTGCGAAGAACGTTCGATAGATACGCGGGCGAGGAGCGCCCAGCCCAGCGGCGACGAAGCGACAGGCAGCCGCGCGCCCGCGTGCAGTTCGAGATCGATCGTCGCGGGCTTGCTCGCGCACGTTTGGAGGACGATCACATCGAGACGATCGCGCGCCGCGAGCACAACGTAGGGTCCGCTCGCATCGATCAGTGTCCCGGCGGCGGCGATTCGCTTCGCGCGCTGATCGGCTTGCGCATGGGCACAGGCTGCGTCTGTCTTCGTGCGACATGTGCACGCATCTGAAGGAATGCTCTGCGCGCTTGCGAGCGCCGCGTTCCAGACGAGGGTTGGACTGCGCCCATCGGCATTGAACGAGCGCGACAAGGACGGCAGGCCCGTCAAGATCGACAGTCGTCATGCATACGGCGCGACGCGGAATCTCGTGAAGCGCTTTTGGAGCGACCATCGCACGGCCACATGAATCTTCGCGCTGATGCGCGCGCTCGTCGCTCTACGGCATCGGATAGTGCGCGTGGGGCGTTCGACGGCGGGGGCATACGAGTGAACTACATGTGGTCGGCTAGCGCAGAGAAGTGTCGGGCCAGCATCGCCGAAAATCGACAACTGCTTCAACCGTTCTCATCGATGATCTTCCGAATCGCGTCCTCGAATGCTTCGGAAGGCTGGCCGCCACTCACCAGATACTTCTGGTCGAAGATAATCGCGGGCACCGACTGGATGCCGAGTTCCTGGAACTCCCGCTCCTCCGCCCGCACCTCGTCGGCATATTTCCCATTTTCCAGCACCGCGCGCGCTGCTTCGCCATCGAGGCCGACGCTTCGGGCCGCTTCGATGAGAACGTCCGGATCGCTCGTATCCTTGCCGTCACCGTGATAGGCACGCAACAGCGCGAGCTTGAGCGGGAGCTGCTTGCCCTCGATGCGCGCCCAATGCAGCAGCCGATGCGCATCGAACGTGTTGTACACCCAGTTGCGTTCACCGAAAGCGAAGCCTTCTTGCGCGCCGCGCTCGCGGATCATCGTCTGCGTCTCGCGAATCTGCTCCGGCGTGCGGCCATACTTGCGACCGAGATAATCGACGATGCGCTCGCCCTGCGGCCCCATGTCCGGATTCAGTTCGAAGGGATGCAACCTGATGCGCGCATCGACGGTGTTACCAAGGCGCTCCAGCGCGCGTAGCAGAGAAGACAGGCCGACGGCGCACCACGGGCAGGCAATGTCGGAGACGAAGTCGATTTGGAGAGCGCGGGACATAAGCGTGGTGAAAGTTGGAGATGGAACGGACAGGCTAGCCGAAATCGTTCTGGCTTGCGTTGTTCGCATCTGCGACGAAAGTCGGGAAGCGCGCAAGGCGGGTTGCGCGTCCGCTCGGGGCGTAGGCGATCGAGCAGCCGTAATGCTGACGGGCATCGTCCCGATGCCGCTAGCCCCTGCCCTTCACGGATCGCACCTTGTTGAACACATACCCCGAGAATCCGTCCCGCAGGTCGGGGTACTTCTGAATGATGGCTTCGGCCAGGTCACTCGATGGATCGATGCCGAGCCTGCGCAGCGTGAGTTTCCCGCCGGGGCTTGTCTTGTAAGTGCGGCGCCAGTCCTCGCGTTGTCGCGGCGTCGCGGCTTCGTACACTTCCCAGCCCCGACGAACTTCGTCGACGATCCGGTTCTGGGCATTGACGTCTTGCGCTGCGACCTGCAATGCCCGACGCGCCTCTGCTTGCTCCTTGGCCTCGGCCTCGCGTTGGTCTGTCAGCGACAAGCCTTCCTGGATCTGTACCATCTGACGCTCCGCATCGGAGACGATCCAGCCTTCTTTCAAGGCCTTCATGAAGAAGCCAGCCGGACTCTTCGAGACTTTGCCCAGCTTCAGACTGAAACGCGTGCGCTCGATTGCCTGTTCGAGGCGTGCATCGGTGTAGGTGTCACGGTCGGAAGCGATCTGGCCGAATTGCGTGCTCGAAAGACCAATCTCCTGCTTCAGCGTCTGATACAGCGCCTGCGCATGTTCGTGCGTGTGAAGCAAACGCTCGGCCATCTCCTTTCGTTCGACGCGAAAACGCATGCGCCCGATCTTGCGAGAGCCCGGTTCGTTGCGCGTCTCGTACGACAAGGAAAGATCGGACACCTCATTGATCTGGTCCACCGCAGGCGCGAGCCAGTCCCGTTTGAAGTACTTGAACTCCTGTGCCTTCGCGCCCATCGTTCCTTGCCACGCGCGCAGTTCATCGAGCGTGAACCATTCGGTTACACCCTCGCCCGCGTACGGAAGAAGATGGTCGTACATGACGCGCGCGTAGCTGAGCGTGAAAAGAGATGTGATGCGCAGGCTCAGCCAGTGCGATTTCCCGGGACCGCGGATGATCCCGATGAGATCCGGAGGCACACGGAACTGGAAGCGCCCGCCCACGTACGAAATACGTCCGATCAGTTGAACCGATCCGAAGGGCTTCGAGCCGTCGGCATCGGGTTCGGCGGTCGCCTGAATGAGGGCCCGCTGCGCCTCCGTGATCACCTGTTCGAGATGCGCGTTGTTGCGGCTCGAGTAACGCATGAGCCACTTGAAATAGTCCAGCTCGACGTCGTAAAGATCGTGAACCTTGTGTTCCTGAGCGACGATGAAATAGGCTGCGTCGATAAGACGACGAGCCGACACACCGAGATCGACGATCCGAATCAGAACGTTCTTGCGCGCGAAGCCGATGTCCGATCGTGCAGCATCAACGGGCAGGCCTTCGGCGTTCGCGTCGTCGAATAACGCCAGTGCCAGTTGTCTGGACGTGGCCACCTGCCCTCCTGTCGTCATCCCGCCTCCACGTCACGCGCTGTAGTTTTGCTATCGAGCGGTACGTTAACGGCTGCAAGGTGAGATGTCAACACAAGCTACCTCACCTTGGGCCGCCGTCGACACATAAAAGCTCACCTTAACCGGCCTTCATCACAAATCTCCTCACCATTACCGCCCAGACGCCTCACCTTGGGCGGCATTTCGCTTCACCTTGGTGGGGTAAACGCAGCACCTTGACGCTCAATCTACATCACTTTGATCACAGTAAACCTCACCATCTGAGCGTATGTAACTGATTTATAGGGGACTTGGTATGTCTGTTGGTGGTGGTACGTTTTGTTTTTTAAAAAAACAAACTAACCAGCGATTAGGACAAAGGGGTTGCGGGGTACTCAAAAAGGGATTGCATATGCGGCGTTTTCATTCACATAAAAACGGGGTGTTTGGGTGAGGCGAATTGTGATCGGTGCGATCGCTTGCGGCTCATAGCGTGCGCGGCCTCTCGCTGAGGTGAGGTGTTTTGTGTCAGGTTGCTGCCTGATGGATGTACCGACGCGCCGGTCCGCTGCCGTTCAGCCAGAACAGCGGCACCGCGCGAGTGCATAAGCGTCGGATAAATAAGGGTTTTCTTCAGCGCGGCGAACGATTTTGCAACTTTCATTCGATTCCAATAGCCATTCATCAACCCGGCGAGTATTCTACGGTTCGACGTCTAGTTACAGCAAAACCGTGGAAACACCACCGAGCGTGGATAAAACACCTCACCGTGGACTTAAAAGGAAGCGCCGAATGAATTTGAGTGAACTGCCAGGGATCAATCGAAGGGTAAAGCTCTCCAATCTTGGAGAGTTCGCGGAGCGTTTGTCGGTCATGACGAACGAACTGCGAGATCAGATTCTGGCGCCCAGGCCGCGAAAGACGGCTCCCGTCTTCACGATCGGCGAGCTCTCCGACATGTGCGGAATCGATCGCCAAAAGATCAACTATCTGGCAACCAAGGAGGGAAGCGAACTGCCTCCGGGCGAGACGCACGGAACCGGCCGTGCGCGCATCTTCTCATTGCAGGATGCGCGGACTTGGGTGCAACAGGTCTCGGACATCTACCAGACGCCGCTCGTCACTGGCACGCGCGAGCATCGGGGTCGCGTCCTGATCACCGCGAACTTCAAAGGCGGCTCGTGCAAGACAACGACGTCGATGTGCATTGGTCAAGGGCTGAGTCTGCGTGGTCGCAAGGTTCTCATGATCGACCTCGACCCGCAAGCATCGCTTTCGGAACTGTGCGGCTTGTACGCGGAGAAGGATTTGACTTGGGAGGATACAGTCCTGCCCTTTATTTACGATCCGGATATCGAGGGTGGCCTTTCGTCAAAAGTACAGACTACGTATTGGGACGGGCTCGACGTCATTCCGGCACATAACTATTTGCACGACGCCGAATTCCACCTGCCGACGGCGCAGAAGACGAATGCCAACTTCGAGTTCTGGTCAGTGCTAAGGAAAGGGATCGAACCGCTGCGTGCGCAATATGACTACATCATTCTGGACACGGCGCCGTCGCTCTCGTATATGACGCTCAACGGGCTGATGGCCGCCGATTCGATGGTGATGCCGCTCGTGCCCGAAAGTCTCGACTTCATTTCGTCCGTGTCGTTCTGGTCATTGTTTGCCGAGGTTGCGAATGGCTTCGTCGAACACGAGGTCGACAAAACCTACGATTTCGTATCGGTGCTGCTCTCGCGTGTGGACTATGGGAGCACGTCGTCTGCGCCGGTCGTACGCTCGTGGTCCCAGCGAGCCTATGGAGACTGGTTGCATACCACCGAAATCCCGGCCAGTTCCGTCATGAGTAATGGCGCGTTGGCGTTCTCGACGGTGTTCGATTTGTCGCGTGCCGAGACCGTCGCGAAAACCTTGGCGCGTGTAAAACAGCCGATGGTGGATTACTGCAAATGGATCGATGACCAATATGTTGCCCAATGGAGGGCAGGACAATGAGCAGCCTTCGCGACCGCATGATGAGCAAGACCGCTGAAGTTCGTGCGGCCAAAGACATTCAGCTCGATCCGCAGCAGGAAAAGGCCGCGAGCCCGCGTACCGCGCCGGGAATGGCGGCCGCATTGGCGGCCGCGCAACAGCGCATCGCTCAACTCGAGCACGCCGGTCCCGCGTCAGAGGCACCGGTATCGGAAATCGTTCCGAATCCTTGGCAGCCGCGTCAGGTGTTCAACGATGCGAAGCTTGTGCAACTGGCCGAGTCGATTCGCGAGGCGGGTCTCGTCCAGCCTATCGTCGTTCGCCGCGTCGGCGCGGGTTTTCAGATTGTCGCAGGCGAGCGCCGGTGGCGCGCGCACAAGATGATCGGAAAAGAGTTTATCAAGGTCTTGGTCGTCGATCTCTCGGATGAAGAGATGGCGATGCTTGCCCTAGTGGAAAACGTCGCACGCGAGGATCTCTGCGACTACGAGATTTCGCGATCGATTCGACGGACCGAGAAAGAGTTTCCGAACCGCAAACGAATGGCTGAAGCCTTGGGGATTTCTCGATCCGAGCTCTATCGCTATTTGTCGTTCGGTGAGTTGCCCGATTTTGTCGTTCAGGATCTGGATGTGCAGCCTCGCTTACTGGGTGCGACAGCTGCAGAGAGCGTCGTCTCTGTACTCCGCGGACGGAATGGCGCTGCGTTCGAGATTGCGAAGGATCTGTGGGCGCGGGTGGTAGCGGGCGATTTGGACCAGTTGAAGTTTGGGAAGGCGATTAAGCAGGCGTTGGAGGACGAGGGGAAGCCGGCGCAGGGCGTGAGCGATCGAAGCATCGACAAGATTTTCGCGGGCGGATCTCAGGCGGGGTCGATCACCAAGGATTCGATGGGACTGACTGTCAAAATCAAAGCGGGCATGCTCACGGCCGATAAAGAAAAGCAGGTCCGTGATTTGGTCGCGCAGTTGTTCGGGGATAACGGTTAGGAACGTTCGATATCCGGGGACGGTTTTCTTCAGCCGACGCCTCCGTGACTCGCACGTCGATCGTCCTTTAGTCAGAGTGTCTCAACTTGGGACACTCTTTGTCCGGTTTTTCACTCGATGAATTTCTGAGCCCCATCCCGCGAGTGTCCCGACTTGGGACACTCTCACGCCCTCTGGCAGATTTCTAGTTCCGCAATTGCCATGCCGATGTCGCTGCTTATTAGGCAGAGACAGCGGCTTCACAAACTGCGGGGCCGCCCTTCGGGCCGACGCTCGATTGAACTCGCAACGAGTTGAGGAATTCCGATTGTCGGGTATTCGGTAGCCCGGTAAGCCCAACGCGGCGTCGTGGGAACGAGAGGGCAAGGCACCTCTGCCCTTGCCGCAAGCACTCCGCCTACACCATCGCAGTTTTTCCGATTTACTCCAGCCTCCCGTCCAGATCCGTTCGTCGAAATCAAGGTGGCTTGGACGTATCCGTAAGTTTAGAGAGTAGCCCACCAATTGATTGCGGGCCGATTGTTTATGCCTCGCGCTCTTGATAAGTCGCGAATGTGTATGGCCTCCTGCCATCCCTGCGCGACGATAATCTGCTCGGGCCGTCAGCGGGGGCGAATAATCTCGACCGCAGCTTGAGCGCCGCGCGCATATCGCGATGACGAAGATATCGTGAAACAATCCCCTCAGCAGCGATAAAACCCTTAGAGCCTTGCTGCATAAGACTCCAGAAGTAGTCTGCGCCCCTACTTGGGGGATTGTTCCACGGAACGGCCTTGCGTTAGGCGGGACGTCTCAAGCATCGCTGCGTCGAATGCGCGATCGAACGAGGCATATGAGCGTTTGTAGTGATCAAAACGACCGGCGTAGTATTCAATACGGTCGATCGTCGAGACGTCATCGCCGCCCGAGGGCGTCACCGTAGGCATCGGACCGGACTGACCGGCCGTCCATGCAAGCTCACGTCCGATAAAACGTCGGTATGCGATTTGTCGCGTTGCCGGCGCCACCGGCCCACCTAAAGTGAAGTGGTTCATGTAGTCACGGGTCAAGCATTCAGCACTTGCTCCGGCCTTAAGTCGGTTCCGTCGGCACAGTCGAGAATTAGCGGAGACGCGGAGCCTGGTGCGTGATTAGCGTGCACGCGAGTTTTCACTTGCAATTTTGCTTGCGCGCGAGTGGTCAAATGGACGGCCAACGATCGAGGCGGGAATCGAGCGCGGTATCAGGATGTCCATCATCGCCAGTAACGAAAAAAACACGACGGCGACAAACAACGTCGTGCCGAGCAATTCGAGCAAAGCCATGGCTACCTCCTCGGTTCCAGAATCCCACTGTGTCGTAGCATCTACTTGCGTTTAGTTTGCGTCCGGAAGCGCCACATCAATGTCGTGATAAGGCGTCACGATATGGCTTTGATCACTGATTCAACTCTGGCTGATGCCGCTCACAATCCGCTGAAGAAGACCACTTAATACGGGCGCGCGGCGGCGGATCGCGTCGAGCTGAATATGTGACGTTCCGCTGCTCCGGGCTTGATGGCACTCGGCTTGCTATCGGCCTCATCGGTCGATCCTGAGCCGCAAACGCCGCACTCGAACGGGTGCCGCTCGAACCGCACGTCAACGCGCGCATTGCGAAGGCAGTCAATAACGGTCGCGTGAGCCAGCGCAGAACTCAGACGAGTCATCGTAGGTCTCTCCGCCAGGATTGAATGATGCGCGCGGCTAAACGGACAGTGCTCGCCGTCGGCCAGCATGATGCTAGCGCGGCATTACGGCCAAACGAGACGAAGCTCGTGCCTGCAGCGCGCGCCAGGTGCGCGCGCGGAGCATCGCAGATATCGGCGCAAGGGCACAGATGGCCTCTTGCGATGCGCTAGTGTGCTGAGTTAGAAGTTCGTTGAATCAAGTTTTTGGTCGCTCAGGAATGACGAAGTGTTGGTTAAAGAGCCGCTCGGACTCGCGCAGTCCTTCTTCGGTAAATGTCACAGATTTCGTCTTGTTGACCGGGTCTTCGATGAGCCCCCGTTCGTAG